>NZ_JAQTHU010000001.1:1362512-1703140 GCF_029433255.1 Lactobacillus sp. ESL0791 | reverse complement strand
CAAGTGGCATGAAATTTTTACCGAAAAGAGCCTGGAAGATTACCACGAAAAGATTCTGCACAGATTTCAGAATCCGTATATTTCGGATGACGTTGCCCGGGTGGGCAGAACGCCAATCCGCAAGCTAGGTTATGATGAACGGTTCATCCGGCCGATTAGGGAGCTGAAGGAACGCGGCCTTGATTATAGCGCTTTGGTTGAAACTGTCGGCAGGATTTACTTGTTTGATGAGCCGGGCGACAGCGAGAGTCAGAAATTGCAAAAGATGCTGCAAGATGATGACCTTAACCAGGTAATTGTTGCCACGACAGGTCTAAAGAATGACCAAGAATTGGCCAATGAAATTGCTGCGGCCTATCAGAAAGCTAAGAAGTAAGTTTGTTTAGGCGCCTGTCGGGAAAGCTGACTAATAAGCTAGTATTTTTTGAATAAAAATTATTAATGCACGTTGTTGGTGTTTTACCAAAAACGTGCATTTTAATTTGCTTATAAATTATGAAGTTTGACTTTATTATTCTTTACAAGAATTAGTATTGATACTAAACTAAGGGTATAATTGGGATGAGAGATAAGTGGCTTGAATTTTTTGACGTTTAAACAAAGAAAATATGCTCTTCCGAAAGTAGGCCTGGGCAAGAGCATTACTTTTAATACGACCTACGAGAAAACAAAATAGTTATAATCGTGAGGTAAAGATAATGAAGAAAAAATTATTGACGATTTTGACGTGCCTGGCTTTATCTATTGCCGGTATGACAACTTTAGGAATCAAGAATTCGCAGCCGGTTGAAGCTAAAACAGGTGATAAATATGGAATTGTTAAACCGTTTGTGCTGCCAAAATCGTGGCGTGGTAATTGGTATGATGCAACGGGCGCTGCAAGTAAGATTTGGAAAAGTGGTTACAATAAGCCCGAAAATTCTATCTGGGTTATGGGAAAAGTCAAAGGCACGAATAAGTATCCTTGGCAAATGTCGAAAAAGTGGAAAAATCAAAAAAATCCAGTTGCAAGTAATAAGAAACTCTTTACCCACTACACACGGGGTACATGGAAACGAATGAAGGGTGTGAAATGGGCAGTTGTCACGTGGGCTTTGAATAAAAAGTTTACTAAGAAGAATAGTACAGCTTTTGCCTGCCATTATGAAAAGCTGAATGGCAAGCGGCATAAAGTGCTCTTTTGGGCAAACGGCAAGGGTAAAGTCGTTGGCCAGAGATTTAAGGATGTGAATTTAGCCCAGAAATACGGCAAGTATCATTTCAAGGATATGTCATATTAGGATAAAATTTGAATAACGAAAAAAGTCTGTCAGCATGGTTTTAAAACCGTATTGACAGGCTTTTTCATTTTAACTGGCTGTGTAATAAGTCTGTTAAGTAGTATGAAACGAATTTTATTTTTTCTTTAGTAAATTACTTCGATAAGGAATTTCGTGGCGTTGCAATTGCGTATACAAATTTTCTTTTTTTTCAATGTATTTAAGATTTTCTTTCATTAGTGAGATCTGCTGTTCAATTTTTTGTTTGCTTTCTTCTAAAATATTTTTTCGTTTAACGATTGTTTTTTCGCCTTCTAGACAAAGCTGCATATATTTTTTGATTTCTGCGATTGACATTCCGCATCTTTTTAGGCAGATAACATCTTTTATCCAGTTAAGGTCATATTCGTCAAATATTCGATGATTATTCTTGTCTCGTTTTACATTTGGGATTAGGCCCTTATTACAGTAAAATTTCAGTGTTTCATAGCTGATATTGCTTTTGCGGCAGACATCCATCATTTTATATAACATTTTTAATTCTCCTTTACAGGTAGTAACTACCGGCTAATATAATATAAGAATAACAGGTAATTTGATAAATTCAATTTTAGTAAAGGAATATTAAGAGATGGGAAATAATAAAGCTAAAGTTATTGCGATTACGGGTGCATCATCCGGAATAGGTGAGGCTACGGCACTGAAATTGGCGGCAGCCGGCTATAAAATTATGCTTGGAGCGCGCAGGGAAGAGCGTTTAAAGGAAATTACTGGCAAAATAACGGCTTCAGGTGGTCAAGCAGATTATGCAATAACTGATGTAACAGATATTTGCAGTGTAGAAAAATTGGCTAAAAAAGCTTGCAGTAGTTTTGGCCGAATTGACGTGTGGATGAACAATGCGGGAATAATGCCGCATTCACCGTTTAGTATGGACCGGGTAGACGATTGGGAAGCAATGATTGATACCAATTTAAAAGGTGTTTTGTATGGAATCCATGCCGCGTTACCAATTATGCATGAGCAAGGATCAGGGCAATTTATTAATGTTGCTTCTATTGCTGCCCATGCCGTTCATCAAGGCGGCGGTGTTTATTCAGCTACTAAAGCCGGAGTATGGATGATTAGTGAAGCACTGAGACAAGAAGAGGCTGCTAATAATATTCGCGTTACTACTGTTTCTCCGGGAGCGATTGCAACGGAATTAGTCGATCATATGACTGTTTCTGAAATCAGAGCTAATACACGAAAGAATTTTTATGATAAATTAGCAATTCCAGCAGAACGAATTGCAGATACGCTTAAATTGGCGGTGGAATTGCCAGCTGATACGACAATTAATGAATTGGTTATTCGGCCAACTGCCCAGGTTTAATATTCATTATGAGAAAATAAGACAATTTGAAGTTTAGATAGAAGGGGATTACTAATGTTTAAAAAACAAACAGCAGGCAGAAACAGGCTAGGTGAGTTTGCACCGCAATTTGCCGCATTAAATGATGATGTTTTATTCGGTCAAGTATGGTCACGTGAGGATGAATTATCCGCGCATGATCGGTCACTAACTACAATTGCTGCCTTGATAGCGATGGGTAACACTGAGCAAATCGCCGATCATTTGAAAGTAGGTAAAAATAATGGTATTACCAAAAAAGAAATTGTTGCTGAAATTACCCAGTTAGCCTTTTATGCTGGCTGGCCGAAAGCTTGGTCTGCTTTTAATCGTGCTAAGAAATTTGGAATGATGAAGAAGAAGTAGTCCAACAGTCAGGTGTATTTGCAACCGGTTCTACTGAATGATTGGAGCCTGTGGATGCAAAAAAATATGCTAAATTGGTACATAAGTCAGTTGTGTAAAATAAAAACTTGCAGTAATTTTTAAAACAAAAACAAAATATCCTTGCTTTCCATACAATTGAAAGGCAGGGATATTTTTATCTGTGTCATTAATTCTAGTTGACTACGTTTAATTCTTGACCGTTTAGGTATGCTCGCAGATTGTCGAACACGACGCCAAGCAGCCGGTTGCGTGTTTCGCGCGGTGCCCAGGCAATGTGCGGGGTAATAATGCAATTTTTCGCCGTAAGTAGCGGGCTTGTGGCCGGGATCGGCTCAATTTGAGCAACATCTACCGCTGCTGCAGCAATTTTGTCATCATTTAGGGCTTGGGCCAAATCCTGTTCATTAATTAACCCGCCCCGGGATGTATTAATCAAGATTGCGCTTGGCTTCATCTTTTCAAGTGTGTCCTTGCAGATCATTGCGGTTGTTTCGGGTGCCTGTAAAACGTGCAGGCTGACCACGTCTGCTTTTTCTAACAACTCATCCAAGCTGACCTGCTTTGCCCATGCTGGCACATCAGTTTTGGGTCGATGATTATAAAAAATGACGTTCATGGAGAAAGCATGACCAATTTCTGCTACTTTTTGGGCAATTCGACCAAAGCCGATCAAGCCAAGTGTCTTGTCCTTGAGTTCTATCAGCTGTTTAGCCCAGAACGTGAAGTCGGGATTGCTTGTCCAGCGTCCTTCGTGTACCAATTTGTTGTGCAGGCAAACGTGGCTGGTAATCTCTAGTAAAAGGGCAAAGGTAAACTGGGCAACGGCATCGGTACCGTAGGTAGGCACATTGGTCACAGGGATGCTGGCTTCTCTAGCAGCTGCTGTATCAATGACGTTATAACCGGTGGCGGTTACGCCAATGTATTTGAGCTTGGGTGCTTTGGTAATTACTTCTTTGTCTAGAGGTGTCTTATTTGTCAGGACGATTTCCGCGTCCCCGATCCGCCGTAAAATTTTCGCATTGTCATCAGTTGGTGTCCGGTCGTAGAATGTGCACTCACCAAATTCCTTTAGCGGTGTCCAGTCTAAATCACCAGGATTCAAGGCATAGCTATCCAAATTCACAATTTTCATTTTATTACCTTCATTCTGTAGTTATTATTAACGCTCTAGTTCCTAGTTTACTATAAACTAAAAATTAATGAATGTTATTTAATTGGGCCAATGCTAAATTGTTCTATGCGAAAAAGTGGTATATTTGATAAATGTAGATAAAATTTAGCATCAAATACATGTTAATGGAGACTAAAAATGAATGATTCCGCGGAGCAGAATTTACAAAAAAAGATAAAAAAAATTGGGATACTGGGTGGCACCTTTAATCCGGTTCATTTTGCCCATTTGGTGATCGCCGAGCAGGCACGTACACAGCTGCACTTAGATGAAATTTGGTTTATTCCCACCAATATTCCTAATCTAAAAGAGAAACCACAGATTGCTGCGGAAGATCGTCTTGCCATGCTGCAGCTGGCTTTGCAGGATAATCCTCATTTTAAAATCAAACTGTTTGAACTGGAACGTGGCGGGGTCTCCTATACGGTCGACACATTAGCCTACCTGCACCATAAATTCCCGGCTAAGTATTACTGGCTGCTTGGCAGCGACCAAATTGAACAATTTGGGGACTGGAAGGATCCTGACCAAATTGTGCGGCTGGCTACTTTGGTAGGGATTAAGCGCGGTGGATTTTCTGTAATCTCTTCTTATCCTGTTACTTGGCTTGATGCACCGGAAATCAAATTAAGCTCAACTAAAATTAGGAAAATGATTAGGGCAGATCGCTCGGTTCGGTATTTGCTGCCGGATGCGGTTATTTCCTATATTAAATACAAAAAATTATATCAAAAATAATCACGGCTACTGTAAATCAACTCAAATTAATCAATTTCTATGCAAAACACGAACTTCATTAATATTAATATGCCATATTGCTGGATTACGCGAAAGATATTATAATTATTCTGATTATTGTTCTCATTATTATTTTAGGAGGAAAGATGTTTTATCAAGAATTAGACAAAGATGATTCGTTAATTTTGCATACGGATTTGTATGAGCTGAATATGATGTATACATATTTCAAGAAGGGCATCGCCGAACGCCACGCTGTTTTTGAAGCATATTACCGTGATGAGCCGTTTGGCAATGGTTATACGATCTATGCCGGGCTGGAACACGTAATTATGTACCTGCAAAATTTGCATTTTAAGGAAAGCGATTTGCAATATTTGAAGGAAGAGGTCGGCTATGATGACGACTTTATTGATTATTTGCGGCATTTTGAATGTAAATTGACGGTGCGTTCAATGCAAGAGGGCGAAATTGCTTTTGCCAATGAGCCGCTAGTGCAGGTTGAAGGACCACTAGCCCAATGTCAGCTGGTGGAAACAGCAATTTTAAACATCATTAACTACCAGACTCTGCTGGCAACCAAAGCAGCCCGGGTTAAGCTAGCCGTTCAGGGCGACGGCGTGATGGAATTCGGCAGCCGCCGGGCTCAGGAAGCTGATGCCGCTATTTGGGGCACGCGTGCGGCCTACATCGGTGGCTTTGACTCAACGAGTAACGTGCGGGCCGGCAAATTATTTGGCATTCCGGTTTCTGGAACCCACGCACATTCCCTGGTTGAAGCGTTTGGCAGTGAGTATGAGGCCTTTAAAGCATATGCCGAAACGCACCACAATTGTGTTTTTCTGGTTGATACTTATGATACGATCCGCAGCGGCGTTCCTAATGCAATCAAGGTTGCCAATGAAATGGGCGACAAGATTAATTTCCAAGGAATCAGAATTGACTCTGGGGACATGGCTTACATTTCCAAAAAGGTACGTAAGCAGCTTGATGCCGCTGGTTATCCTAATGCCAAAATCTTTGCTTCCAATGACCTAGACGAAACAACGATTACCAGCTTGAAGATGCAGGGAGCTAAAATCGACGTTTGGGGTATCGGCACCAAATATATTACGGCTTATGACCAACCGGCTCTTGGGGCAGTTTATAAGCTGGTGTCAATGGAAGGCCCGAACCACGAAATGCATGATACCCTGAAGATTTCTTCTAATGCCAGCAAAGTGTCGACTCCTGGTAAAAAACAGATTTGGCGAATTACGGCTAATACAGCGAAGAAAAACGAGGGTGACTGGGTTGCCCGGGTTGGTGAGGATCCGCGCAAGCTGGGTTCACTTTACATGTTCCATCCGCAATACACCTATATCAACAAGGTAGTTAAGGACTATACGGCTCGGCCGCTGCTGCAGGATATTTTTGTTGAGGGCAAACTGGTTTACAAGCAACCCAAATTGGTCGATATTAAAAAATTCTGTGCGGATAATCTGGATAAGTTGTGGGATGAATACAAACGCAGCTTGAACCCACAGGAATATCCAGTTGACTTGTCGCAAGATTTGTATGATAGTAAGACCAAGTTAATTAAGGATATTCGTGCAAAAATTGCTAAAGGAAATAATTAGTCAATGAAAAAACTACAAGAAAAGATAATTGCATATGAGCATGTGCTGCCGCAGATTGATCCCCAGAAGGAAATTAGACGTTCAGTTGACTTCATAAAGGATTATTTAAAAACCAATTCTTTTGTTAAATCACTGGTTTTGGGTGTTTCTGGCGGCCAAGATTCCACATTGGCGGGCAAACTGTGTCAGATGGCGGTTAATGAACTGCGCCAGGAAACCGGCGATGACGCTTACCAGTACATTGCTGTCCGGCTGCCATACGATGTTCAGGCAGATGCCCAGGATGTGGCCGACGCAATTGCTTTTCAAGAGCCGGATCAGGATTTGACGGTGAATATCAAGCCTGCCGTTGATGCTGTGGTTAAAAGTGTGACAGAAACCGGGCAAAAGATCACTGATTTTAATAAAGGTAACGTTAAAGCCCGGGAACGGATGGTGGTTCAGTATGCGATTGCGGGTGCCAATCAGGGTGTGGTTATTGGCACCGATCATGCGGCCGAGAATTTCAGCGGCTTTTACACTAAATATGGTGATGGAGCAGCAGATTTAACGCCGCTATTTCGGCTGGATAAGCGGCAGGGCAAGCAGATGCTTAAGGCGCTGCATTGTCCTGAACACTTATACATGAAGGCACCGACGGCAGATTTGGAAGAGGATCGTCCGGCTTTGCCTGATGAGCAGGCCTTGGGCGTAACTTACGAGGAAGTTGACGATTATTTGGAAGGTAAGGATGTTCCTGCTAAAGCTGCTCAAAGAATTGAGCAACTGTGGCTTAAGAGTGAGCATAAGCGTCATTTACCGATCACCGTGTTCGATGACTTCTGGAAAAAATAATGCCGGTTGTCGATTTAATCAGGCATGGTGAACCAGACATTAATGTTCACGATGATTTTCAGCGGCCGCTCACAGCGCACGGACAAGTGCAGGCCCAAAGGTTAACTAAATTATTAGCTAGTGTTCCTTATATGGCTGTTTTTTCCAGTCCGTTAATTAGAGCTATTAGGACAGTTCAACCTGTGGCCCTTGCTCATGGTTTGAAAGCTCAGACCAGCAATTTGCTGGTTGAACGCAAAATGCCGGTTTGGTTTGAAGATGGTCAAGAATTTACCGATTATGTTGAACGGCAATGGTCAGATTTTACTTTTGCTAAAAATGGCGGTGAATCATTAAAGCAGGCCCAGACGCGGTATGTTCAGTTTATCAGCCGTTTGGATGAAACGGCTGTTGCTGCTGTCGGTTCACACGGAACGGTGATGAGTACAATTTATGAATTGGTACATCCGGGAATGGGTTTTGTCTTTTGGCAAAGATTACCTTATGCAGCGGTGTTACGGGTTAAATTGAAGCACGGTGCTTTTATCAGGGCAGAGCTGCTATAAAGATTATTGCTAGTTATTAAAATAGGCATTCAAAAAGACATTAGAAACGAATCTAATGTCTTTTTGAGTTGCATAATTATTTCTTAATCTGAATTAGTCGCCTAAGTAAGCGAAAGCAACTTTTTCATCGTAAACATGCATCATTTTCCCTAAAATAAACCGGCAAGCTAGCGCAACTGCAGCTGGAATAATAAACCAGGCAATAAGTGCCAAAATCCAACTGATGCTTTGGCTGCCAGCGTTCAGTGATGCAAGCGGACCAACAATTCCGACAAGGCCGAAACCTGCTGATGCTGGCGTCCCAGAAATTCCCCAGAGGGCAACCGGAATTGCAGAAACCGTTGCGGTAATCAGAATTGGCAGCATAATAATTGGGTGCCTGAAAAGGTTCGGAATCATCATTTTCATTGCTCCCAAAGCAACAGCGATCGTTACGCCGGCCTTGTTAACCTTCCATGAGTGGACAACCAAAACGATTGTGGTAGCGGCAACGCCCATTGCGGCGGCACCGGCGGCAATTCCGTTTAGCTGAATGGCCATCCCAATTGCGACCGTTGAAACCGGGGTAACAATCAGCAGGGCGAACATCCAAGCAATTAGAATACACATAATGACTGGCTGCAGCTTAGTGAATGAAGCAATAATTGCTCCTAAGCCGGTCGTGATTTTGCTAACCCAAGGCAATAATAGAAAACCGATGTAAGCTGAACCTCCACCAACGATGATGGGACTCAATACAATTTTAACAGACCCAAAATGATTGCCAATTAGCAACGTCAAGGCAACAGCGATTGCTGCTGTGATCATTGTGTTAATCAGGTCTCCCGTCCCCGAAGAGATGAAGATACCGGGCTGCTTTGTTGCCGGATTGACTGCCAACGGATTAAATTGGGTAACACCGGAGCCGACATAAGCGCTGCCTGCGACGACAGCAATATCTAAAGCAGAAAAACCAAATTGGTAGGCAATTAACGCACCGATCAAAAGCGGTGTTGCCACTTGGTAGACCAGCAAGACATGGGTTAAGCCAACCGTAATCGGATTATTACCAAATAATTTTAAAATTGCGCTTAGCACAGCATTCGGAATCAAACCGACAATAATTCCTGTCGCCGTTCCTGATAGAATTTTATTAAAAAAGTCCTTTACTGTGATTGATTTTTTACTATTATCCATATTCACTCCCTCAATCTATAAAGATAGATACTAGTTTTCAAGGAATAATAACACTTTAGTTAGCAAAAATCTATACTAAAATTAAATTTATTTAATTTTAGTATAATATTTTTGTGGTAAAGCACTATTTGGCAAAACCAATATCATACCAAATTGGGTGTGTATTGGCTGCCCTGTCTGGGTCACGTGAGTAGTTTGTTAATTTTTTATTAACTGCTGTAATCGTGTATAGCGAATCCAGCGGCACCACATAGGCTTCATCATCCATGTATTTTTGCCATTTATGGAAAACCTTAACCCGATAATCATGATTAAAAGCTTTTTGTGAATCCATTTCGGCAATCAGCTTGGTATTTTCAGGAGTGGCATAACGTGAATAATTAGAAGCAGATTTTAAACCGTAAAGATTGGCCTGGGACGGCTCGGTTGATAAACCAAAACCTCCGATATATACATCCACTGCGGGATCGTCTTTCGTTATTTTATCGTAAAATGAATTGCTTTCCATTAGCCGGTCGCCCATTAGTTGCACGTTCAGCCCAATTTTGTGCCATTGCTGCAGGTAATTTTGAATGATCGGTTCTTGGGTAGCATTGCCGCTCATTGCTAAAAAGTTAATCTTGAGCGGCTTGCCGTTTGGCAGACAACGCCACTTGCCCTTCTTCTTGTAGCCGGCTTTGTCTAAAATTTGGTTGGCCTTATTCAGATTATATGTGTAGCCTTTGATGTTCTTGTCAAAGTAGTCGCCAAATTGCGCTGGAATTAGAGTTGGAACACGAAACTTCAGTCCCTGGGTGTAGCGCTTATCAACCTGCTCAACGTTCATCGCATAGGCCATTGCCTGACGCAGCGGCTTTCTGTTCATCTTGGCGTTTTTGTTCATCACGTTTTCGCCCAGCTTGTTGTTCCACTTACCGACTTTGAAGGCCAGGTAGTAGTAAACCAGCGGCACTTGGGCGACAAAGTTATAACTGGCAGTGTTTTTAACTTGGTTCCACTGCGTGTTCACCACGTCAATCACATCAAATTTGTGGCTCTTTAACGCTTGTGAAGCGGTATTGGTTGAAACAACCGAAATGGAAATCTTGTCCAATTTCGGCCTGCCGCGCCAGTAATATTTGTTTGGTACCCAGATAATTGATTGTCCCCGCGTGATTTTTTGTACACGGTATGGCCCAAAGAAAAGCGGGGCTTTGCGAACCTGGTCACAGGACTTTAACTTGCCAAAAGGCACACTCTTAAGGTAATGATAGGGTACGGCGGTCTCACTGTAACAGTTGCTGCCGGCATTATACATCCCGGGCATGATTTTCTTAAAGTGGAGGACAATTGACCGTCCATTTTGACCATCTGGGTATGTAATTCCGCTAATGGTCTTGGCCTGCCCGTCATGGTATTCTTTGATGCCCTCAATGTTTTCAATTTGTTCGCTGTAACGTTCGCAATTGGTCTTTTTGTTGGCAATTACTTCATAAGAATACTCTAGGTCTTTGGCGTTTACCTGGTGGCCGTCGGACCATTTGACACCATTTTTAACAGTGATTGTCACCGTCTTGTTGTTCCTGTTTATTTTCAGAGTTGCGGGACCCTTGTCATTAATTTTATAATGATTGTTATAGTAAAAAAGCGTTTCATCGCCAAACTGTGAAGCCAGGTAATCGACACTATCTTCAGAGATTTCGTCCAAAAAAATTCCCTGAAACGGAGTGTCGGTTTCAAGCGCTACCCTGATTGTTCCTCCTTGCTTGACCGGTTTGGTAGGAACAGAAGTAGGGAATTTATTGCTTGGGCTGCTATTGTTGTTCGCGGTGGTGTTCTTTTTGCCGCAGGCAGTTAATGCCAGGGCGAGCACAGGCACAAGCGTGATAAACTTTAAAATTTTGTGCTTATTCATTTTGATCACTCCTTGAATTTAGACACTGATTGCGTTAACATTTATTATTAAATTAAAATTATAATTGTAATAAATAATAGCAGGATAAGAAGTAAATTACAATATTTTTTTAAGATAAGCAAGTTGCGATAGAAAAAGGAAAATTATAACAATGAATCAAAAAATTACAAGTGTGATTAAAAAAGAAGGGTATTGCGAAATTACCTATGAAGACGGGGTGGTTGGGCGCTTATATTTAATTGCGCCTAATCTGTTCCGCTATTACGTTGATCCTTCAGGACAATATGCGGCACCGAAGCAATCGCAGCCAGATCTGCACGCCCAGATTTTGGCCCCGGAAATCGCTGCAGATGGTAGTGCAGAATTGAATAATTCTATCCTGACAGAAACAGCGACAACTTTTTGCCTTAAAGCCAGTGAATTAATGATTAATTTTGCTAAATCGGCGGGCACAATGAGTGTTGAGCGCAAGGGCGAGACCGTGCTGGCGGAAGCAAAACCGTTAACGGTTAAAAAAGACGGCAGCAGCCAGGTGCTGCTTGATGAAGCAGGAAGCAAGTATTTTGGCGGCGGCACCCAAAACGGGCGTTTCAATTTGACTGGCGAAGAAGTGCAGATTGCCAATACCAACAATTGGATCGACCAAGGGGTAACCTCACCAGCACCTTTTTACTGGTCAACTAGTGGTTACGGTGTCTTGCGTAATACTTTTGCCCGGGGAGTCTATGATTTTGCCAGCAAGCAAAATGGCCGGGTCACGACCACGCATAATGAAGAGCGCTTTGATGCGTTTTATTTCTTTGCGGATACAGCTTACGGACTGATTCATGCCTACCAACAGCTGACTGGTTTGCCGCTCCTACTGCCCCTCTATGGTTTTTATGAGGCACATTTGAATGCCTATAACCGTGATTACTGGGTAGAAACGAATGCGAATGCTGGGGGTGCAATTAGATACCCAAATGGCAAATATTACAAAGAATATCAGCCGCAAAAGCTGCCCAAGGAGTTGAAGGATAAGGCAATTAGGGAAAATTTGAACGGTGAAGGCGGAGAAGAGAATTATGAGCTTAGCGCCCGGGGGATGCTGGACCAGTATCTGCAGCAGGACCTGCCGTTAGGCTGGTTTTTGCCTAATGATGGTTATGGTGCCGGATACGGTCAAACTAAGACCCTCGCTGGCAATGTTGCTAATCTGCGAGAATTTGTGGAATATGCAAATTCCCGCGGGGTTGAGGTTGGTTTGTGGACGCAGCAAAATTTGCTGCCAGTTGATCCTGACCATCCCAAAACAAGCGACCGTGACTTTGAGCAGGAACTGCGAGCAGGTGTGATGGCTCTGAAAACTGATGTTGCTTGGGTTGGGTCTGGCTATTCTTTTGGCTTGAATGGCACGCAGACTGCTGCCGCAATGATTAAAAAAATTAAGGGGGATGCGCTACGACCTTTTATCATCACCGTTGACGGCTGGGCCGGTACTCAGAATACTGCGGCTGTTTGGACCGGCGATGAAAAGGGCGGTCAGTGGGAATATATTCGTTTCCAGATTCCGACTTATATCGGTGAAGGCTTGTCAGGGCAACCTAATGTTGCTTCAGATATGGACGGAATTTTTTACGGTGGCAATCCGGTCGTCAATACACGCGATTATCAGTGGAAGGCATTTACACCAATTCAGCTGAACATGGACGGCTGGGGCACCAATCCGAAGAATCCTTTTGCTTTTTCAAAAAACATTACGGCAATTAACCGCGCCTACCTCAAACAGAAGACCATGCTTTTACCTTATATCTACAGCATCGCGCACGAAGCGGTTGTCGCTGGTAAACCGCTGATTAGAGCAATGTTTTTGGAATATCCCGCTCTGCCTGAATGTTATACCAATCTGGTAAAGTACCAGTATTTGTGGGGCGAGAGTTTCTTAATCGCGCCCATTTACCAAAATACGCAGGCGGATCAAGCAGGCAACGATATTCGTAATGGTATTTATCTTCCAGATGAACAGCAAATTTGGTTTGATTATTATACGGGCAAGGCTTATCGGGGCGGCCAGGTGGTGAACAATTTTGCAGCACCGCTGTGGAAGCTGCCGGTGTTTGTTAAGGCGGGGGCAATTATCCCTAAGGCTGCACCGACCAATACACCGGCTGAATATGAAAAGGTCAAGCAGGAGCGTCAATTGGAAATCTATCCTGCGGGTGAAAATTGCTTTAATTGGTATGAAGATGACGATATTTCAGATAAGTACAAGCAGGGCCAATCTGCCCAGACGAAAATTAGCAGCAAGCTTGCTGGTACGGAGCTGACGGTGATAATTAATCCGACGGCTGGCACCTATGCAGGAATGACAGCAGAGCGGCCGACGGAGTTAGCAATCAAGACGGAGCAGGCACCGACCGCTGTTTCTGTAGCCATTGCTGCCAAAGATGTGGTGCTGCACGAGGCAAAAGATTTGGAAGATTTTCAAAAATCCGCCAACAGTTACTTTTGGGATAGACAATATGTAACAAATCCCTATTTGCGAGAAATGGGTGCAGACCTGGCACAGAACTTTTTACGTGTAAAAATTGCCCCTGTGGATATTAGCCAAGATAAGATTGTCCTGCGTGTTAAAGGGGTTAAACTCCAAACAGATGCGGTCAATGAGTTACCAACCAAAAAGATTGCATTGGCTGGTCCTGCAGGTTTAAGTGATAGTTTAGCGCTGACGGCCAAGCTTGCATGGGAACCGGCAGATGAAAATCTTGGTCGGGTTACCTATAATGTTAAGGTTGATGGTCTTTTATACACTGGTTTACCCGATCCGCTGCTGGTACTACATGATTTAAGACCAGCTTCGCAGCACTGGTACCAAGTACAGACTGTTACCTCTTCTGGTTATTCCGGCTGGAGTGCGAAAAAGTATTTTTAATTATAGAATGAAAAAGGAACAAGAATTAAACTTGCTCCTTTTGTTTTTAATGCAAACAATACAGCTTATCTGCCGAGGTATTTGTTAAAGTCCCCCTTAACTTCATAAGAATAGTCATGCTTTATCTTGCTTCTGGTATAAACAGAAAAGTAGCCCATGTTGTAATAGCTCTTCATGACTCTTCTTCCGTGAATTTTTCTCTGTGATAACCAAAAAGACCCAATTTCTTGATAATGATAGCTAAACTTGTTCAAATCGTAATAGGCCTTGCCATTTTGTTTGTACTGCATCACATGCAGTTTTTTAGCGCCTTTTTTATTTAAACTGCAAAGGACTTTACCATTTAATATGCATGAGTGTTTGGTAATTTTGAAATGTTGCCATTTATTGTTACCCTCATAACGGTACCAATTTCCTCTTAATTCTGTCGGCGTCGCGGAATGCCCCATATATTTAGCCTGTGCAGGTAACGGAGTTGTTATTCCGATAGCAGTTACCACTAATACTGCTATTACCGCATTTATCAATTTTTTCATTTTCATTTCTACCTCCCTATACTATTATACCTTTTACGAATAAGTAGATGCATTCTCTTTTGCTAACCAGTTCGTTTTTTTATGCAGCAGTTATTAGCAATTTTTCCCCTATGACATTTGAATGCAATTTTGTGTTTTCTATCCAATAAAAATTGCATTTAAGCGGTTTCTTTGCTAGAATTTAGGAAGTGGTATCAACCAGTAAGAGAGGAAGTGTTGCTTATGGAAAAACCACTTTATCGCAAAGTAATTTCAGATTTAGAAAATAAAATTGATTCAATGAGAGCAAATGACCAGTTGCCTAGCGAGCGCCAGCTTTTAACGGATTACGATGTTAGTCGGAATACTATTAGGCTAGCACTTAAGGACCTAGAAGACCGGGGCGTAATTTATCGTTTGCATGGTAAAGGGACTTTTGTTGCGGGCAGGTATCTTAATAAGCTGAATATTGGGGGCATGTATTCTTTTTCTGAGGATACATCTCGGTATGGGCGAACGGCGACCACGCAGAATAAGAAGCTTGAGCTGGTTGTTCCTAACCACAATATTTCCGACCAGTTAAATTTGCAAGAAGAAGACAAAACCTACCGCTTGATTCGACTGCGTCTAGCCGATGATGAGCCGATGATCTATAGCAAAACTTATTTGCCAGAAAAGCTTTTCCCTGATTTAAAAATTACTGATTTGGAAAATGATACTCTTTATAGCGTATTAAAGAAAAAATATAATCAGCGCAGTGTGATGGCTTTTGAAGATGTGCAAGCAGTCAGTCTTGACGATGAGGCAAGTGCCTCTCTTCATGAAAAAGTTGGATCACCAAGTCTGAAAATATATCGTAAGACAATTAATGATAAAAATGTTCCGGTTGAATTTACCATTTCCTTAGCACGGGGAGATAAGTTTGTTTACCGGTCACGGCAATATAATCATTTGGTTTGATTTTGAAAGGAAGTTGTAAAAATGTTTTCAAAAAATGATGATGAGTTAACAAAAATGGGTGCGGTAATTACTACGCGCGAGATTCAGCAGGAGCCGAAGTTATGGCAGCAAACTTTTAAGCTCTACCAGGAACATGAGCAGGAAATCCACGATTTTTTGACTAAAATTACTGCTAAATGGAGCAAGGTGCGAGTTGTCTTCACGGGTGCGGGCAGCAGTGCCTATGTTGGCAATACGGTTTTGCCATACCTTAAACTGCACGGCGACCGGTCGCGCTTTGACTTTGAAGCAATTGACACGACCAAGATCGTCTCAACCCCACGTGACTATCTGGAAGAAGACACACCGACCATTTTGATTTCCTATGCGCGCAGCGGAAATTCACCGGAATCGGTGGCAACGGTTGAATTGGCGAAAAAATTAGTTAAGAACTTGTATCAGATCGCGATTACTTGTGCACCGGATGCTAGGCTCGCTGATGATTTGAAAGATGATCCTAATGCCCTTGTTTTCTTGACACCAATTAAGTCGCTAGATCAGGGCTTTGCCATGACCGGCTCGTTTTCCTGTATGACGCTGGCCACCTTGTTGATCTTTGATACGCTGGCAGACGATAAGAAGGCTGCCTGTGTTGCCGCAATTGCTAAAATGGGTGAGAGCGTCATTGCTAGAGAAGATGAAATTCAAAAAATTGTCGATACCGATTTTAACCGAATTGTATATACTGGTAGCGGTTGTTTAGGGGGATTGGCTCAGGAAGCCAGATTGAAGATTCTGGAGTTAACCGCTGGTGAGGTTGCTGCCTTGTTTGACACGTCCATGGGTCTGCGTCACGGTCCTAAGTCTTTCTTGAATAGTAAGACAATTGTTTTCAATTTCGTTTCAAATGATGATTATACTAGGCAATACGATTTGGATATTCTAAATGAAATCAAGGATGATCAGATTGTGCCGCTCGTCATGGCCGTTGGACAGCCAAAAGACGGACAAAATTTTGCTGGTAAATCATTTACGTTTGCAGGTGAAGATTTGTTGCCTGATGCCTACATGGCTTTTCCAGATATTATGTTCGCCCAAACAATCGCATTGCTGACCTCAATTAAAGTTCATAATAAGCCGGATACACCGTCGCCAACTGGAACAGTTAACCGGGTCGTAAAGGGCGTTACTATTCATGAACTCAATAAGTAATTTAATGTGTTCATTTCTATATGAAACACTTGTTTAATCATAGCAGTCATCCATACCAGTTGCACATCTTCCATGTTTTAAACTGCGATGACTTGCTTATACAAAAAAGTTGCATGCTTTAAAAAAATTTATTTTTAAGCTAGACAGGCAAGCAATATATCTAACAGAGCACTTTTGTGCTCTGTTTTTTGTATAATTTTAAATTTATGGTTGACAAAAATTGGTTGGTACCTTATCATAATACCTGAAAGCGCTTCAGGGTATCAAAAATATTTTTAGATATTTCTGGTATCGGTTCCAATCTGTTAACGTTTTGTTGTAATATGGAGGAATTAATATGAACATAGTGGGTGCAAGAGTTGATCAACGTTTGGTTCACGGTCAAGTTGCTAATCTTTGGACACCGAATCTTCAAGTTGAGCGCATTATCGTTGTTGATGACGATGCCTCGAAGAGCGATATTCAAAAGAGCGGCTTGCGAATGGCGACGCCGATGACAACGAGATTGAGTGTTTTGACGGCTGATGTTGCTGCAGATCATTTGAATAATGAGCGTTATGGCAAGCAACGGCTTTTCATTGTTGCTAAACGGCCTGAACGCTTCCTTGATTTAATTGATCGAGGAGTGAAAATTGAGACTGTCAACGTTGGTAACATGCCTAAGGGAGATGATACTACTGCTTTGACCAAGCAGGTTAGTGTTAACCAGGCTGATGTTGAGGTTTTTAAGCAGCTTATTGATAAAGGTGTAAAACTTACGGTTCAGTTAACTCCACGTGATGATTCACATGATCTGATGAAACTGATAGATGAAAAGATGAAGTAGGAGGTCATAAAATGGCTTGGTGGCAAATATTATTATTAACTTTGTATGCCGGATATGAAATTCTTGATGAATTGCAAATTTATTCATCGCTGAATACACCTGTTGGTGCTGGCTTGATTGCTGGTTTAGTTATGGGTGATTTGAAAACCGGCTTATTCATTGGTGCAGGAATGCAATTGATGGTTTTAGGTGTTGGTACCTTTGGTGGTGCTTCTAAGATTGATGCGACGACCGGTACGGTTCTGGCAACAGCTTTCTCAACCAGTGTTAGGGGCATGAGTCCACAAACAGCAATTTCTTCAATTGCCGTTCCCGTTGCCGCAATCATGGTTGAACTAGACGTGTTAGCGCGTTTTGCCAACACATACTTCTCACACAGAATTGACCACTTAATTGACCAAGACAAGATTAATTATAAGGCGGTTGAACGAAACGTCCTTTATGGTGCGATTCCTTGGGCTTTGTCTCGTGCAATTCCTGTCTTTATTGCTTTAGCTTTTGGTCAAGGTTTGGTTCAAACAATTGCTAATGCCTTGAATGGTCAGTTAAGCTGGCTTGGTACCGGTTTAACCCTTGCGGGTGCTACCCTTCCAGCTGTCGGCTTTGCGATTTTGCTCAGAAACCTTCCGGTTAAAAAGCATATTGCATACTTAATTCTTGGCTTCACATTAACGACATTGTTCTCAGTATTGTTTACAAATGTTCAAACATTAGGTGTAGGCGTTGCTGCTATTAACAAGACTTTTGTAGGTGGCTTTAATGGCTTATCAATGCTGGCAATGGCTCTGATTGGCCTTGCGCTTGCAATTCTACACTACAAGAATTTGCCTGCTTCTAAACCAGCAGCGGAGACTGCAACTAGTCAAAAAGTATCAAGTGTTGATGATGGAGGAGAGATTACTGATGACGAACTCTAAACCAAATTATAAATTAACTGATGATGACTTTAGACAGATTAATAGAAGATCCTTGTTTGGTTATCAGTTAGGATGGAACTATGAAAGAATGCAGAATAGTGGCTATTTGTACACGATTCTGCCACAATTGCGGAAAATTTATGGCGATGATACACCTGAATTAAAGCAAATGATGAAGACACACATGCAGTTCTTCAATACTTCCAACTTCTTCAACACAATTGTTACTGGTATTGACCTAGCAATTGAGGAAAATGAAGGTGTTGAAGGAAAAGATGCGGTTGAAAGTATCAAGGTTGGTTTGATGGGGCCGTTTGCCGCTATTGGTGACTCAATCTTTGCTTCTTTAATTCCAGCGATCTTTGGTGCTTTGGCAGCCTCAATGGCTCATGATGGTAGTCCGGTTGGTGTCTTGATTTGGATCGCAGCCAGTTTACTAATCTGTGTCTTTCGTTGGAAGCAATTACGTTTTGCTTATAAGCAAGGTACATCTTTGGTTACGGATATGCGTGACCAAATGAATGCTATAACTGATTCAGCAACCGTTCTAGGTGTGTTTATGGTTGGTGCTCTGGTAGCAACCATGATTAACATTAAATTCAGCTGGGTGCCAAAAATCGGTAGTGTTACAATGAATATTCAAAATAATCTTGATATGATTCTTCCAAAACTATTACCTGCTTTAGTTGTTGGCTTTGTCTACTGGCTTCTAGGCAAGAAGAAGATGACTTCGACCAAAGCTATCTTAATCGTAATCGTTCTATGTGTAATTTGCGGTGGTTTAGGTATCATATCTAAGGCCTAATTGCTTAAGACTAAATTTATTATTCTCTTAAATTTGATGGAAACTAGGTAAACATTTATGGCAGAAAAGGAATTAATTTTAATTAGTCATGGCAATATGGCAGAAGGCGTTAAGGCAAGTGCAGAACTCATCATGGGCGAGCAAGAACACATTCATACTGTATGTTTGTTGCCGGAAGACAGTCCTGAAGATTTTCAGGCAAAGTTTGAAAAAGCGATAGCTGATTACGTGCTCGAAGATGTAACTGTTTTTGCTGACCTGATGGGTGGCACGCCTGCTAACACGGTCAGCCGTATGATAATGGGTGGTCAAAATATTCATTTGCTTTCCGGCATGAATCTGCCGATGGTTATTGAATGGCTCAACAGTCAAATGAGTGGAGCAGAATCTGATTATATTACGGCTGCGAAGGCAGGAATAGTTGATATCAATCAGATGCTGGGTAATATGAAAAAATAACAAGCGTTTTTCAAAATAAGAAAGATTCTGGAGTAATTCTAGAATCTTTTTTTGTGCAGATTTTTGTAAAAAGTTTGAAAAAGTGCTTGTTCTGGGATTAGTTTCATAATTTATAATGCAATATGGCCACTTGTTTACCTTTTAATACTAATGCGGTTTGATTTTTAGACCTTTAGTTGGCGAATTTTTTCCTTATTGGAAATAAACTATTCATGAATAAAAAAAGTATTGACAAAAATTATTTTCTGGTTTAATATACTTATTGTAGGCGCTTACGTAAGGAGTTATAAGTATTAGAATAAAATTTAATCTATTTATATTTAGGTGATTATCTTGATGATTTCACAGGTGTTAAACAATAATGTTCTACTTGTGGAGGATGGAAAAAATCAAGAGCAAATAATTTGGGGTAGAGGAATTGGTTTTAAAGCTCACAGCGGACAGAATTATGATCCGCAGCCAAGTGATAAAGTTTTTTCGTCTATGCCCCAAACTGATGATAAATGGATTAGTTCATTTAAACAATTATCTGATAAAATACCACGAGAATATTTTGAACTGACAGATAAAATAATCCAGCTTGCAAGAAAAGAAATTGATTCAGATTTTGATGAACATTTGTTGCTGCCGTTAACTGATCATATTTATTTTGCTGTTGAACGGATCAAGCAGGGATTAAATTTATTTAATCCAATGTTATTTGATTTAAAACGCTTTTTTACTAAAGAATATGGCGTTGGGAAGCAAGCTCAAAAAATGATTGAGCAGCTTTCGGGCGTTAAAGTATCGGATGATGAAGCTGGCTTTATAGCAATGCACTTGGTTGAGCACGAGATGAAGCGCTCGAATGGTCAGATAAAAAATTTCTCTAATATTATGAATATTTTTACCGATATAACTAATATTATTGAATCTGTTTTTGGTCGCAAATTTTCTGAGAACGATGTTTCTCTGACTAGATTGATGACACATTTGTATTATTTGATCTTACGTTCTAACACGAAAGAAAAATATTCTGGTTTATCTTCAGATAGTGCTCTATTAAAAGATATAATGAGTCAGCATCAAAAAGCTGGAATTTGCTTGAAACAGATTACGAAGTATCTGGAGCAAAAAATTGATTACCATTTTAATGATTCAGATCGTCTTTATCTTTTAATACACATCATCCATATAGCTGAATAAGGGCTTGTAACATTGAGTTGGCAACACCCAGAAATTGTACCGAATACATTAACTTGTATTTAGATATGATTTTTGGGTGTTTTTTATATATTTTAAGGAGCAGGTAAGCATGATAAACAATATTTATGCGAGTGTTAATAAAGTTGAAAAAAATTTATATTGCTTAAAAGAAGTAGATTCCATTAATCGTTATCTAATTATCGGTAAAAAGTATGCATTACTTTTTGACTGTGGATACGGGTACATTGATTTTACCAGTCAGATTAAAGAGATAACGAATTTACCATTGATTGTGGTTAATAGTCATGGTGATCCAGACCATGCGCTTGGAAGCTATCTGTTTGAGCATGTTTATATCCATATTGCAGACTATAACAGTCTTTTAGCTATTGATAATGACAGTGCCATGAAGAAAATGACTATTGATTATAGATTAAAAAAGCTGCCTGGATTAAAAGAAAAAATGTCGATTGAGTCATATATCAAACCTAACTTATCTAAGACTGAATTTTCCTTTGTTAAAGATGGGGATTCATTTGATTTAGGGTGCTTGCACGCACACATCATTCATATTCCAGGACATACACCAGGCTCAATTGCTTTGTATATACCTGAAAATGGGTGGCTATTTACAGGTGATAGCGTAGATTATCATAATATTTTTTATCAAACTGGGTTAGGGCACCATGCACCGTTAAAAACATATGTATCATCCATGAAAAAGTTGAATGAACTTAAAGATAAGTTTTCATGTATATACCCGGCACATGGGCAATATCCTATTCCTACAGATGCTATTACAGAAATGATTGAGGGAGTTTACGATTTACTCAAAAATTATAAAAATGATAAATTGGAACCTTCAATGGGCGGCATGGCATATGCCCATCATTATAAGCATTTTTATCTTTTATACCAAAAGGACGTACTTAACGAAGCTCTTTTACATGGTATTGAGGACAAAAAATGATGCAAAATTTGAAATTTCCAAATAATTTTCTTTGGGGCGGTGCAACTGCTGCTTTTCAAATCGAAGGTGCGTGGAATGAAGGCGGTAAAGGTGTTACTACCTTAGATATGCTGGACCACGGTGGAAGAAATATTAAAAAGAATGTGCTGAATGAAATTCCTAAATTTTCTTTATACCACACTGCGATTGATTTCTATCATACATATCCAGATGATATAAAGTTGCTTTCAGAATTAGGAGTGAAAGCTCTTAGGATATCTATTAGTTGGGCCAGAATCTTTCCCAATGGAGATGATTCTGAGCCTAACGAGACCGGACTAGCATTTTATGACAAAGTCTTAGATGAACTGCTTAAGTATAATATTCAACCCGTTGTGACAATCAATCATTTTGACTTACCGATTAATCTTTCTATCAAATATGGTGGTTGGAAAAACAAAAAATTAATTAACTTATATCGAAAATATGCCCAAACAATTTTTTTACGCTACCGAAACAAAGTAAAATATTGGCTCACGTTTAACGAAATAAACATTTCACTAAAAAGTCCGTATATCGGAGCGGGAGTTTTACTCAATGAAAATGATGATAAGGAAAAGGTCATTTTTCAAGCATTACACAATCAATTTGTTGCTAGTGCGTTTGCGGTGGCTGATGGACATAAAATAAATCCTGATTTCAAAATTGGCATGATGCTTGCAGGTCAAATAACATACCCATATTCTGCTAATCCTGATGATAGTTTGAAGGCATATCAAGAAGATGAATTGTCATTTCTCTGCTCTGATGTTCAGGTAAAGGGAAAATATCCTAAATGGGTCTTAAACTATTGGGAAAAGAATAATATTCACATTGATACAACAGCCGATGAACTAAAAATTATTGCTGATAATAAAGTTGATTTTATTGGCATTAGTTATTATTCAAGTAAATGCACGAGTGTAGATGATAAGTTAAAAAAAGAATATGTAAAAGGGAATATTTTTGATACTTTAAAAAATCCATATCTGAAACAAACAGAATGGGGATGGCAGGAAGATCCAGTTGGGTTACGTTTACTGCTTAATCGCTTGTGGAACAGGTATAATTTACCAATTTTTATCGTAGAAAATGGATTAGGTGCAAAAGATACGGTTACATCCAGCAATAAAATAAATGACCAGTATAGAATAGAATATTTAAATCAACATATAAATGCAGTAGCTCAAGCAATTAATGATGGTATTGAAATAATAGGCTATTTGATTTGGGGAATTATTGATTTAGTTAGTGCTTCTGAAGGCCAAATGTCCAAACGCTATGGCGTAATTTATGTAGATATAGATGACAATGGATGTGGGAGCGGAAAAAGACTTAAAAAAGAAAGCTTTTATTGGTTTAAGAAGACTATTGAAAATAATGGAAATTAATTTTAAAGAGGAATGATTTATATGAATAAATATGATTCAGATGCAAAAAAAATAATTGCAAGTGTTGGTGGATCGCAAAATATTGATGATGTGTTTCATTGTATGACACGAGTTCGCTTCAATTTGCGGGATCAATCATTAGTAAATGAGCAAGCTATTTCCGATTTACCTATAGTAAAAGGGATTGCTAAGTCTGGCGAACAATTTCAAATTGTTATTGGTGGTGAAGTTGATAATATATGTACAGCAATAAAAAATAATTTAAATAAAAATGATTTAAATAGTGAAAAGATTACAAATAGCAGCAAAGTTACAAAAGCTAAAAATAAAGATAGATGGTACAAACGTTTGCTGGATATTCTTTCTGGAACCATGATTCCTTTGATTGGAGTAATTATTGGGGCCGGAATGGTATTAGCAATAATTACATTGTTAGAAACGTTTGGGATTGTTTCTAAAACTTCTGGGACTTATCAATTTTTCTATGCTTTAGGTAACGTGGCTCTCTACTTTATGCCGGTTTTTGTTGGTTATACTAGTGCTAAACAATTTCATGCCGATCCTTTTATGGGACTGTTGCTAGGAGCAGCATTAATTTATCCAGATATCACTAAATTGATTATGTCTCATGCAGGACTATCTATTTTTGGAATAAAGATTGCAGCATTTTCTTATTCTGGAACGGTTCTTCCTGTTATTCTCGCAACTTGGTTTATGAGTTACGTTGAGCGGTTTGCTAAGAAAATTTGTCCTAAAATTATTGCATCGTTTGGTGTGCCATTAATTATAATTTTAATTACGGTGCCGGTTACTTATTTAGTGATTGGACCTATTGGTGGAGTGTTAACATCAGTAATAAATGTTAGTGTAGTATGGTTATCAAAACATGCGGGATTTTTAGCTATCGGATTGATTGCCGCACTAATGCCGTTTTTAGTAATGTCAGGATTACACATGAGTCTAATCCCAATTGGGCTTGCAATCCTTGCATCCTCAGGTTACGATCCCATTGTTACACCTGCATTTATGGTTTATAACATGGCAATGGCAGGTGCCTGCTTGTCTCAAGCAATTTTTTCTCATGATTCTGGTAAAAAGCAATTGGGCTACTCTAGCTGTGTTTCTGCGCTTTTAGGCATTACTGAACCTGGTCTTTTTGGGGTAGTAGTTCCTGCCAAAACACCATTGATTGCCACAAGTGTATCCTGTGCTATAGCAGGAATTATAGCAGGATTTATTAAATATTTGGTATATGTTCCAATGTCACAATCACTGCTCTCAATTCCTGCCGCTATGAATACTACTAATGCAATTAAGGCTGTAGCCGTTATAATTATTTCATTTACTATTAGTTTTGTAGTTAATTATTTCTTTAGTAGAAATAGCAAAGATAGGAAATAGTTAATGGAGAATAGATTATGTTTAAATTGTTTAAAAAGCAGTCGAAGTTCGAAAAGCTTGTTTCGCCAGTTAGGGGCAGATTAATTCCAATTACTGATGTTTCCGATCAAATGTTTGCTGGCAAAGTTATGGGGGACGGCTTTGCCATTGTTCCCAATGATGATCAAATTTATTCCCCTGTAAGCGGAGAAATTAAGTCAATCTTTAAGACTAAACATGCGATAACGATTGAAACAACTGCCGGTTTAGAAGTGCTGCTGCATTTTGGGGTTGATACCGTTGAATTAAAGGGTGCCCCCTTCAAACTAGCTGTTGAGGAGGGACAAAAAATTGAACCGGATACTTTTATTGGCACTATGGACAGGGCAATGGTCATTGCCAATAAAAAATCGACGGAGATAATTGTAGTTTTTACAAATATGGATAAAATTAAAGAACTGCCGCTAATTGAACCTCAAGAAATTAAGCATGGCACAGAAATTGGCAATATTCAGTTAAATTAGGATTATTAGGCAAAAATAAAGATAAAAAAAGATGATAGAGGTTTATTTCTCCATCATCTTTTTTTGTGTGCATGTCATGAATAATAACTAGACGGTACTATTCATTGGCAGATTTAAAAAATCAGCTGAATAGTTTCGAGGGGCTTAATTTCTTCGTCAATCGTGGCTATGCCGTCCTTGACATGAAGTTTTACCTTTTTACTTTCGTAATTATTGCCTTTTAGGCGCAGCAGCTTGGCTTTATCTTGAGGTAAATCTTTTGCCAGGTGCCAGCGAATCTTGCTGTAGCCGTCAAGAGTAAAATTAGCCAGCCAGGCGCTCTTGCCGTCAGCCTGCACCATTAATTTCGTGTTCGGCATGTCCAGCAGATAATCGACCTTGCTAATGCTGTCCAGCATCTGTTTCAGAAGGCCAGCTTTGTAGCTGGTGAACTGTGATTCCCAGCCGTGTTTTGGGTCTTGATCCATCGGCAGGACGATGATGTGCTGGTCAATCACAGCCATCATGTTACCCAGACGCTGATCAAGGGAATTATAGGCACTGGACCAAATTGTTACATCACTGCCCTTTTCATAGTCGATTTGAAGATAGTTGCCAGTGTGTTGCAGCATTGTGATGCGCGGGTTAGTCATACCGTCAACTGAGTGGCCATCGGCCTGCTCAAATGACTGGTAGGCGCTGCGGCAGGGATGCCATTCGGCATGTTTAATGTGCAGTAAGCTTTTAAGTCCTCGATCGAGTAAGACGTTGATGCTCTCACCATCCAGCAGAACAGTATTATTTTGCAATAAAGATGTAATTTCTTCATTAGTAAAATTGCGCAGGAGCTGTCCCGAAATTGCCACTGTTTGCTGGTTTAATTGCAGATCGTCAGTGACCGGTAAAATTTCTGTAGCAAAGCCGAAGCTGCCAAGCAGGCTGGCCCAGTTTTTTTCGTGCGGCAGCAGTTCTTCGATTGCTTTGCCCGAACTGGTCTGCAGGGTAAAGGAAGAGTCTTGGTCAACCAAAATTTTAATTCCGCGCAAATGCTTGATTGGCAGCCGCTTGTCTGTAAGTTGAGAGATAAACGGTTTAATTTCTGCCAAACATTCGGCATAATGCCAATCATCATTAATGCCGTTACCCATCATGTCGAACAGATTTAGCAGGATTCCTTTGCTACCGATTAACGCGCTGGTGATAATTTGAAATTTGGTAAAAGCAACGGATTTCACCAGTGGCGAATACATGTAACTTTCGAGTTCGGGATATAGCTCAGCATCTTCTCCCAAGTAAGCTGCGGTGATGCGGCTGTATTCTTCAAACGCGCGTCCGTAAGCAAGCGGCGCCACTTCGTTATAAGCCGGTAAATGCGGCCGCGCCACTTTGGGATGATTTTTACCGGCTTGAGCGGCAAAGAGTTTGTCCCAGTCACGCCCCTCAAGTGCATGCCAGTCGGGATAAGAGGTCATTTGTGCCAGATCGGTTTCGGGGCTAACTTGGTGGACTGCCTGTTCAATTAAATGTTCGTTTTCGATCATTTCTTTGCGGGCCTGTTCCAAGTATATTTTGCGTTCCGGTGTCGGCCTACCCGGCTTGAGCATTTGGTTAACAAATGCGGCGCGCGTTTCGTCCTTGCCTAATTTTTCTAGGTACAGCTTCATGTGATAGTCACAAAAGCACATTAGTTTGCGTGGTGTGTGGTTGTAGTGGCGAAAATCGTCCTCCAGCCATAAGCGCCGGGGATGGATGCTGGCGTATTGGGCATAACGGGCAGCAATATATTTGCGCCAAGTTGGGTCGGCAGGGCAGGCCATGTCTTGCGCCTTGTTGCCGTCGATGTCAACAAAGGTGCGAAAGCCAATCTTGGGATTAACTTGGTAGCCGCGGTCTGAATGCATAATTGTTGTCCACGGGTTCAGGCTGGTTGTGACGCCTAGTCCGCTTAATTTTTCCTGCAAGGGTGCGATGGCATCCAGCCAGACCTGTGTTTCTTCTTTAGTTAAGTGGCTGTGATTCAGCTCCTCGCCATTGATAAAAAATGCCACATCATCAATTTGGGCTCTTTTAACAAAAGCAAACAATTTTTGGTCTTTTTCTGCAGTGTTGGTCCTGGGATCCAGCATGTAGCGCAGTGTATAAGTAAAGCTCATTTAAGTTCTCCTCGTATTATATTGATAACCAAAGTTTAACATGTTTGTCGCAAAACTTTGGCATTAAGAGCCTTATTTTATGGTAGAGTAAATAATTATAATGTCCTTTAAAGTAATTTGATACATAAAGGTAAAGTTTTTATAAGATCGACAGCACAGATGATTTTATTTAGTATCAAACATATTCAAACATTGACAAACATAAAAGAACATGTATACTAAAGGAGAACTAAGTTAGCTGTTTAACCCAATTGAAAAAGTAGGTAACTATGCTAAAAAGTGAAAGATTAAAAGAAATTTTACAGGCAGTAAGCACGCAAAAGTTCGTTACTGTTGATGAACTGGCCAAGGTGCTAGACGTGTCCAACATGACAATCAGGCGTGATCTGAACGAACTGGCGAAATCCGATAAAATTTTGCGGGTTCACGGCGGGGCTCAGCTAATTTCTGATCAGAGTAAGACGGAAAAGAGCTATAAGCAGAAGCGTGAGATTCACGGTAAGGAAAAGATTGAGATCGCAAAACGGGCTTGTAATTTAATTCAAGAAAATGAGTCGATTTATGTTGGACCGGGGACAACCCTGGAATTAATGGTTGCTAACCTCAAACTTAAGCATTTGCGGATTGTTACGAATTCTTTGCCGGTTTTTGAAGCGGCTAGAAATAACATGAATGATTATGACTTGATCATGATTGGCGGCTCCTACCGCAGGATCAGTGGTGCTTTTTTAGGTGCATTAGCGAATGCAGAATTAAAAACAATGTCGTTTTCCATTGGTTTTGTCGGCGTTAACGGCATCAAAAATAATGCTCTGACAACAGCTAACTTAGAAGAAGGGCAAACAGAAGGTATTGGACTGGATCATTCACAGATGAAGTTTGTGGTGGCTGACAATTCTAAATTGAATCACAGCGATTTTCATCAATTTTACGATTTGAATGATGTGGATGGGTTGATTACCAATCGCGGCATCGATCCAGAAGTGGAAAAACATTACAGTCAATACACAACTGTTTACAAGTAGTTGTTTATTGGAAGGTGATTTGGATTATGAAAGTTGTTATCGGCAGTGATCGGGACGGCTTTGCTTTAAAGGAAAAAGTTAAGCAGTACCTTGAAAAACACGATTATGATGTATTAGATGTTACTCCGGAGCCGGCAGAAGAC
This sequence comes from Lactobacillus sp. ESL0791, assembly GCF_029433255.1. Lineage (NCBI taxonomy): Bacteria > Bacillati > Bacillota > Bacilli > Lactobacillales > Lactobacillaceae > Lactobacillus > Lactobacillus sp. ESL0791. The sequence continues at coordinate 1,674,769 of NZ_JAQTHU010000001.1, read as the reverse complement.
TTTGTCGAATCAAGCTTAAAAGTAACGCATGAAGTGATTGACAACGGCATCAAAAAGGCAATTATGTTTGACGAATACGGTGTTGGCTCTGCAATGGCTTCAAATAAGGTGAAAGGTATGGTAACCGCTAATGTCAATGAAGAAAGAACGGCACACATGACGGCGATGCATAACGGTGCCAAGGCAATTGCTTTAGGCAGCGGGATTGTCGGTGAAAAACTGGCTGAGAATATTGTGCAGCACTATCTTGATACTGATTATGCGGGCGGCCGGCACCAGATTCGGCTTAACATGCTTGAAGAAATGATTTAAGGAGGCATTCTAGATGTTTGATAATGATCGACCACAACCAGAATATGTTGATCCAAAAATTAATAAGCACACAGTAGTTGCTTTGGGCAATGACCACATTGTTACCGCGGTTAAGGTGCTGATTTCTGACCATTTAAAGGCTGAAGGCTACCAAGTAATTGATGAAGGAACGCATGACAATACGAGGACGCATTACCCAATGTATGGTAAGCGTGTGGCTGAAGATGTTGCTGACGGCCGCGCCAATGTCGGTATCGTTCTTTGTGGTACCGGTATTGGGATTTCGACTGCCGCTGATAAAAATGAGGGCATTCGGGCTGCAATGGTTGGCGATGTTACGCAAGCCGAGTATGCTAAAAGAGAATTGAATGCCAATATTTTAGGCTTTGGCGGGATCGTTTTAGGCCGCGACTTTATTTTCGATATTGTCGATTCGTTCCTTAATGCCAAATATCAACCAACGGATGAAAGTGAAAAGTTGATTGATAAAATTGACCAGATTGCTAAGCCAAACCCAGATCAAAAGGATAATATTCATTTCTTTGATGAAGAAAACAAGAAATGGGCCGATGGTGTTTATCACGATTAGCTAGGGTAACTGCACTAAAATAAATATGCTTATGCCATAATTATCTTAAAAAAGATAATTATGGTTTTTTATGCAAAAAGACTTGAAATATTGAAAAAGCTTACATATAATATTAATTAGCAAGCGAACATAATCAAACATAATAAAACAAAAACGAAAGCTTGCTAATTTAGAGAGAAGGTGCACAGATGGTCGATGATAAGAATAGTTTGTTTAACCCAGATGCAGTTTTTGTCAGTAATGCCAAAAATGTGAGTGAGTTCTTTCAAGAAGTTTCTGAAAAACTGCTTGCAGAGAAGCTTGTCAAAGGTAATTTTTTAGAAGAAATCACTAAACGAGAAGAAAAATACCCAACAGGGCTTGATACTTCCCCAATTGCGCAGGAGTTGCCCAACATTGCGGTTCCGCACACAGAGGGTGAATTTGTGAATACACGGCTGATTGTTCCGGTGGCATTATTAAACTCGATTCAGTTTAAAAATATGATTATTCCAGATGAAAATTTGACGGTAAAGTTTGTATTTATGATTTTGAATAATGATCCAACGGGACAAGCTAATATATTAGCGCAAATTATGGACTTTCTTCGACTTACACCGGTTTCGAAGTTGCAATGGTTGTTTAATCGCACATCAGAAAAGGAAATTTATCAATTCATGTGTGAGAATTTTGAAAAAATGTAGGAGGATATTATGGCTAGACAAGTTAAATTTATTGCTGCTTGTGGTGCGGGAGTTAATTCTTCACACCAGATTAAAGATGCAGTGGAAGCAGAAATGAAAAAGCGCGGTTATAACGTCAAAGTTGATGCTTATATGATCAAGGACGTTAATGAAGATTTGTTGTCGAATTATGATGGCTATTTGACAATTGCAAAAACGGATCTCTCCTTTACACCAAAGATTCCTTTAATTGATGCTGGTGCGATTTTATACCGAATTCCGGCAATGGCTAAGCCTGTTTATGACAATGTTGAAAAAGTTGTTAAGGAAGTTAGTGCACAATAATCTATTTGAAAGGAAATAAAAAATAAAAATGAATGGAATAATTAATTTCGCTAATTCTCTTTTTAAACCTTTAATTGATATGGGTGCCGCAACCATCATGCTGATTGTGTTGACCCTGATTGCCGTTTTATTTAGAGTTAAATTTAGCAAGGCTCTAGAAGGCGGTATGAAGTTAGCGATTGCGATTACTGCAATTGGCAACATCATGAACATGTTGACGACTTCGTTCCAGCAACCGATGCAGCAATTTGTTAAGCATACCGGTATCCACATGGATATGCAGGATATGGGCTGGGCACCTCTAGCAACGATTACCTGGGGCTCGCCCTATACGCTGTTTTATTTGTTAGTGTTAATTATTTTAAATGTTGTTTTACTGGTACTGAATAAAACCAATACACTCGATGTTGATATTTTTGATGTTTGGCACCTAGCTTTTGACGGTCTGTTCTGTGTTTACGTTGGCGCCCCGCTGTGGCTGTCAACACTGCTGGTTATTTTCATTGGTACTATGAAGATTATTAATTCTGATTTGATGAAACCGACATTCAATGATCTTCTTGATGCTCCTGAAGGCAACCCAATGACCACGACGCACATGAACTACATGATGAACCCAATTATTATGGTCTTCAATAAGTTCTTTGATAAGTGCCTGCCATGGCTTGATAAATTTGACTTTGACTCAACTAAATTAAATGAAAAAATCGGCTTCTGGGGAAGCAGATTTGCCATCGGTGTTTATCTAGGAGTCTTTGTTTCCTTACTTGCCGGCAATAATTTTGCCACCGAGCAGGGTTGGAAAGACATGTTTACCCTATCATTTGTTGGTGGTTCATGTATTGAATTATTCTCTGTAATCGGTTCATGGTTTATCGCTTCGGTTGAGCCGTTGTCACAAGGAATCGCCGACTTTGCCACGAAGAAGTTTTCTGGACGTACGTTCAATATCGGACTTGACTGGCCGTTCTTGGCAGGACGTTCCGAAATCTGGGCAGCTGCCAATGTTCTGGCACCAATCATGATGCTTGAAGCCATGATTTTACCAGGCAACAGATTAATGCCGTTAGGAGGAATCATTGCCATGGGTGTAACGCCAGCGTTGCTGGTTGTTACCCGCGGTAAAATTATCCGGATGATTATTATTGGGACGATTGAATTACCAGTCTTCCTTTGGGCCGGAACGATGGTTGGCCCGTTTGTTACTAATATGGCGCACTCAGTTGGTGCTGCTATTCCTGCACATACGCTGGTTTCCGATACAACGATGGAAGGCCCTGTTGAAAAATACTTGGCATTCTTAGTTGGTAATGCTTGGAAGCAGCACGGCATGTTCATTCTTTACGCAATTCTTGCACTGGCTGCTTACCTATTACTGTTTTGGTGGTATGCTCGTGAAATGAAGCAGCGCAACGCTGAATACGCAGCAGCAGCTGCTAAGGCCATTGAAAAAGCTTAATTTGATTAATTTTTGTCGAAGGTGATTGGATTGAAAAAAGCAAAAGTAACAGCACAAGAAAAATCCAGGAGAAATCGCTTGTTTTTGTGGGCAATCTTTGTCGTGATGGTCAACTTGTTGAAGTTGGTAATGAAAAATTGGTTGACGAATTTAGTTGCAATGGTGGGGACAATTTATGCATTATACCGCATTGTTGTCTATGACAATCCGAAAAATCGCCTAAGTCAAAAGTATTATGACTGGAAAGGCCATAAGTTAAATAAGAATAATTAGTGCTTTTAGAAAGTCTTGTTAAGATTTAATACCATTATAATGTACGCTGTTATAATGGTATTACTTATGTGTAGGGAAAAGACCGGCTATTTTATGAAAGAATTTACTACTTTATAAATTTGTTGTGAAAAACTTTACGGGAATGGGATATTTGCTTTTCAAGTGGTTGGTATCAGTATATAATCAAGATGTATAAAATGTTTAGATTACCATAAGGAGAATAAAATGATGAGAACAATTTCACCAGAGGTTGCAAAACACATGGAAAACTTGTCGACGGACAAGGGTGTAATCAGTGCATTGGCAATTGACCAGAGAGGTTCATTGAAAAAGATGCTGGCCAAAGCTGCTAACAAACCAGCAGATGAAACCACGATTGTTGATTTTAAGAAGGCAATTTCTAGCGAACTGACACCGTATGCGTCGGCAATTCTGACGGATCCGGAATATGGTCTGCCAGCTACCAAGCTGCGGGACAAGAACTGCGGGCTGCTGCTTTCATACGAAAAGACCGGTTATGACACAACCAAACCCGGCAGAATGCCTGATTTGATTGCTAACCAGTCTGGTTTAAGGATCAAGAACGAAGATGGAGATGCTATCAAGTTCATGCTTTACTATGATCCAGATGAGGGCAAAGAAATTAATGATAAAAAGCAAGCCTTCGTTGAGCGTGTCGGCGCTGAAGCTAAAGCAAATGAATTACCATTTTTCTTGGAAATAGTAACTTATGATGCCAATATTGCTGATGTAAAGAGCGAAGAATTTGCTAAGGTTAAGGCTGATAAGGTCTTGGAGACGATGAAAGAATTTTCTAAGCCTGAATATTGCGTTACGGTTTTGAAAGTAGAAATTCCGTTTAACATTAAATTCGTTGAAGGTTTTAACGGTGATAATAATGCGATTTACAGCCAAGAAGAAGCTAAGGACTTGCTCAAGAAACAATCAGAGATTACTGATTTACCATATATCTTCTTGTCTGCTGGTGTAACTTCAGAAGAGTTTATTGCCGAAATTAAAATGGCCGAAGAAGCTGGTGCTGACTTTAACGGTGTTCTTTGCGGCCGTGCCACATGGAAGCCAGCAATCAAGCCATTTGCTGCGGAAGGCGAAGAAGTTGGCAAGAAATGGTTGGCAACTCAGGGTAAAGCAAACATTGAAAACCTGAACGCGGCTTTAATCGGGGCTAAGTCATGGCGTGAGAAACTAAAAGTTAAGTAAAAAATTTATGACTATAAAATGAATCCTGTTGATGAGACCTTCGTTGTGTCTTGTTAACAGGATATTTTTTACGGAAAAAGGATATTATCTGGATAAAGGCAATAGTACCAAGGTAAATATCATAGTTAGTCAAAGAAATACCAGATAAGCGATGTAATAATTTATAAATGGATTAGAATTATCCAAGTTACTGAGCTAGTGAATTTAAAAGGTCAAGTATCACTATCAAAGTTCTTCTTTGGAGTTCAGAATGTAGAGCAAAGTATAGATGGAATTTATGAATTTTAATTTTTTATTATTATATTTACTAAAACATTTTAAAATATTGGCGAGAATCTCAAGCATATCATTTTCATAACATAACTTATAATACTTTATTTAATGCGGTATGTATGGATAAGATTTTTAGCCTGGCTAATAATCAAGTAGGGCCACGGATTAATTTAATAATATAATTAGCTGCATGCCACTTATATAAAAGATAATCTAATAATTGTTATATAGGTATTCAATAATTTTATTTAATGAGCTATAATATAATTATGAAGCGCTTTCTAGTCAAAAATGTATTGGTAAGATTGCAGAGGTTTTATTTATGACTAGAAATAATAAAAATGTTAAACAAAAATTTGCTGGTGAGCATTTTAATACCTGGTCGATTAGACATTTAGGTAAGGGTGCTGCATCCGTAGCAATTGCTACTGGAATTTTGTATGCTGTGCTGCCAGCACAGACTGCCAATGCGGCAACTACGAATGTTGATAAGCAAACAAGGAAAACTATTCATAGGAATAAGGTGAAGAAACAATTTCAAACAGTAAATGATTTAACTACTAATGATACTGAAACTACAGATACTAATAGCAATACAGTAGATATTGACGAAAACAAAACAGTAGACACGGATAAAAATAAAACTGTAAATGCAGATGTGAATACGAATAAAAAAGTTGATGTCCAAGATGAAAAAAGTGATCCGGCAGTAACTGATGGTATTACAAGTATTACTAAGCAAGATAAATATTTTGAGATTACTTATAATAATGGTCAGGTAGCACGGCTTTACATTTTAAACAACAAGACTTTTAGGTATTACGTTGATCCAACTAAAGTTTATGGGGATCCTGTACAATCCAAAGATGGGTTAAATGCTAAAATTTTCGCTGACGATGTCAGCGTTGAAGGCACCGATGGTTTAGCGGCCACAACTTTAGAGTCAACCAGCACAGGCTGGTCACTTAATACTGGAACAATTGTGATTAACTTTGATAAAACGAAGGGCACAATGAGTGTCAATAAAGGCCAAAATACTGTTTTACAAGAAACTAAACAAGTTGAAGTGAAAGCAGATAAGACTACTGAGACACTCAAAGATGATCCGGGAAGCCACTACTACGGTGGTGGTACACAAAACGGAAAATTCAATCTTGATAGGGAAAATGTGCGAATTGTTAATACTAATAATTGGGTAGATGGGGGCGTAGCCTCGCCTAATCCGTTTTACTGGTCAACTAAAGGTTATGGTGTATTGCGAAATACCTTTAGGCCAGGCAATTATGATTTTGATACTTCCCAAGATGGAACAATTGCGACAACTCATAATGAAAATCGTTTTGATGCAGTTTATTTCTTTGATGATCGGCCGTACGATTTAATTCATGATTATCAAGAATTAACTGGTGAACCGGCTTTGACGCCGATTTATGGCTTTTATGAAGCACATTTGAACGCTTATAACCGTGATTATTGGGTAAAAGTTGATTCAAACACTCAAGGCGCAATTAAATATCCGGATGGCAACTATTATAAAGAATATCAGCCAGATGCTCTTCCAGCAGGAGATAAAAGTACGGCTATTCGAGAGACTCTAAATGGTGAAAAAGGTGGCACTGATTATCAATTTAGTGCACGAGCAATGCTTGATCAATATCTAAGCCATGAAATGCCGATTGGTTGGTTTTTGCCTAATGATGGCTATGGTGCTGGTTATGGTCAAACCAATACCTTAGAAGGTAACATTCAAAATTTGAAAGATTTTATTACCTATGCAAATAGTAAGGGCGTTCAGGTTGGCCTTTGGACACAGCAGAATCTTTCACCGGTGGATCCAGCTAATCCGCAGCCAACAGACCGTGATTTTGAAAAAGAAGTAGAAGCAGGTGTTGTAGCTCTGAAAACAGATGTTGTCTGGGTTGGTTATGGATATTCTTTTGGATTGAATGCTACACAAACTGCTGCTAATATGATCAAAAAAATTAAAGGTGATGCTGTAAGACCATTTATTGTTTCTCTTGATGGTTGGGCCGGTACGCAGAATACGGCCGCTGTTTGGACAGGCGATGAAACTGGTGGTAAATGGGAATATATTCGCTTTCAGATTCCTACTTACATTGGTGAGGGACTGTCTGGTCAACCAAATGCCGCGTCTGATATGGATGCTATTTTTGGTGGTGGCGATCCGGTTATTAATGCTCGAGAATATGAGTGGAAAGCCTTCACACCAATTCAATTAAACATGGATGGCTGGGGCACTAATCCAAAGAATCCTTTTGCTTTTGATGATAAGAATCCAAATGTTACTAAGATTAACCGTGCTTATTTGAAGCAAAAGACCATGCTCATGCCTTATATTTATAGTATGGCCTCCGATGCAACTACTCAAGGTAAGCCGATGGTTAGGGCAATGTTTTTGGATTATCCTAATGAACCAGAAGCTTATACTGATTTAGTTAAATATCAGTACATGTGGGGTGACAATCTTTTAATTGCACCGATTTATCAAAATACGGCAATGAAAGCTAATGGTGATGACGTTCGTAATGGGATTTACTTACCAAATAAAGATCAAGTTTGGATTGATTACTATACTGGCAAAGAATATCAAGGTGGACAAGTAATCAATAACTTTGATGCGCCGCTTTGGAAGTTGCCAGTCTTTATTAAAGCAGGAGCAATTCTTCCAACGGCACCAGCAACTAATACACCAAATGATTATTTAGCTAAAAGAAATCAGCGGCAATTCCAAATTTATCCTTCAGGTAGTAGTGAATTCAATGTCTATGAAGATGATGGAATTTCAGCTAAGTATAAGGAAGGTAGTAAGGCTAGCACTTTAGTTAAGAGTGTGCTGGATGGCAATAAATTAACGATTAATGTGGCACCAACTACAGGTAACTATGATGGAATGGATAAGAATCGGACAACAGAATTTGCTATCCGGACTAAAAAGGAACCAACAGCAGTGACAGCTAAAGTTGGTGGGCAAACTGTAACTTTGACTAAAGCTACTAGTTTAGCTAATTTTAATAGTGGGACTAATGTTTACTATTATGACCAACATTATCTGACCAATTCCTATTTATCAGATGCTGGTGCAACGGGACTGGACCAATCATTCTTAAGAATTAAATTAGGTCAAACAGATGTTAGTCAAAATAGCATTCAAGTTAACGTTGAGGGCATTGATGAAACACCGAATATTACTAATACAATTCCAGCTGAGGATGCAAGCATTAAAGTTCCGACAAATGTTAAACAAGATACCAGTAAGATTACGCCAACAGCTATTGGTGTAACTTGGGATGCAGTAACTGGTGCTACCAGCTATAATGTTAAGGCAGACGGTGTAGTTTATACAGGCCTCACAAACCCGAATTTTGTATTAAGTGAGATTAAACCGAAAACGGAGCATACGTTTCAAGTACAAACGGTTACGGCGAATGGTGTTTCAGCATGGAGTGAAGAACTGAAAATATCATCTACAGAAGATCCATTGAAGAATGCAGTTCAGATTAATTACGATAATACTATCTCAGGCGATAATACTAGACCAGGCTTAGGAACAACAGATGACAAAATTTGGCAAAGTGGCTATCCTGTTAAGAACTTATTTGATCATGACTTAACAACTATGTCGCATACCTTGTGGTATCCAGATGCGGGCTTAAATGCAACACCGCTAACAATTACTGCTCATCTTAATGGGATTACCAATTTAGATAAACTAGTATATGTCCCGCGTGATAATGCTGGTAATGGGAATATTTCGGGAATGAATGTTCAAACAAGTATTGATGGCATTCATTGGAATGAGACTGATGCCTCGGGTTGGAATAAGGATGCCAGTCAAAAAGAGATTAAATTTGCTCCTGGAACTAAAGCCTATTATTTGAAATTTACAATTCCAGCTGGAGTTACGACTGGTAATTTCTTCTCTGGACAAGAAATTTTGTTATATCAAAAGGATGGTACTGATGTGGTACTTCCAGGAGACATTACTGGTGACCATACAATTGATTCTAACGATGAAACTTCACTTCATAACTATGTTGGTGAAACCAAGGGTGAAGATAATGACTTTGATGGCTACGTTGAAAATGGTGACCTTAACCAAAATGGTGTGATCGATGCTTTTGATATTGATTATGTAATGACGCAAGTTGGTGATCGGGCTAACTTTGGTCCTGATGGTAAGATTGTTCCATCTGGTAAATTAACCATTAAAACCGATAAGACGAGTTATAAACGTGGCGATACGATTACAGTTACTGTCAGTGGCTTTAATCTTAACCATGTAAATGCTCTATCGTCATGTTTACCATATGATAAAGATGAACTAGAATTTGAAAGTATTGAGAATGGTGACTTGACAAGTGGCATGGTTAGTTTTGCCAAGAACAAGACACACTCAGATGGTTCAACTGATGTTTACGTTGATTACAGTAATCGTGGTGAAGCACCAAGAATAAATAATGGTTATGGAACAGTTGCTGTTATCAAGTTTAAGGCGCTTGAACCGATTAATGGTAGAAGTATCTCATTTGTGCTTGGTGATCAAATGTTGGCTAACCAGTATGCAATGGAATATGAACCAGCTGATTCAAGAATGGTTACTGTCAGGGTAAAAAGTGAAGATTCTTCGAGTACTGGAAATAGCGGTTCGAACGGTTCTTCAGGTAGTAATGGAGGCAATACCTCAAACGGCTCTGACGGAAGCAGTGGGTCAAATGGTTCTTCTTCAGGTAACAGTGGAAGCGGCAGTTCGAATGGCTCTTCAGGTAACGCTGGGAGCAATACTTCAAGCAGTTCTACTGGAAGCGGCAGCTCGAACGGCTCTTTAGGTAGCACTGGGAGCAATACCTCAAGCGGTTCTACTGGAAGCAACGGTTCAAACGGTTCTTCAGGTAACAATTCAAACGGCAGCTCAAATGGTTCGTCAACTCCTAGTGGTAGTAATCATAATCATGTAATACCGATTGCTAAAGAAAAGAAAAGAATTAATCATAACGCTTATGTCTATGATAATAAAGGAACCAAGATTAAGCATAGCTTTTTGAAAGCTGGAGAAAAAGTAGTTATTCAAGGGATTGTTACCATCAAAGGTAAAAAATTCTATGATATTGGTAACGATCAGTATATAATTGCTAAAAACATTGATGGCACTAAACGCAAATTAAGGCATAACGCTTTTGTTTACAATAGTAAGGGTAAACGGATTAAACATAAAGTTCTGAAAAAGAATGTAAAGGTTAAAGTATATGGTAGTGCGATTACAATTAAGCATCATAAATATTATGTAATTGGCAAAGGAAGGTACATTAAAGTTAATAATATTAAATAAAGTAGTATAAAGAACTTAAACATAGCTTTAATTGTTGCCAGATTATGGTTTGCTAAAGGCTAAGTAAAAAGTTTAATCAACGTAAAAATGGCGTGCTTCAGAGCACGTTATTTTTGTGTAGGTGAATGTTTTAGGGTTGTAGTCTGCAAATCATCAATTATTTTTGTAAATTTTAGTGCTTTTAGTGAAAATTTTCTGAAAAATTTGGTAAAATTTATTTTGTTATCGTATTTTTAGTTTATTTTTATTATTGAGTGAGAGTAAAGATGTTTAAGATTGTTGCTTATGGTGTTCGTAAAAATGAAGTGCCATATTTTAAAAAGTTAAATAAATATAATTATGATTTAAAGCTGGAGTCGGACCTGTTAACGCACGACAATATTGATACGGCTAAAGGCGCGGATGCCGTCTTGCTGCGGGCCAACTGCAAGGCTGATGCCGTTAATCTTGCCAAACTGAATGAGTGGGGCATTAAGTATATTTTTACCCGTACGGTTGGTTACAACCATATTGACTTGAAAGCTGCGGCCAAATACGACATGAAGGTGGCGCGGGTTCCGGCATATTCGCCATATGCGGTTGCCGAGCTGGCTATGACCTTAGGCATGATGCTTTTTCGCCATACCAATTTAGCTGCTAACGAAACCAATCAGGGCGATTTTCGTGTTCGCAGCAGCATGTTTGCCCGGGAGATTCATTCAGGTACGGTGGGAATTATCGGCACGGGCCGCATTGGCGCGACCGAGGCCAAGCTTTATCATGGCATGGGCACGACGGTTTTGGGCTATGATCCATATCCAAGTGATTTTGCCAAGCAATTTGTAACCTTCGTCAGTCAGGATGAATTGTTGCAAAAGTCCGATATTGTTTCAATTCACACACCCTATTTTCCTGGAAAAAATGATCAGATGATCAATGCCGAATTTTTGAATAAAATGAAGGACGGGGCAATTTTGGTTAACACGGCCAGGACGCAGCTGGCGGATTATCCAGCAATTATTGCGGCTATTAAATCGGGCAAGCTTGCTGGCTTTGCGACCGATGTTCTGCCGAATGAAACGGCTGTTTTGGGCCATAAGTTTGATGGTGAAATTACAGATCCGTTGGCCAAACAGCTGCAGGAACTGTATCCTAAAGTCCTGATGACGCCGCATATTGGTTCATATACCAGCCCGGCTCTGACCGACATGATTCGGATCAGTTACGAAAACTTTCACCAGGTCCTAAAAACTGGTCACACTAATAATGATGTTAAGTTGAGTTAATCACGATCACATAAATTATAAAATTCAATTTTGACTTAATTTAGCCATAGTAAAACCCCGAAGTTAGTTGATCTAATTTCGGGGTTTTAGCTTCTTTGCTGAAAAACTATTTAAAATTACTAATTATCACGGAAAGCATCTTGGCCAAAGTAGCCGCATCTTTTTCGCTCATGCCGGCGATGATCTGCTGATTAACATCATTCATTACGTCATAGATCTCATCGATCCGCGCGACCATCAACTTTTGTGCTTGACTTGTCAGAGCGAGCGTGACCTGTCTGCGGTCACTTTCAAGGTGGCCGACTTCAACCAGGCCCGCTTTTTCTAATCGCCGCACAATACTTCTGATTGTCGGATGACTAAGAACGAAGCGATCCGCTAATTCCTTCTGAATTACTGGCTGCTTTCCTGCTTCATACAGGGAAACGAGCAGCATACTCTGTACGCCAGTTAAATTATAATCACTAAACAAGTTCAAAATCCGCTGGTTCAGTTCTTTTTCAATCAAAGTGTTGGCAATCTTAATTTGTGGTCCAATTTCTCTCGTGAATTCTTGCATTTAGTTACCTCACAAGTATGTAGTTTACTAGATTATTTTCAAAATACAACTTGTAGTCCGAATTCACGGCTTAAATCGGACCTTTTATTAATTTGTCAGCACTACTTGTTTTCTTCCTTGGCTGTCGGTAAAAAGATTGAACCGATCAAGCCGATAATTGCAAAAATAAGCATTAGAATGAAACCCCAGCGGTAACCTCTAGCTAAGGCCACACTGTGATTAGCACCGGCATTAGCCGAACTCAAGGTAATTACCAGCATGGCTAATGCTGTGCCAAGCGACCCGCCAATCTGCCTGATTGTTGATGAACCGGCATTGGCGTGTGCGGTCAGTTGTCCCGTAACTTGATTAATTCCGGCGGTAAAGGTCGTCATCATGGTAAAGGAAATACCGACCATTCGCAGGGCATAACAAAGCCCGATTACTAGCAGACTAGTTTGCGGATTGAACCAGAGCATTGGAATTGTTCCCAGTAAAAGCATGGTAAAGCCAAATAAGGACAGTTTTTTAATTCCCATCTTGTCATACAGACTGCCGGACACCGGATTGCAGACAATCATTATCAAAGCCCCGGGCATCATAACTAAACCAGAAGTGAGGGCCGTTTCGCCGCGGGTTGTCTGCAAATAAAGCGGCAGAACTAGTTCAACGCCAACCATCGCAATATTGCTGATTGTGCTGAGGAGGGTACACAGGTCAAATTTCAGATTCTTAAATACCCGAATGTCTAATAGCGGTTCCGTTAAGTGTAATTGCCGCCGGCAGAACAGGTACATGATTACCAGGCCAATTACGAAAACCAGTCCTAGTGTTAGGGTTATTTTGCCCGTATTGCCAATTTCTGACAGGGCATACAGAATCATCCCGAATCCTAAAATTGACTCAATAAAAGAAATTACATCTGTACTGCTCATGTGCGGCGTCGTGATATTTTGCATCGCGAAAATTGCACAAAAGCCGGTAATCCCACTAACAATGCTCAAAATAATAAACAGCATCTGCCAACCGGAATATTTTAAGATTAAACCGGAAATTGTCGGCCCAATAGCTGGTCCAAAGCCGATTACTAAACCGGTAATTCCCATGGCCATGCCACGCTTTTCCGGCGGGAACATCATTAAAATAACGTTCTGAATGAAAGGCATCAGGCCGCCCGCAGCAACTGCTTCAATGATGCGCCCTGTCAATAAAACCGGGAAATTTGGTGCGAACACACAAATAACTGAACCAACAAAGAAGATGCCCATCATTGTCAAATAATTCTGCTTCAGGCTAAAAGATTCATAGATCCATGCGGACATCGGAATCATTAACCCAACCACAAGCAGGTAGGCGGTTGTTAGCCACTGGGCTACCCCCTGACTAACACCAAAAGATTTCATGATGGTTGGCAGGGCATTATTCAAAAAGGTTTCCGCTAACAGTGCCACGAAAGCCCCAAAGAGTAACACTACCATCATTAGATTACGTTTTTTAGCGGAGATTTGTTTAATCTTATTCGCCATTTATTTTCTCCTTTTTGTAGTAAACTACACTTTTGCTTATAAAATATTCAAATTCAGACAATTGCCCTGCTACTTTTGCTCGGCCATCGCTTCAACGGCCATTCTGCCCGAATTGATCGCAAAGCCCATTGAATTACCTGGCAGTGTGAAATTGTAGCTATCGCCGTAAATCGTGTTAGCATCCTGACCTGAGCAATACAAACCTGGAATAATTTGATTGTGTTTGCCAAAGACGCGCATGTTTTCATCAGTGCGAATTCCGCCCAAAGTAGCATAGGCCGCAAGATAAAATTTCCCCACAATATAACCGCCTTTACCGCTAATTGCTCGCAAATATTTTGCTGGTTTGAAGAATTGCGGATCTTGGTGGGCAGCACACATCTTATTATAGTCGGTGACCACCTGAGTCAATTTACCAGTCGGAATAGCTAACTTTTCGGCTAATTCGGCTAAAGTGTTAGCTGCAATAATTCCTTCATAATGTTCAGCAGCTGCCCGCTTAATTTCATCTGGAATCCCGCCAAAAGGATTGCCAGGGGAAACGATATTGACAATATCTACGCCTGTTTCCATATATTCATCCAGCATTTGACCGTCCATGATGCAGTAGGCGTAATGACCAGGCTGCAGCATCAAGGCATTGCCGGTATAAGTCGTATTACCCATTTCGGCTTCGTTCATAAAACGTTCGCCGTTTTGGTTAATCAGCAGGTTAGGCTGTCTTAGACCGGCATCACTGTGGAAGTAGCGGATATTATGCGGCAATGAAAAAATAGTTTCGACCGTTTCTGAAGCCTTGTCTTTCTTGGCTCCGGCCTGCCACATCATCTTTAAACCGTCGCCCGTGATTCCAGGAACCTCAAAGTCAAAGAAGTCCTCATTTAGGTTCAGCCCCAGCTCATCGTGCAGCATCTCTTTATTTGAAGCAAAGCCGCCAGTGGCTACCAACACAAATTTAGCACTTACTTCATAAGTCTGATTACCGCTCTGCGCAACTAAGCCAGTAAGTCTTTCACCTGTTTTTACAAGACCAATTGCCGGTGTTTTCAAGTAAAATTTTGCTCCCAGTTTTTCTGCCTGATGATACATCCGTTTATTCATCCATGATGCGGCAGCAGGGCCTGGAGTGCTGCCGTCTTCCGGCTGCACAATATGCCACGTAGCATTTGCGCCCTTAAAATAAGGAAAGGCGCCAGCAAATTTGACACCCATGTTTTGCAGCCACTTAATTGTTTCGGCAGACTTAGCAAAATATTTCTTAACTAAGGCACCATTGACCCGGTAATGAGTATAATTCATGTGTTCGGCAAACGCTTCTTCAACTGAAATATCATTAAAATTATCTTTTTGAATCTGGGTGTCAATTCCCAGTGGCCCCATGCCCATGCTGCCAGTGCCGCCGACATTGGCATTCTTTTCAAAAACTACGGCCTTTAAGCCGTGCTCGCCAGCTGTCACGGCGGCTGCAAGACCTGACGGGCCCGCACCGATAATTGCAACGTCTGTTGTAATTTGCCGGGTGGCAGCAGCTTTTTCTTGCTTAACGCTTTTTTCGGCATGCGCAGTTACACCTGCACCTGCCTGCACTAAGGCCTTTTTTACCGCATTCTTGATGCCCGCAGAAGTCATTGAGGCCCCGCTAATTGCATCAACATCATAAGTCTGCTGTTGGACAATTTTTGGGGGCAACTGTGCTAACGGGCTATCGGCAATTCCGTTTGTTTCGGATTGCGCAATTATTTTAACCTGAAAAATTTTGCCATTTTGTACTGTAACAGCAACCTTTATCGGGCCGCCATGACCATCAGCCTGGTCATTATATGTACCATCTTTTAAATGCATCGTCACTAATTCACTCCTTATTACGATACTTGTTAAATCAATCACTTCGACTTAACATCGGAATTATAGCACTGCACTTTTCTTCTAGCAATAGTGTAGCGTGCTACATTTTATAAAAATTTTACCGTAAGCAAAAACCCAAAGTTAAATGTCTTACTTTGGGTTGCAGATTATTTTTTATTTCCGTTTTGCTATTTAAACTGATACTTGCTGATCTTTTGCAGATATTTTTTCCTTCTGGCTAAAGAAGAATTCGTGATGCCGCCAAAGTGCAGCCAGTGCCGGTCGTGCATCCCCAGCTGGCGCAGGGTCTGATTCATGAAGACATGTTTGATGGCGTTGCCGGAAAAAAATCTAATGTAGAATTTTGGTGAGGTGGAGCTTGTTAAAACATAGGTATGCTTGATATTGGTCAGCTCACCATGCACACCGGTTTTTGAAATTGTGTGCGACAGTCCCGGACCTTCTTTCATCACTTTATCGATGAAACCCTTGAGCATACCCGGAATGCTGTTCCACCAAAGCGGCATGATGAAGATAATGGACGAACATTCTTTAAGAAGTGCAAGGTAGTCAGTTACAAGCGGATCGTGGGTCTGACCGCTGTGAAATAAGCGCAGCTCTTCCTGATCGTAGATCGGGTTAAAGTGTTCGGCATAGAGGTCAATTATCTGGTATTTTCTTTCTATGTTATTCAAGTTGTCCGTGACGGCTTCCAACACTGCATGATTAAAACTCTTTTCGTAGGGATGGCAGTAAATGATTAAAGTGGTCATTATTTTTCACCTCCCAGCAATTCCTGTAGAGTAGTTTTGACAAGTGTTTTGTCGTAATGGGTCACACCGTTTTGAATAAGAAAAGCGTAGCCCTGAATGAAGGACCAAATTTGAATGAAGAAGTCCTGCTTGGAAGTTCCGGACTTTACGTCTAGGTCAGCAATTAGGGCCCGTATTTTTGCCAAAAACGGGTAGGCACTGACTTCAGAATTGAGGGCAGCAACGGCCGCTTCGTTAAAGAAAAGAAAGTTCATGATGTTGGGATGCAGCTCAACCTGTTGAACGAAATAGTCGGCAATTTGCAGAATTTGGTTAGCGGGTTTCGGGGCAGTCAAATTAACCTGGGCAATAAATTCCTGCGACAGCTGGCTGGTAACTTTTTGGTACAAGTCTTCCTTGCTTGCAAAGTGCTTGTAAAAGGCGCCGGTGGTTAGGCCCAATGAGCTGGTCAGTTTGCGCAAGGACAAGTTTTGGTAGCCCTGCTTGTCGATGACATTGATAGTTTTGGTGATTAATTCTGTTTCAGTATTTTCCATTTTTTCTCCTGGATAACGATGTTATCTAAATTATGATAACACCGTTATCCAAGAAAGACAAATAAAAAACCGCGGTTCCGAAGCGAACCACGATCTTACAAAGATTAATCTTCTACTTTTTTGGCTTCATTCATCGCCTTGGTGATTGACGGGTTCTTGGAATGACAGTCTTTAATCATTTGCAGGTCTTTTTCGTCTAATTTAACAACGTATTTGCTCATTTTCCTTCTTCTTTCTGTAAAAATTATAAGTTAACTATAGCACGATTGTGCAATATTTGCATTGAACTGTTGCAGTTATGTTGCAGCAGCTAGTGCTTAGAGACTTATTTGGCTTATGCAAAAACAGCAGAATTCTTGTTTTAGCAGGAGCTAAACCGCATTCAGGCTTATTTTACAATATTACAAAATTTTTCGTTAAGTAACCGCATCTTAATGTCCGAGTAGGCTTTCTGTTATGCTTCTGAAATTTTATGGTTGTAGTATGTAGACAATCAATTTGGTGATGTGAGAATTTTTTCAGCCAGATTGTGCATGTGTATTAAATAAGGAGAGAATTTTTTTGAAAATCAAATCTATCTTAGTTAAGCAAGCAGCAGTAGCAGCATTATCAGTTGCGGGAATAGTTGCTGTAAATAATGTAAGTGCAGATAATGCACAGGCAGCGACTGTCGCAAATGATGCCAAGGTTGTCACGGTCAACTACGTTGAAGGCAATACAATCAAAGTTTGGGACAGCTACAAGCATCCTAAGGCTACTGGACAAGTTTTATCAAGTAATTCTTCATGGAAAGTTATTAAAACTGCACGTGACAGTGCGGGTCATAAATGGTATGATCTCGGTAAAAATCAATGGGTGATGGCCAAGTACGTCAATCCGGGCTACGAGCCGGAAAACGCAGCACCTGCTGCAGACGACCAAACTTCAAACACTGTTAATGATGCTAATGATGCTGTTAGCACCAATACGGCAGCTACAGACAATGTGACAGCAACGCCTAACGTTGCTTCGGATTCTGACGCAAGTGCCAAGGCATGGATTGCTAATCAGGAATCCGGCGGCTCATACAGTGTACAAAATGGTCAATATGTCGGCAAATATCAGTTATCAGCTTCATATCTTAACGGTGATTATTCCGCAGCCAACCAAGAACAGGCTGCAGATAATTATGTTACTAGCCGTTATGGTTCATGGGCTGCAGCTAAGGCTTTTTGGCAGGCTAACGGCTGGTATTAAAATCGTAAAAATTTAACAGTCAAAAAGATAGTTCTGCGGAGCTATCTTTTTTTAGCTGTCCGGATAGAAAGCAACGGTAGATTAATCTGTTTGTAATTTTGTAGTAAAAGATTTTAATTGGATATGTGTTAAAATAAAAAATAATAAGTTAATTAAATTATCACTGTCAAGGGAGAATTATGAAAAAAAGCAAATTAGTTGTAACTGCTTTGAGTACGCTCTTTTTATTTACAGGAACAACATTAACTACGGCTAATCAAATTCAAACCGTTCAGGCCGCTAGGACGCAGGGCCATGTATTTGTCAGAGGAAAGAAAAATATTCGGCTGTACAAGGGAAATGGCAAGAGTTCGCACTATTTTGCCGTTCCCAAGAAAAAATATGCTTATTCGGCCAAGAAATATTTGAAGATTGGCAGGAAAAAGTATTTGGCATACAGAATCGGCAACCAATCCCAGTGGCTGTTGGCCAAAAAAGCGCGGGTCGTCAAGCATCAAAATAAGCCGGAGCCCAAGCCGCAGGAACCAGCAACGGCTTACCAAGAAGCCAAGATGAAGATGCCCGATGGCTATACCAGAAGCGAGCTGCTCAAGGCCTATCAAGGACATCCCAGCCCAGCATTTATCCTTGCCTCAATGAAAGGCATGGATAATAACAACTTCAGCCGCAGCCAGATTTCCGAGAGCAAGGAGGACGATGATACAATTATTAATCCGGCTGCCCTTACCTTGGATCAGAGCTTAGAGTTGTCTCAGTTTTCCTTGCGTCTGATTAATGAGGCGAGAAGCGATCTTGGCCTGCGGCCGTGGACCTACAGCCTGGGAACGCAAAAATTGGCGGACGATATCTCCAATGAATACACGCAAAATAATAAAACAATTCAGGATGGTCATTACGTTCAAGGCATTGTCCGTGCTTGCAAGGCCAATGGCTTAAACCTTGATGACAATTATATTGAGGATATGGCCGGTTTTTATAATCTGAACCAAACGATGTCAATCACCGAAATGAAAAAAAACATTTACTTCGGTTTGAAACAAATGCTCTTTGGTTATACCGGCAGCGGCGAAGAACAGCGGGCTCAGCAGGATTATTATCAAGAATGGGAACATGCTGGTGACCTGTTTAACACACAAGGTTCCACACATGATGGTGATTACGACTATTTTGGCTTTAGCATCTCCCGTAATAATAATATTTATTCGCTGCACTTCATCAACGTGGCAACATTTATTGTCGACAGTAAGAAGTACAATACATCTTTTAAGCCGTAACGGCGTTAATTTTTAAAAATAAATTTGGCGAAAGCATTGCTGATTCCGTCCGCATCATTTGAGGTGGTGACATAATCGGCGTGCTTTTTTGCTTCTGCGTGGCCGTTGCCCATGCAGATAGCAATGCCAGCAAAGTCAAACATGGAAATGTCGTTGCGTTCGTCGCCGATGGCCATCACGCTGTTAGCGGGGATGCCTAGGGCCTGGCATAATTCCCGCAGGCCGTTGCCTTTGTTAACCGCCGGGTTAATCAATTCAATAAAATGTTTGTCGGTACGGGCAACGGTTAACTTTTCATCGAATTTCTGCTTGACCTGTGTTTCATATTTGTCAAGCAATTCTTTGCTGCCGACAAAGCAGCCCTTGGCAATTTCGTGATCGGGAGCCAGCTCATCAGGCGTGCGCACATAGAGCGGTGCCAGATTTTCGTAGGCCTGGATGTAAACCATTAAGTCAATGTTGTGGTTAGGGGTGATGATGCGCGAAGAGGTATCCACGATGTTGACGGGCAGGCAGTGAGCCACGGAAAAAGCGGTCATTTGCCGGTAGCAGCTGGTCGGGATCAGATCTTCGGTGATTACTTTACCAGCAGTGTTTTGGGTAATTGCCCCGTTCAGGGTAACGACGTATTCATCGGGGCCACTGATGCCCAGCTCTTTTAAATGAGCCGTGAGCCCTGCAAATGGTCGGCCGGAGCAAAGCACGATTTTGACATCGCGAGTTAATGCCTTCTTAACAGCCACGACAGTACTGAGCTGAATTTTACCTTGAGAATTTAATAATGTGCCATCCATGTCAATAGCTACTAATTTGATTGTCATTTTGTCAATCCTCTCTGTATTTTTTCATTTATTTTTATTATACTAAATAATGTTAATTGATGGCAGGGGAGAAGCAGGATGGCAGTTTACACGCGTTTAGCTAAAAGTGAAGATTTACCTGCGATAATGAAGATTATTGCGCAGGCCAAGGAATTATTAAAACAGGATGGCAGCCCGCAGTGGCAGGACGGCCAGCCAAATGCGGAAATGTTTACCGAGGATATCCGCCTGAAACGTGCCTATGTTCTGGTGGTTGATGAGCAAGTTGCGGGGGTGGCGACCTTGATGACCACGCCTGAACCGAGCTACCAGGAAATTCAGGGTGCGTGGAATAATGCCGTCGCACCGTACGCAACGATTCATCGGATTGCTATTTCCGCTATTTACCGCGGCCGCAATCTGGCAGCAATTTTTATCTCTACTTTGCTGTCGCGCGGTTATGAACTGGGCCTGCGCAATTTTCGCATTGATACGCATGCGCTCAACAAGCGGATGCAAAGTGTGATTAGGAAGGCGGGCTATTCTTACCGCGGGATTATTTACGTTAATCCGACGAAAGACGGCGCGCGGTATGCTTATGAGCTTAATTTGGAATAAAATTTTGCTTGACGGGGAGCCGTTCATCTCCTATACTTAACAATATTGAGTGACAAGTAAAAGCTCAAATATCTTGGGTTATAGCCAAGCGGTAAGGCACTAGTTTTTGGTACTAGTATGCGCTGGTTCGAATCCAGCTAACCCAATTAAAGTAATTAGTCTTAATGTCAACTAGCTTTGAATGTTGATGTTAAGGCTTTTTTGTTAAATGAAATTAGGTAAAATCGAACTGAATTATGTGTTTAGGTTACATTATTCGGTTACAACATTTTTGAGAATTGGTTCGGCTAAAAATATGGCTTTCTGAAATTAGTTGAAATTAGGTTACAACATTTGGTGCATCCCTTTAGGGTGTTAAATTGTTTACAGCCTATTTGTTTAAGTTAAATCGCTACTGGGTACCGAAATGGTATTGAGTTATTCAGTCGTGTTTTGCGACGGTATTAAAAAATCCTCTGCGCTAACAGAGGATCATTTTAATGACTGCCTAAAGTAATCGGCTTTAGGACTTGTTTGGAGATTAACTCCAGTGCATCATTCAATTTAATTCTACAATATTTAAAGCCATTGTCAATAAGTAGAACTCTGGTAAAATGACTAATGGAATTACTAGAGATTTAATCACTCTCAATTATGGTAATTCTAGGAGGTGAAACTCCAGTGTATTCACTCATAATTGGTTTAGTATCAGGAATACTAGCCAATGTTATTGCTAACATGATTGTCGATTATATCAAACGTCATTATAAGCAATAATTTTAAAAGGGGAGCGTGTGGGCAATACCACTGCTCTCTTTTTTATTATAGCAGAAATGTACTTGGGGATGCTAACCACCTTCCTAAATTGGGGTAATGGTTTTATATGGGGTCGCGTTTTGTTACTCCATGTAATAGTTTCAGTATGAGCCTTTTAGGATTAAAAGTGTCGCGTTTTGCGACAATCGTGAAGCATTCACAATTAATATCTAAGGTCGTTCTGAACGACTTTAAATTTAGATCACACTGAGTGATGTGTTTATTAAATCATTGCGAACAATTTAGGATTTATAAAGTTGTCATAAAGAGGGGATGCGCATACGCACGTCCTTTGTTTTTATAAGCGTAACTGTAACTACGTTCATGAGTTGACCGCTTCCTGTTAGTAAGGTAGTTAACAAGTGCACCTAAAGGTACAGTTGCTACTGTTACTCTTTTTTGAGTAAGGTCAGTCATATTGACCTTAAAATTTTAAATGGGGTGAGAGCCATTTAGAAAATTCGTGGTACTTTAAAATCACTACGAAATGATAAATTCGCTGTCTTTCAAAAGGTCAGCAGAATAAAAAATAAAATTAATGTTGCCGTTTGTATGTTCGCGGTGCCTTTGAAGTACCACGACTATATACTTCAAAAGTATTTAGAAAGTTCTGTTTTAGAACTTTAGTTAGATGAGTCCAATTTTGGATTGGTTATTTTATTAAATCTACTATCGTTTAAAACGAGAGCTGTTAGACATTTTTGTCTAACCGAATCCAATTTTGGATTCTGATATTTATCAGAAATCAATTTTGCGTTTTGATGAGCCCCCATTTTTGGGGTTTGAGGAGATATTGCTATGGGTCAATTTTGGCCCCATCTTTTTATAGCCTCCGAGAACTCCGAAT
This sequence comes from Lactobacillus sp. ESL0791, assembly GCF_029433255.1. Taxonomy (NCBI): domain Bacteria; kingdom Bacillati; phylum Bacillota; class Bacilli; order Lactobacillales; family Lactobacillaceae; genus Lactobacillus; species Lactobacillus sp. ESL0791. The sequence continues at coordinate 1,652,235 of NZ_JAQTHU010000001.1, read as the reverse complement.
AGCGCCAATTTAGGCATAAAAATAGAGAAGTGGTAAAGAAGTTAACCACCTCTCTGTATAAACCGCTGTAAGATTAATTATTTAGGTAAATATCAGACATCCCTAACAGGTCACAAATGTTTGCTGCTGTTTCGTAATTATCCTGTTTTAAATTGACCATATTATATTTATAAACCTTAACTACGTTACTGTTATCACGAATTTTAATGTTCCTGTACATTGTATCTTTGTCATTCCAGTTAATTAATGCTGTTAGTACATCCCTAACGCTGTCATAGTTGTAAAACCAATCTTCTCCATGTTCTTGGGTGGTATCAATTAAATTTTTTAGCTGAATAAGCATAAGTAAATTTTTCTTTTTGTAATCTTTAAGCGTTGGTTTTATCTGGTCACCGTTAAGAGTGGTAATAGTCCCTAATTTTCCATTTTTAGAGTTAAATTTTATTAATTTGTCTAATATTTGTTTGGCATTAGGGTATTCGATTTCTGTGTTCATGTTTTAGCTCCTTTATTTTAAATTCTCTTTGGTTTGTACGCAGGTTTTAGCAGGTTGTATGTACGGTTATCCTCACGGACGCTTGAAATTGCCTTAAAATCGCTCTCTGCTAATCGAAATTTCAGGTTTTATAGGTTTTGCTGTCAAGTTTTGTTAGGTTCTTTGAATAAAAAAGTTGGGTTTTGTTGGGTTTAAAATACTGGCTTTTTCCGTAAAGATTAACCATACTTCAAGCCAATAAATGCTTTAGTATCAATGCTTTACGAGGTTTACTCCTATGCAAAAAAGTTCTAGTTTTGGTTTATCACGCGAGAAAATGATACTGTTGCGGCTCCTCAAACGTTCAGGTAGGGGCGGGGGATGCACACGAACTTTTTTTAATTACTCACGATTTTACCAAAAAGCTTAATTACTGCTCATATAAAATTTAGAGACATTTTGGGTGAGTGCTCCCTCGGTAACGAAAACAGGCCCCCGCCTGTCTTAAAAATAAACCTCTAGGTCTAGGGTATTTTCTCGGCTTATACCTTATTTTATCTGTGCTTTATTGTATTGGCTTGCAAAACTCTAATAATGCTTCGGGGTTAAGTCGCTTATAATATTGCGATTGACCGTAATTAATCAGTGGTAAGATGTCTTTTACTCGTTTATCTTCAAAGTAACGTGAAATTAAGATAGTGCAGCTAACCCAATATTAGGTAATTAATCTTAATGTCAACTAGCTTCGAGTGTTGATGTTAAGGCTTTTTTGTTAAATGAAATTAGGTAAAGTTAAACTGAATTATGTTAATCGGTGCAAAATTTTTGGCAATGATGGATTAATCAAAATATTCTAAAGTTTGCTTATGACATTTGGCATAGTTTTTAAAGTAAATAATTTGTAAATCGTTCAAAATTGTTCAAAACAGTTCATGAGTCGTTCAATTTCATTCAAAATCGTTCATGCTCATTTTATGTGAAATACATAGAACATAGTTAGAATATAAGTTTTAGAATAAAAGTTAGAAAAACAAGCGGATAAATTTAATAACAAGCAGAGGCGCACACACTTCCTGTCTATTTTTTATTTGCTCATTATGATAAGAAAAAGCTTTTAGCATAAAATTATTTAATGCGTAACAAACAGTTATTTAATCTAAGAGATTTATGTAAGAGTTGCATTTACTTTTGCAGTAAAATAATTTATCATCATCTTATATTTATTCGCGTATAGAAAACGGATAAAAATATCAAAAAGGATAACTAAAAATAACATGAATGATAAAAATAATTTTCACGAACACTTAAAAAGAATACAAATAACTGACAAGAAGGATCGTTTTTCGATTAAAAAATTGATGGTGGGTATAACTTCGGTAATTTTGGGCTTTAATTTATTTAGTGCAAAATTGCAGGAGGCAGAGGCCGAATCGATTGATTCAGAAGGTGAAGATGAAATTGATTTAAATGATAAGAATGTCGCACTGGACAAGCAAGTCCCGCAAGCATCTACCAGTAAGCAAAGTAAACGCGTTGATGTAAATGTAAAAAGCACTGCTGCTTTGTCTGCAAAGAAAGCTGAGTACAAATTACAATTAAGCACTTTTTCGGGACTAACCATGTTTTTGCGTGAAAATGCGGCTCAGGATACGCAAAAAGTACAGACAAGACAAGCGTCAAGTGTCATCAACAAGCCAGATGTAAATCGCACACAGGAACCAAAACAACTAAATGAAACTGTTTAAAACACAGACAATTGGCTTCAAGAAAATTAATGGCAAAGGGTATTGAGTGTTCTTCATTGCTGATAGAAACTTTAAAGCAACATTGAAATTTTTCCGCCACCATTTTGCCAATATGCTTCCAAATTGTTTTGTTTTCAGATTATGTGGGTGCAGATGATATAAAAAATAAAAAAGCACCTCCGATTGGGAGACGCTTCTTTAACCTTCTTAATATTGGTGCAATGGTCTTTATTTGAAGTTTGCGCGTTTAACGTAACGCTTATCACCGATAATGTAGTGGGCCCTGCCCTTGATCTTAACCGGTTTGCCATAAGTGCGAATTTTGGCTTTTCTTGCTAATTTCTTTTTGCCAACACGGTGAGCGTGCTGGTCATAGATATAAGCATTTTGGGTTAACTTTCTGATATTACCGTCGATGTTACCTGCTGCAATTCTCTTGCCATTGGCAAATTCATAGAATCTGCGACCGTTGATAGTTTCGGAAACCGCAACATAGATTCTGGAATCAAGATTTAAAATGAAAACAACAAATTTACGCAATAAAGCGATTGTTTTTATCTACCGCGGCTACCCCGTCAAATATCCAAAGAATTTCTTGGCGGGGTTTGGGCTTGTGGCAAATCACAGTGCTAAAGGAGATGAAGTATAATAAAAGCCAAAATTAAAAAATAATTATAGAAAATATAGTAGATACATTGTATAATTAACGTATTTATAAGAGAAAGTGGTGTACAAATATTATGGTTGATTTGAAAAAATATATGAAAAAAGGCTTAGCTGAGGCTGCAGAAAATCCGATTCTGAAGTTTTCTACTTATGCCAGCAAGATCCCGGATGTTGTGAAGTTTACGCTGGGTGAGCCTGACTTTAACACGCCGGATCATATTAAGGAAGCTGCAAAAAAGGGGATTGATGATAACCATTCCCACTACGCCCCTTCAAACGGAACGCCGGGCGCAAGGAAAGCAGCCAGTGAATTTTTGGCTAAGAAGTATGGGCAAAAATATGATCCTGATACCGAGGTGCTGATTACCAACGGGGTAAGTGAGGCAATTTTTGATGTAGTAACCGCCGTCTTTAATCCCGGTGATGTGATGGTTGTCCCAACACCAATCTTTCCGTTGTATATGACCGATGAGGGTATTTTGAATACTGGAATAAAAATCGTGGAAATTGATACTTCAGACGATGGCTTTAAGCTGACACCGGAAAAACTGCAAAAAGTGATTGATGAGTACGGCGATCACGTCCGGATGCTGGTTATGAACTATCCGACTAACCCAACAGGTGTGATGTACAGTCAGGATGAATTGAATGCGCTGGCCGATGTGATTCGCGATAAGCCGATTTTTGCTCTGTGTGACGAAATTTACAGTGAATTAAACTATGATCAGCCGCATGCATCAATGGAAAAGACATTGCATGATCAGGTAATTTTAATGAATGGTGTGTCCAAAGCTTGGGCAATGACCGGTTACCGGATTGGGGTTATCTGTGCACCGAAGGACATTCTGACGCAGCTAGCTAAGGTGCACCAGGCCATTGCTACCACTGAGCCGACGCCAATGCAGGATGCGGCCGAGGAAGCATTCAAGAACGGGATAGATGATGCTGCGCCAATGAAAGCAGAATTCTTGAAGCGCCGGGATGTCTTGTATGACGGCTTAACCAAACTGGGCTTTGACTGTGTCAAGCCGAATGGCGCCTTCTATATTTTTGCTAAAATTCCGGAAGGTCTTGAGCAAGACGATAACAAGTTTATCTATGACCTGGTCGAAAAGGCGCATGTTGCTCTGACTGCTGGTTCTTGCTTTGCCGCAGCTGGCGCCGGCTACGTTCGCTTCTCTTATGCAGTTGCGATGGACCAAATCAAAGAAGGCTTGCGGCGTATAGAAAAATACGTCAACGAAAATAAAAAATAGTTAGTAAAAATTTTACTTGCAATTGCGCACGTTTTTCGCTAAGATAGTTTACGTGCGTTATGGAGGAGTAGCGAAGTGGCTAAACGCGGCGGTCTGTAAAACCGCTCTCCCTGAGTTCGGCGGTTCGAATCCACCCTCCTCCACTTGATTGGGTTATAGCCAAGCGGTAAGGCACTAGTTTTTGGTACTAGTATGCGCTGGTTCGAATCCAGCTAACCCAATTGTTCTTACGAACACCCAACCCAAAAGAATGAAGCAGCTTTTCAAGTTTGCTTCTTTTTTTATTCAAAGGAGTTTTTAAATGTCTAGATTAGTTAGGGTCGGAGCTGGAGGTGAAGAGATCGGCTGGCATGAGGCGCTGAAAGATCTGCGTGCTGACGATGTGCTGCTGCTTGAGCCGGGTTTCTATGAATTGCCCCAGGGAATTACCTTGTGCGATGTCACGATCAAGGGCAGCGGCAGCTTGCCCGAAGATACGACTATCTTGGGCTATGTTGATGTGGCAATCGACAGTCGCTACGTCACCTTAGAAAATCTCTGCATTAATACTAATAATGAGCGCAATAGCCTCTATGTTCCGCCGGAAGCTGACAGCTATCTGAGTTTGCGCAATTGTCTAATTAAGGGTTACGGCAGTGATACAGCCACAATTGCGCTTAACGGCAAGGTGACACTTGAACTATATTCGGTTAAGATTCTGGCCGGGTCGGTTTCCGTTTATCAAAATGCCAATTTCCGTCTGGAGGTAAATGACTCGGTCCTAGCTAACCCCTCTGACGAATATTGTGCCCTAGCACTTGAGGGCAAGGGAACGGCGATCATTAATAATTCACAGGTTCACGGCAGCATTGATACTTTTGCTGCAACTAATGCCGAGCTTGACCTTAACAATTCGGTGGTTGATTACCTCCTGCTTTACGGACAAACCTGGTTAAACATGCTTAACAGTGAGGTTTTGGCAAAAGATGATGCCAGTCTGTATATCGGGGATGAATGCTGGATCAATATCATTAATTGCAAGTTTAACGGCGGAATTTATACGGATAAACAGCCCCACATCATTTTGCAGAATATTGTTTGTGACCGTTTGGTCGGGGTAGGAGACAGTCAGTTGACCGTCATTAATTCGGTAATTATGGCGCACGCAGATTTTCAGGATAATGCTGTTTGCTCGGTAAGACGAACGACATTCAATAGTGATGGTAGTTACCAGTACTTTTTAGCACTCAGCAATCATGCCAGACTTGATGGGCACGATTTGATATTGAATGCCAACGGGACGGATATGGCGGTACAGGACGATGCTCGACTGGAAATGCACGTCTTGGAGAGTGAAGGTGACCATTTGCGCGTTGAATGCCAGCAAAAACCCAACGTCCATATTTTGGGAGCGAAGTGGACCATTATCAATAAATAAAGGGAAATTGGCGCATTAATTTTGGTTGTGCAAGTTAGACCAATTTAGATTATAATTAAGATACACATTTTGGAGGTTACTCATTGATGGAAGAACCAATGTATATCAAGATTCATAATCAAATTAAGCGCGATATTGAGAATCACGTTTACCGTGTGGGCAGTAGAATCCCGGCCGAGCGGCAGTTGGCGGTCAAATTTGGGGTGTCGCGGATGACATTGCGGCAGGCGATCAAAACGCTTGAGGATGAAGGAATATTGGAACGGCGTCTTGGGAGTGGCACTTACGTTGCCAGTCAAAAAGTTCAGGAAAAAATGTCCGGCATTATGTCCTTTACCGAAATTACCCAGGCAAACGGGCAGACGCCTTCGAGTAAGTTGATTTCCTATAAAGTGGGCCAGCCCTCCTTATCTGAAAAAGAGCGGTTAAACCTCGCAGGAGATGCTGAGGTGCTGCGGATGGAACGGATCCGCTATGCCGACAACGTGCCAATCTGTTATGAGGTCGTAACGATTCCGCATGAATTGATTGCCAAACTGTCGAAAGCGGATATCTCTGCCCATTTGTACCGGACACTTGAAGCCCACGGTTACCAAGTGGGGCAGGTAACGGAGCATATTTCGGCAGCGATTGCCAATGAACAGGATGCCCGCTTACTTGATGTCAAGAAAGGAGAACCCCTGATTACACGGCTGCAGGTGACGGATTTGTCAACAGGCCAGCCGTTTGAGTATACCAGGGCGAGTTACGTGGCCGACCGGTTTGAATTCACTTTTTCAAAATAATTTTGCGAAAAGTAAAAACGCAAGAGAAATTACAAAATAGTTTCTCTTGCATTTTTTACTTTAAGTCAGCTTTGATTTTACTGGTAGAAATACCCGGTGTACGCGGCAGATACACTACTTTGCAGTAAGGCTTGAGAAAATCAAATTTTCCGGTCCAGTCGTTGCCCATGACAAAAGTATCAATATGATATTTTTGCACATCGGCAGCTTTTTGCTCCCAATTTTCTTCTGGGATCACCTCGTCAACGTAGCGGATTGCCTCCAGAATATATTTACGTTCAGCGTAGTTGTTATAAGATTCCTTGTGCTTTTGCAGTTCGTTGAATTCGTCGGTTGAAAGCCCGACAATCAGGTAGTCGCCTAGTTCTTTTGCCCGTTTAAGCAGGCGCACATGGCCATAATGCAGCAGGTCAAACGTGCCGTATGTAATAACTTTTTTCATCTTTAGTTTCTCCAATTACTATCAAATTAATCGTATCATATTTGCATAAAAATAATAAATAATTATTGTCAGAGTTAATTTTGCCAATTGGTAGATAACTTTTCTCTTTCAAACTAAAACTTATACCCTCTCTTTTTTCAAACAATGTCATTTCGTTTTTGATAATAAACCATAAAATGCTATGTAATTATTGGGATAAAAGGTAAAATAAAAGAAAAAGGATGCGGGGGCAAGTTTGATGAACAAAGTAAATGTTTTAGGGGTCAATTTTGATAACAAGACTTTGAACCAGTTTCAAAATGAGTTTATCGGCCGCCTAAATGAACACAAATCAACCTTTATCGTAACTGCGAATCCGGAAATCGTCATGTCGGCTAACGAAAATCCGGAATTTATGAAAATTTTGACAAGCGATGCCGATTATATTACTGCCGATGGGATCGGAGTGGTTAAAGCTGCTAAAATGTTGAAAACTCCTCTGCCCGAACGGGTAACCGGCTACGACTTGTTTACCTGGCTGATGAAGGTGGCCAATGAGCGTAACTTGCGTGTCTATTTAATTGGGGCAAAACCGGCTGTTATTCATGCTGTTCAGGAGAAGATTGCGCGTGATTATCCGGAAATTCAGTTAGTCGGTGCCGAAGATGGTTATTTTAAGGATGACCTGGATCTGGTTGCTTTAAGAATCGAACGGACGCAGCCGGATTTGGTCTTTGCCGCCTTGGGTTCGCCTCGGCAGGAAAAATTACTGGCAATTTTACGCAAGAATTTGCTGCCAGCGGTCATGATGGGAGTCGGCGGTTCGTTTGATGTTTTCTCAGGGGTGGTTAAACGTGCGCCTAAATTTTATCAGGAAGCCCATCTGGAATGGTTTTACCGCTTAGTGAAAAATCCTTGGCGGTTCAAAAGAATGCTGGTTTTGCCTAAGTTTGTCAATGATGTCAGAAAGTCACGAAAAGAACAGAAGTAGTCTATGAAGATTTTGCATGTTAATGCGGGCCTGGAAGCGGGCGGCGGGTTGACACATATTATTAATTTGCTAACAGAAGCAAAAAAAGAGGGCCAGGATTTTGTCCTGCTGGTTTTTGCTGAGGGGCCAGTTGCTAAGGCTGCGCGTGCGGCTCAGCTTGAAGTTCATGTTTTGGGTGCAAACAGCCGCTATGATTTTAGCAGTTTGAGGCGGCTTGCTGCCTTCATCAATCACGGTCATTATGATATCGTCCATACACATGGGGCACGGGCAAACTTATACCTGTCTCTGATTAAGCGAAAAATTACTGCCCGCTGGTGCGTCACGGTTCACTCCGATCCTTACCTTGACTTTTCCGGTCGGGGAATTATGGGCAAGATTTTTACCCAATTAAATTTGCGGGCACTAAAAAAGGCAGATTGGCTTTTTGCGGTGACCAAGCGTTTTAAAAAGCTGCTGGTAACAAAAGCAAAAATTAATCCAACCAAAGTTTATGTCATTTATAATGGAATCTTTTTTCATACGAACAATTCACTTCCTCCTAAGGAGGAGCACCGCGGCTTTAACCTGATTAATGTTGCCCGTGCTGAAAAGGTTAAAGGGCAGGATTTGCTGCTGCGCGCGGTTAAAAATATTAATAATCCGGACATTCACCTTTACTTTGCCGGCGACGGCAGTGAACTGTCAAAGTTAAAAAGTTTGACCCGGGAGCTGGAACTTACTGCTCAGGTCACCTTTCTGGGTTTTTTAACGCAAGAGCAGTTAACTGAACTGTACCGCAGGATGGATCTGGCGGTTCTGGCGTCTTATTCAGAAAGTTTCCCGCTTGTTCTGCTTGAGGCGAGTGATAATTTGGTGCCGCTTTTGTCGACGGCCGTGGGTGATATCGAAATGATGATTCCCGATCGGCAGCACGGCTTTGTTGCTAAAATTGGTGATCTGACTTCACTGACTGCCGGATTAAGAACTGCGTTAGAAATGAATGACCAGGAGCTGGTAGCGATGGCTAAGCGGGAAAAAGATTATTTGGTGCATAATTTTGCGGTGAAGCAGCAGTTGGCGGTGATTTTGCGGGTATATGAGCGATATTTAAAAGCGTAAATTACTTAAATCTTGATAATTAAACTTGTTAAATTGTAATTTTATCTTTATAATTAACATAATCATAAGGGAGTAACGGCAAATTTTTGTGGTAAGTTCAACAGCCGGGGAAGGATTTCCTCTGGGCTTACCTTAATTAGTGAGACTTATGTGCGGGAATGAAGCACATAAGTCTCTTTTTTATCAGGAGGAAACTAAGTGGCAAAAGCATACTATAAGCAAAAAGTAAGTGAAGTTGCACATGATTTTAAGACTGCGGTGGCTAAGGGCTTAAGCAGCGACCAGGTACAGGAAAGAACCGCGCAGTATGGGCCTAACAGTCTGGCGAGTCAGAAGAAGACGAGCCTGCTGCGGCGTTTCGTTGATCAATTTAAAGATTTTATGATTATCGTTTTGATCATCGCGGCGTTATTATCCGGATTTGTTGCTAAGGAGTGGACGGATGCTGCCATCATCATGATTGTGGTTATCCTGAATGCCGTCCTAGGCGTTTTTCAAGAGACCCGTTCCGAGGAAGCAATTTCCGCTCTGAAGAAAATGGCCACCCCGAGTGCCCGTGTCCGCCGGAACGGCGTAATTAGCGAGATTCCCAGTACAGCCTTAGTGCCAGGGGATGTTGTTCTGCTTGAGGCGGGTGATGTAGTTCCGGCCGACATGCGGCTTGTCAAGAGTGAAAGCCTTAAGATCGAAGAATCGGCTCTAACCGGTGAATCGGTTCCGGTTGATAAAAAAAGCGAGCAATTGCCTGATGAAAAGGTAGCGCTGGCCGACCAGGTTAATATGGCTTTTTCTAATACCAATGTTACTTACGGCCGCGGCGAAGGCATCGTCGTTGCAACGGGGATGCAGACCGAAGTTGGTAAAATTGCTACGATGATTAATAATGCCGATGAGACAGATACGCCGCTGAAACAAAATTTGAATCAGCTGGGTAAAACGCTGACGATCATGATTCTGGTTGTCTGTGCCGTTGTCTTTGTGGTGGGTCTGATTACCAAACGGGGCACGGAGCCGACCAACAAGCTGATTATTGACATGTTTTTAGTAGCCGTTTCGCTTGCCGTTGCCGCAATTCCCGAGGGACTGCCAGCAATCGTGACAATTATTTTGGCGCTTGGCACTCAAACTATGGCCAAGCACAAGGCGATTGTGCGCAAGCTCCCGGCCGTAGAAACGCTTGGTGCGACCGATATTATTTGTTCGGATAAGACGGGCACACTTACGCAGAATAAGATGACAGTCGAAAAGCTGTATTATGATGGTAAGTTTCATCAGGCTGACGAGGCAATAAAAGCGGAAAATCCGGCGCTTTTGACCATGGTTTTGGCAAACGATACCAAGATTGAACAGGGGCAAAAATTGTTAGGCGATCCTACCGAAACAGCCCTTGTCCAGTATGCGCTGCAGCAAAAAATTGCGGTATCAGATTTACTGAGTGACCATCACCGTGTTCAAGAAGTTCCCTTTGACTCGGAAAGAAAATTGATGAGTACGGTCAATCAGGATGGTGGCCAGTACTTTGTTGCGGTTAAGGGTGCACCCGATCAGCTTCTAAAGCGAGTAACTGAGATTAATCTTGGCGGCCAGGTTACTGCAATTAATGAAAAACAAAAGCAGGAAATTTTGGCTGCTAACCAGGAAATGGGCAGTAAGGCCTTGCGGGTCTTGGGTCTAGCATACAAACTGGTTAAGGAAACTTATGACAAGCCGACGACGGAAAATGTTGAACAGGATTTGATTTTTGCTGGTCTGGTAGGAATGATTGATCCTGAGCGTCCTGAGGCCAAGAAGGCGATTGCCGAAGCGCATAGCGCGGGAATTACGACGGTGATGATCACGGGTGATCACCAAGTCACGGCGCAGGCAATTGCTGAGCGGCTGGGTATTATTCAGCCGGGACAAAATAAGCGGGTAATTACTGGTGCCGAGCTTGACGAACTAAGCGATGATTATTTTGAAAAGCATGTCGGTGACTACAGTGTTTATGCCCGGGTTTCGCCCGAACACAAGGTGCGGATTGTCAAGGCATGGCAGGCCAACGGTAAAATTGTGGCGATGACTGGTGATGGGGTTAATGATGCTCCCAGCCTGAAGCAAGCCGATATCGGAATCGGCATGGGCATCACCGGTACAGAGGTGTCTAAAGGAGCCAGTGACATGGTGCTTGCCGATGATAACTTTGCGACAATTGTTGAGGCGGTTAAGCAGGGACGGAAGGTCTTCAGCAATATTCAGAAGTCCATTTTGTATTTGATGAGCTGCAATGTAGGTGAAGTTTTAACCGTCTTCATGATGACCATGCTTGGCTGGGATATTCTGGCTCCGGTGCAGCTTCTCTGGATTAACCTGGTGACGGATACGCTGCCAGCAATTGCCTTAGGGGTTGAACCGGTTGAAAACGGCGTGATGAAACGCAAACCTCGCGGCAAAAAATCTAACTTCTTCAGCGGCGGCGTTGCCAGTTCAATTATTTATCAGGGAATTTTAGAGGGAGCACTAGTTTTAGGTGCCTATCAGCTAGGTTTGAATGTCGGCCCTCATGTTGATAATCCGGCAATGCAGCACGGTGACGCTTTGACGATGGCCTTTTTGACTTTAGGCTTAATCCAGCTGTTTCATGCCTTTAATTCGAAATATGTCCACCAGTCGATTTTTAATAAGAAAACCTTTGCTAACAAGTGGTTTAACTGGGCAATTCTAATTTCTGCGCTTGTGATGTCAGCGGTTGAATTGCCGTTTATGACTAGATTCTTCGATGTGACTGAACTTGATGCTGCGCAATGGCTGGTGGTTCTAGGGGCAGGTGTCTTAATGATTTTAATTGTTGAATCTGTCAAATTTGTTCAGCGGCGCTTAGGCAAAAGATAAGTAAAACATTGGTTATTAGTTAAAAAAGAGGATAAACAAAAAATATAAGTTTTGTAGTTGAAAGGCTGACCTGACCTTGTGTCATGGCCAGCTTTTTTGTTTGGTCGATTGCTATTTCCCAAAAAGATGAAAAAATAATAAAAATACTATGTGTTTTTAAAATTTTATGATATATTTAATGACATACTTATTAGTGTTATCAATTGATAAAACGTAAGTGGACGAGAGGACTGATGAAAATGGACGAAAAACAAAAATTAGCAGTGTTAGAAAAACTGGTTAGCTTTAAATCAGTTAATGGACATGAATATCCAGTAGCGGTATATCTGCAATCCTTACTCAAACAGGCAGGGATCACGAGTAAAATTATATCGCTGGGCAATGATCGGGCTAATTTAGTTGCAGAGATTGGTTCAGGTAAGCCGGTGTTAGGCGTAGTCGGTCACATGGATGTAGTTGATGTTGAACTGGATAATTGGAAAACCGATCCGTTTAAGTTAACTGCCAAGGGCGATAAATTATACGGTCGCGGTACCACCGACATGAAGGGCGGCCTAGCTGCGATGGTCATCGCAATGATGGATTTAAAAGAAAAAAAGGTGCCGTTAAATGGAACGATTCGGCTGCTGGTAACAGCGGGAGAAGAGATTGGCCTTCCGGGTTCCAAGAAATTTTACAAGGATGGCTATATGAAGGACGTTGACACTTTGATTGTTGGTGAGCCTTCTGGCTTCCGTGCTCCGTATGCAAGCAAGGGTGCGCTGAACATTTATGTTAAATCGGTCGGTAAGGCCGCCCATAGCTCGATGCCTAAGCTGGGCAACAACGCGGTTGAGCATCTGATTAATGTTCTGAATAAAATTAAGGAAAAAATCACTAGTGTTATGGCAGAACGGCATAACAAGGATCTGGGTGATACTGTCTTTAATATTGATGCTTTTCACGGCGGCAAGCAGCCGAATGCGATTCCGGGTTATGCCGAAGCGATTGTCAATGTTAGAACAATTCCTGAGTTCAGCAATAAAGAAATTTTGCAGGATGTCTCCGATATTATTGATGATTACAACGCACACACTAACGGTCACATCAGTTATTCAGTTGATAACGACATCATCCCGATTGTTGGTGATGCCAATTCCAAAATTCTCAAGTTAGTCCAAAAACTGGGTGCACCGTATGCCAAAAAGTATTATGCTTCCCAAAACTATTCCGCAGACGAGTTAGCAGAAATGAAAAAGGCGGCAGATCTATCAGGCTTGAAGTTTGCAACTGATAAAATTCTGCCGATGGGAATTTCCGGAGCCACGGATGCTTCTGAGCTGCTGATTGATCACCCAGTCGGTTGCAATTATGTAATGTTTGGTCCGGGTAACGATAACGAACACGGTAATAATGAATACCTTTCAAAGACGATGTACTTGGAATTTATTGATTTGTATGAGGAATTGTTTACTAAGTTTTTTGCTTAATAAATAATTCACTTTTGGAGGAGGTTATACTCTAATGGAAGCAATCGCAGCATTTTTACTAATTATGATTTGTCTATTTATTGGGGAATGGGTGTCGAAGCTGACCAAAGCGTATCTGCCATCAATGTTTATTTCGGCGGTGTTGTTTATGATCGGTTACTGGACCTTCTTCCCCAAGAATTTATCAACGCTGGCAACATTCAGCGACAGCGCGGCCCAGCTATTTTTGGCTCTGAACCTAGTCCATTTGGGGACGATGATGAGTCTAAAACAGTTGCTTCAACAGTGGAAGGCGGTTTGTATCGCCCTGCTGGGCGTAGCCGGGACGGTTGCGCTGACACTGTCGGTTGGTTCCATGCTCTTGGGCTGGAAGACAGTTGTTGCCGGTATTCCACCGCTGACAGGTGGAATTGTTGCCGCCCTCCTCATGACCAACGGTTTGAAACAGCAGGGGATCATGTCGCTGGCGGCACTCCCGATTGCCATGGTCGTGATGCACTCGTTAGTTGGCTATCCGTTAACTTCGATGATGCTGAAAAAAGAAGGCAAGCGCTTGATCGGTGTCTTTAAAAAACAGGGCGGAAAGGTGAGAACTGTTCAGACAGCAGACGAATCCGCGGCACCGAAAAAAAAGAAGCAGTGGCTTCCTAAGGATTATGAAACAGCTTCCTTTATTTTGGCTAAGGTGGCCCTGGTGGCCCTGGCCGCTGAAGGATTTTCGGCCTTGTTGCATAATGCCATTAACTCCAGCATTATGTGTTTGATTTTTGGGGTAATTTTCCACCAGCTAGGTTTCTTGGAGGATCATGCCTTAGAGAAGGCTGGCATCTATAACTGGATTATGTATGGAATCATTACCTACTGTTTTGCTCAGCTGAGCCTGGTCTCACCTGCCCAATTGGGGCCACTGGTAGTGCGGATTTTGACCTTAATTGTTTTGGGATTAATCGGCATGTTCATTGCATCGTTCCTTTTGGCTAAACCGTTTAAGATGACTTGGTACATGGCTTATGCGTGTTCCCTAACAGCACTTTTCGGTTTCCCGATGGACTATCTTCTGACTAATGAGGTTGCCCACACGGTGGCCGAAACGCCTGAACAAGAAAAATTCTTGCAGGATACCATGGTACCGCAGATGTTAGTCGGCGGGTTTGCCACAGTTTCAATTGCTTCCGTTGCAATTGCCTCAATTTTCTTAAAAATATTATAAGCAAAAAATATTGGCAAAGTGAAGTGCAAGTAGCACCGGCTTTGCCAATATTTGTATGCGGGTAAAAATTTATACTAGCTGAATTATTTTCTTTAAATATTTTGCATCGATCTGGTCAAAGTTGTTAAAGTCGTGGCTGTCAATATCTAAAACAGCAAGTAGTTGTTCGTTTTTAATCAGCGGCACGACAATTTCGGAATTGGTATCCGCGTCACAGGCAATGTGGCCGCTGAATTTATGAACATCGGGCACTATTTGCGTTTTTTGCGTTTGGGCGGCGGTTCCGCAGACACCCCGGCCAAGCGGAATGTGCATGCAGGCAACCGGACCCTGAAAGGGACCAAGAATTAATTCACCATTTTGGTAGCGGTAAAAACCGGCATAGCTGACATTGGGCAAACCTGAAAAAAGTAATGCGGCAAGGTTGCTCATGCTGGCAATGAGGTCGTGTTCATCCTTGAGCAATGCGGCTGCTTGTTGCTCAAGCAATTGGTAATTTTCTGATTTTTCCATATATGAAACCTTTCTTAACTGATGGCAATAACTATTCGATTATCCAATTATTTAAATCTTGAAAATTGCTGAAGCTATATTAACTGGTAAAAGTAATAAATAAGCTGTAATATACTTTATTGTACAAAATTTTCTGTAAAAGATTAAGTCTTGAAATTGAATTCAAAATACCAGCAATTGCACTGGATATTTTAGAACACAGCCTTGGTAGAAACCAAAGCCGTGTTTTTATTTGAATAAACTAAAAACAAGCTGAGATAAACGATAGGTATAGTAAATAATAATTAAAAATTACAATTTAAAGACAAGATATTTTTAATTTTGGCGATGATAGGGTAAAATTGTAGCAATAACCTATTTTTAATAGAAAGGGAAGATGATTAGAATGTCAATGATCGAGTTCCATAATGTTCAAAAATTTTACGGACATTTTCAAGCGTTATACGACATTAACCTAGAAATTGATAAGGGGGAAACCGTTGTTTTAATCGGACCATCGGGCTCGGGTAAGAGTACACTGGTAAGAACTGTTAATGGCCTGGAATCAATTCAGGGAGGCAAGCTCATTGTGAATAATCATGACCTGTCTAATCCTAAGACTAACTTTAACATTTTGCGGCGGGATGTTGGCATGGTTTTCCAGCACTTCAATTTGTATGCCAATAAGACGGTGTTAGAAAATATTATGCTGGCGCCGCGCATTGTTAGTCACATGCCTGAGGAAGAAAATAAGAAGCAGGCAATGCAGCTTTTGAAGATGGTCGGCCTCGAAAGCAAAGCCGATAACAAACCGTCACAAATCTCCGGTGGTCAAAAGCAGCGGGTGGCGATTGCCCGGTCGCTTGCGATGCGGCCCAAACTGCTTTTATTTGATGAGCCGACTTCCGCCTTGGATCCAGAAATGATAGATGATGTTTTGCAGGTTATCAAGAAGGTTACTTCAGACAGTAACATGACTTCTTTGATCGTTACCCACGAAATGGGCTTTGCCAAAGAGGTTGCCAACCGTGTTATTTTTATGGATCAAGGACGAATTGTTGAGGATGATGACACGAAGTCATTCTTTAAGCAGCCGAAGACGGAACGGGCACAGCAATTCTTGAGTAAAATTATTTCACACTAAGGAGGGCCAATGATGAAAAAGAAATTTTGGCTGGTTTCCTTACTATTTAGTGTACTTTTATTAGTGGGCTGCGGCCGCAGCACCGCCGATCAGTCTGTCTTAAAGAACGCTGAGGCAAGCAAGACCATCACCTGGGGAGTTAAGGGCGATGTTAAATTGTTTGGTTTGATTGATGTGCGTGATGGACAACAAAAAGGTTTTGACGTTGATATGGCCAAGTTGATTACCAAAAAAATTCTTGGTCCCAAGGGCAAAGCAATTTTTGTGACCACAACCTCGCAGTCACGGATTCCGCTCCTAAAGAATGGCAACGTTGATGCGGTAATTGCCACAATGTCGATTACCCCAGAGCGTAAAAAGACGATTGATTTTTCACATTCCTATTTTGATGCTGGCCAGTCCCTGCTTGTTCCTGCAAATTCCAAAATTAAGAGCACACGGGATTTAAACGGCAAAACGGTAATTGGGGTTGTCGGTGCCAACTCTGTGCAAAATATTAAGGCCAAGGCGCCAAAGGCCAAAGTAATTGAATTGCAGGACTATGCTCAGGCAATGAATGCCCTGAAATCACATCAAGGCGACGCACTAACGACCGATAACGGTATTTTATATGGCTTAGCGGTTGAGAACCCCGGCTATGAAGTGCGCGGGGGGACTTTCACCAAGGAACCTTATGGCGTTGCCGTTAACAAGGGACAGAAGTCTTTCACACGGGCTGTCGATAAGGCCGTCTTGGAAATTCAGCATGATGGCGAATATAACCAGTTAATTAGAAAATGGTTTGGCGACGTGCCGGGATTTAACTATAAGGAGTTGTATAGACGATGATAAATATTTTTACTCATTTTAGTAACCAACTTCTTGTTGGTTTTGGCTGGACCGTTTTATCAAGCGTTTTGGCATTGATTTTTAGCCTGATAATTGGTGGCGCTTTTGCCATTATGGAGGTTGTCCCGAATAAGGTCGCCCGCTTCATCGGCCATGCTTACGTGGAAATCTTCCGCAACATTCCGCTGCTGGTTATTACCATGTTTTTTTACTTGGTAATTCCGATGTATGTTGTCAAGATCAACGGCTTTACTGCCGGAACAATTGGGCTGACTTTGTATACCTCTGCATTTATTGCTGAAACGATCCGGTCTGGGATTCAGTCGGTCTCAAAGGGCCAAATGGAAGGTGCTCGTTCAACCGGGATGACCTACTGGCAGGCAATGCGCTACATTATTTTGCCGCAGGCGTTTAAAATTGTGATTCCGCCGCTGGGCAACCAATTTATTAACTTGGTAAAGAATTCCTCGGTTTTAGCCTTTGTTGCTGGTTTCGACCTGATGTATCAAGCTAATTCAATTGCATCAATAACTTTTGATACGATTAACAGTTATCTAGTTGTTGGCGTTTTGTATTTGATCATTACGCTGCCGCTTAGTTATTACATGCGGTACTTGGAAAAGAAAGTGGCTTAGGAGGTATTTGAAATGCAAAATTGGATTAATGCTTTTTCCTGGCTGAACGTGCGCTTTTTGCTCATGGGTTTATGGGTAACGATTTATATTTCCGTTATTTCGGTAATTTTAAGTTTTATCATTGGTTCGGTTCTGGGAATTATTCGCTATTCAAAAATTAAATATTTGTCCGCAATTGTCGGGTTCGTGATTGATATTATTCGCAACATACCACTGCTGCTGATAATCTTTTTTACCTACTTCGGACTGCCGAACTTTGGTTTTCGGCCGAATACGATTCCGGCTGCAATCATTGCCATGACCGTGTTTGAATCCTGCATGATTGCGGAGATTGTCCGTTCGGGTCTCAATGCGGTTGATGAGGGGCAAATGGAAGGCTGTCGTTCGGTCGGGATGACCTTTGGTCAGGCCCTGTGGCATGTGGTTTTGCCTCAAGGCTACAAAAAGATGATTCCGGCGCTGATTAGTCAATTCGTTTCACTGATCAAGGATACTTCCTTAGCAACGATCATTGTGGTACCGGAATTGTTGCAGCACGCCCAGGTTATTTACGGACAAAATGCCAACTATATCTTGCCGATGTTTGCGGCTTTAGCAGTCCTTTACTTCATTGTCTGCTTTACGCTTTCGCTGATTGGCAACGAAATTGGGAAGCATATGGCTTAAATTTTTAAAAATAATTATGAAAAAGCTTGAGTTTACTCAGG
Organism: Lactobacillus sp. ESL0791; assembly: GCF_029433255.1. Classification (NCBI taxonomy): domain Bacteria; kingdom Bacillati; phylum Bacillota; class Bacilli; order Lactobacillales; family Lactobacillaceae; genus Lactobacillus; species Lactobacillus sp. ESL0791. Next base: position 1,634,025 of record NZ_JAQTHU010000001.1, on the reverse strand, counting down.
CTTTTTTTGTAATCTTAAGATGAAAAGTATTTTACGGGAAGTTAATCATGAAAAGTTTTTTGTTTCGGCTGTATTTAGCAGTGATGAAATTTTGCGCACGGCTGGTGCCAATGAAGGATAAGCACATTGTCATTCTGAATGGTGCGGGCAGATCAGGGTCAAACGGCTATCTCTTTTATAAGTATCTGCGGTCAAATCAACCTGATTATGATGTTTCGCTGGTTGAACCATGGCCCTCATCGCATCTGCCATGGAGTGTTTGGCGCAGAATAGGTGCGGCTAAATATGTGATTACAACCCACCAGCCATTTAAGGTACATAAAGGCCAAGTCAATGTGCAGTTTTGGCATGGCGTGCCGCTGAAACGCATGGGTTTGATGGCATTTAATACCAAGCGGCGTGACAATCACCGTAATGCTAAATTATGGCGTAAACAGACCGATATTATGTGCTCCAGTTCGGATTTATATGAAACATTAATGAGTGCCTGCATTGGCATTGAAGCTGTTAAGTACCAGAAATTAGGTTTTCCCCGGCTTGATAGTTTGCAGCAGCCGATTATTTCTAAAGAGCAGCTGCTGAAAGATTTATTTGCTGCTGTGGATAAGCAGGCGCAAATCGGCATTTATATGCCCACATTTCGCTACGAGTTAGCTGACTCCAGTGTGATGGTAAAAATTAAAGCTGGTAATTTTTTTGCCTTTGCTGACTTCAGTGGTGATGAGCTAAATAGTGCATTAAAAACGCAGCACCAATACCTGATTGTTAAACTGCATCCCTATGAAATGCGGCTGTTCTCTGACCTGAATAGTCATTATTCTAATATTGCATTTTTGAATAACAGTTACTTGGAACAACATGATTATGATTTATACGAACTATTAGGTGATACAGACTTTTTAATGACGGATTTTTCTTCCATTTACTTTGACTATCTGCATTTGGATAAGCCGATTATCTTTATCACTAATTACTTGGTACAATATGAAAAAACACGAGGACTGCTTCTGGGGCCTTATAAAGAAGTAGTGCCGGGCCAATGTGTTGAAACACAAGCAGAATTGTTAGCTGGTCTGCAAAACTTAGATAATAAAAAGTGGCAGCAAAAACGGGCATACTGGTTGGCGCTAACTGATCAGGTAAATTCTTCAAATAATTGTGCTGACATCTTTGCAGGGATGACGGGAAAATATTAGGGGTAAAAAAGTGAAGCGAACCTTTTTAAACATTTTATATAACGCGGTTTACCAAATATTTTTGGTATTAGTGCCGCTAATCACGGTGCCGTATTTGGCACGTGTTTTAGGGCCTAGAACCTATGGTATTTACAGTAATGTCAATAACATTATTCAATTTCTGATGATTTTTTGTACGCTATCGGTTTCTTATATTGGTATGCGCACGATCTCGCAGACACGTGCTTACGGGAACCATAAGGATTTGACTGCAGCTTTTTGGGGTTTGTGGTATTTTCAAGGCATTGCCGGGATTGTAACGATTGCTATCGTTGTCCTGGCTGCCAGCCTGTTTCATTTTAAATATTGGAATTACCTGCTGTTAATGGTACCGTATCTGATTTCTGCTCAAGTAGATATTTCCTGGTTTTTTCAGGGGCTGGCCGATTTCGGCCGGGTGGTCTTGAAAAATACGGCGGTCAAGCTGGTTTCGGTAGTCCTGATTTTGCTGTGGGTAAAAAATACCGAGGATCTGTGGAAATACTTACTAATCATGTCGGTTTCGACAATGCTGGGCTCGTTTGTTTTTTGGTTTGATATCCACCGCTATGTCGGTCGTCCCGTTTGGCATTTTTACCGCTACCGAACCACCATTGTGGAGATTATCACGCTGTTAATCCCGCAGATCGCAACCCAGATCTATACATCGTTAGATAAACCAATATTAGGCCTGTTTCAGAATTCGACCCAGGTCGCTTACTACGATAATTCGCAGCGGATTTCCAATATGGTTCTGGGGATTGTGACCAGCATTTCCTTGGTGATCATGCCGAAAATGGCGAGTGAAGGCAAGAAGGAGCAGCGGGTTGTCTTGAAAAAATCACTAGAGGCAACCATCATGCTGGGAACACTGTTTGCGGTCATCATTATGGCTAATACTAAGCAGTTTGTGCCGTTCTTTTTTGGCAGCAAGTTTATCCCGATGACGCCGCTAATGTTTTTCTTTACCCTAACGATTATTGTCATTCCAACCGGTGGTGTTTTTGCTAATCAGTTTGCCTTGGCCAATCACCGCGACAAGGATTATGCGATTCCGGTGATTGTTGGCGCGGTTTTAGAAGTGATCTTGAGCTACTTTCTTGATCAGTACTATGGTGCGGCCGGTGCAATGGTGGCAATTTTATTGACGGAAGCTGTGGTTTTGCTGCTGCGGTTGTGGATTGTGCGGGACGGCTATGATTTTAAATATTCCTTCCAGGATATTCCCAAATATTTTATTATTGCTGCAATTACCCTTCTTATCGGGATGATAATGCCTAATCTGGTTGCGTCAGTTTTCATTAATATGGTAATAAAATCGATCGTTATGCTGGTTATTTATCTTGGCTTAATGTTCATGATGAAACTTGATTTTAACCAGGATATTATTCAACTGCTCCAAAAATTTTTTAAGCGAGGTTAAAGATGATTCCCAAAATTATTCATTATGTCTGGGTTGGTGGCAATCCTAAGCCCAAAAACATTCAGCGCTGCATGAAAACCTGGCAGAAGCATTTGCAGGGCTACAAAATTATTGAATGGAACGAAGATAATTTTGATATCAATGAAAATAAGTATGTTGCGCAGGCATACAAGGCCAAGAAGTGGGCCTTTGTTTCTGATTATATTCGGGCTAAAGCTGTATACGATATGGGTGGAATCTATTTCGATACCGATGTTCTGGTGCTGGACGATTTACAGGATTTGCTCAAGAACCGGGCCTTTGTTGGTTTTGAAAATCCGGCTAACCCGTTTACCGCTGTTTTTGGTGCTGAAAAGGGGCACCCGTTAATCAAGGATATGCTGGATTATTATGACGACCGTAATTTTGCATTTGACAAGCAGGATCAGCTTGCAGGAGTTAATACGATTTCGGTTTCTAATATTCTAAAAGAAAAGTACGGTGTTAAAGCCAATAACCAAGAGCAAGTAGTCAAGGATGGTATTCATGTGTATCCCGATGGGATTTTATGCAACCCGTCGCCTAATTCAAAAACAATCCACATCTTTACCGGTACATGGATGGAAGGGGCCAAGCCGCTTAAGCGCAAGCTGGTGACGGCACTCAAGGTGCGGATTAAGACCAAAAAAGAAGCGGGTTTATATGCGAAAGTTTTTAGATAAAAGGTGAAAAAATGGATGAAAAACAAGCTAATTTGCAATCAATGGTAGAACGACTTTCCTGGATCGGTTTTGATAGTCCTTTTACTGGCCAGGTTAAATTTAACAAGCAACTGACGACTACCGCGGGTTATTATTATCCGCGGGATCATCATCTTGAAATTAATGAACGCCTTTTTACTGAAGAATATGATGACGTTGTAATCAGAGTAATTCTTCATCTTTTGGTTCATTATCATTTGGATTTGGCTGGTCAGGATTATCGGGACCGAAGTGCAGCATTTAAGGAAGAACTTCAAAGAGTTCAAGGCCTTGGCTGCTATACCGAAGTTTATAACGTTCAAATTATCGAGTCGCTATACTACTGTCCGCAATGCGATCTTTATTATTCGCGCATGCTCCGATCGAGAAATCGTTACTATCGCTGCAGTAACTGTCGTAAAAAGTTGCAGCCAGTTAAAAATTGTCAAATTAAAGCAAAATGAATGAAAAGGAACTACAAAAATTAGTTGAAGAAATCTCCTTGCAATGTTTTGGCCGGCCGTTTTTACATCAGGTCAAAATCAATCGGCGCATGACAACAACGGGTGGACGCTATCATCTTAGTGACCACCACCTGGAAATTAATGCGCATTTTTTAGTGTCGCAATACCGGGCAGAACTTATTGGTATTATCAAGCACGAATTGTGTCACTACCATTTACACCTGCTTGGGCTAGGTTCTAATCATCGTGATCCCGAATTTAAATTTTTGCTCGCTAAAGTCGGCGGCAGCCTATATGCTCCTGATATTGGTTTAAGGCGCAAACAGAAGGTAAATTATATTTACGTTTGCCAAGATTGTGGCAGCAAATATCAACGGGTTCGTCGGATTAATCTTCGTCGCTACCGCTGCGGTAAATGTGGCGGACAGCTATGCTTACAGTAGTTTTCTTATATAAATATTATTTTTATTAAAGATAGATTATGCTACTTATTTATTTTATAATAATATATAAGTAGCTTTAATTTCAAAATAGATTTAGGAGATAATATGAAAAAGAAGGCGAGAAAAATATTAGCGCTCATTGCGCTACTGGGAATCAACAGTCTGTTAGTTGCTAATCAAGTTATACCGACTCAGGCAAACGTTAAGACTTCAATTAAAAAAGAAAAGTCACATTATTTAAAGGCTTTTCCTAAAAAAATGCGTGGCACTTGGTATAGCTATATTGATGACCGCTTAGATAAAATTACAATTACTAAGACAAAGCTTCGGCTTAAAAATGGCAATGTCTTTAATTTGGTAAAAAAAGCTAAAAGTGCACAAGGTAAACAGCATTATTTGACTGCTGTTAATAAGGAAACTGCCGACGGCATTGTTGCCAAAGGTAAAAATAAATATGTTGCAACTAAGGAAAACAGTAAAGCTTTTAATGACTACAGGATGGATCGCTTAAATGGCCAGCAGGTGCTGCTGGTTGGATGTTCACGATCTAATAATTATTTTCGTAGTAAAAAAGCAGCTGAGAAATATACCAAAACTTATTATCAGCAGGCAACGTTAATGTTGCCTAAAAATTATTCACTTGCGGGTGTCCGTAAAACAAAAGTCAGCGATGGCCAGCCTGACAAGCAGCTGCTAGCGGCTTCAAAGAAGGGCATGAAGATAAGTGACTTTAACCGCACGGCTGCTCTAGAAAGTGCGTCCGACAAGCAGCTGGTTGATCCTGGAAAATTAACTGCAGATCAGCAAATCGAAATCAATGCATTTACTTTACGTTTGATTAATCAGGCAAGAAGCTGTCTTAAACTGCAGCCATGGCGTGCAAGTACAAACACGCAGAAACTGGCAACTGATATTGCATCGACATATAACAGCAGCAAAAAGAAAAGTATGGGTGTAGACCCTGCTTTGGTAACCAGTGTGGGCAAGGCTAACGGTCTTAATCTTACCGCAGACCAGGGTGCTTTAATTGATGTCGTGCAATCTGAAGGAGCAACCGGTATGGATAAAATTTCACTAGCGGTGGTAAAGAAAATAATTTATCGGCAAATTAAGGACGGTTTATTTGGTTATTATGGTATGGAAAATGGGCTTGGTTTTTTTAATCTGGGCTTTAACTGGCGGTTTTCTGATGCACAGCGCGAGCTTAATAATTCAAAAAATTATCGGGGCTATATGACCAATCTGTTAAATGCAGATGGCAATAATTATGATGGCGATTTTGATTATTTTGGTTTTAGCATCTCTAATCTTAAAGGAATGCCAGATCCAGCATATGAATTTCATTTTGTTTGCCTGCCATCAAGGATGCTGGAAGATAAAAGTATTAACGTTTCATTTAAGCCGTAATGACAAAGTAAATATTTGAGTAATGCTCCGTAGTTGATTAGCTGCGGGGTATTTTTGCTAGCTAGGCGATAAAAAATTCTAAAATACGCTTGTCTGAATCTGTTTTTTGGGTTATGATTATTAACGTACTATTGCGGGCATGGCGGAATGGCAGACGCGCAAGACTAAGGATCTTGTGATCGCTTTTAGATCGTGGAAGTTCGAGTCTTCTTGCCCGCATAGATATGGATGAAACAGTGAGTTTCATCTTTTTTTATTTTAAAAATTAATTACAACGTGAGGAATTTGCGTAATCCGGGTTATACTTAAAGTAATAATCAAGGAGTAAAACATTATGGCTAAAAAGCGTAAACGTAAAAATCATCAAACCGCGCATATCATCATTCGGACCTTTATCATTTTATTTTTGCTGCTGATTGCCTTTATTGGTTTTCGGTATTACCGCCGGCAGGCACTTCAGGCGGAGCAGATCCGGCAGGAACAGCTGGCAAGGCAAGAAGCTCGTGAAAAAATCATTCGCCAGCATAAGGCTTTTATTAAAAAAATCGGGCCGATTGCGAAAGAAGTTGACAAGTTTTATGACTTGCTTCCCAGCATCACAATTGCCCAGGCCTGTCTGGAAAGTGATTATGGGCAAAGTGATCTGTCGCAGAAATACAATAATTTATTTGGGGTCAAAGGCACTAATCCCAATACTTCGGCCGTTTTAGTAACCAAGGAGTACGTCAAGGGCGAGTGGCATCAAGTCAAGGCGCGGTTTCAGATTTATGATTCATACGAAGCGTCAATTCGGGCCCATGCGGAACTTTTTCAGAAAGGGACCAGCTGGAATGCCCAGCAGTATAGCCATGTCTTAAAGTCGAAAAATTACCAGGAGCAGGCCAAAGCACTGGTGACGGACGGCTATGCGACCGATCCTAATTATGCGGATAAATTGATTAATTTAATTGAGCAATATCACCTTGATAAATATGATAAGTAGTGTGTGACGCAAAAGTTGCGCCACTTTTTGTTATAATTGAGAGAAGTTATTGTATTTAAGATGGCAACCATCTTGTGAAGGGAATTGAAATGAGCGAAGAGGCAATTTTAGAGGGATTAAATCCAGAGCAAAAAGAGGCAGTTACAACAACTGAAGGACCGCTTTTGGTGGTTGCGGGTGCAGGCTCTGGCAAAACTTCAGTTTTGACGCGGCGAATTGCCTACCTGGTTGAAGAAAATCAAGTTTTACCCTGGAATATTCTAGCGATTACCTTCACCAATAAGGCGGCAGCCGAAATGCGTGAGCGGGAGGCTAAACTTCTCGGACCGTCTGCCGGCAATATCTGGATGTCAACGTTTCATGCTTTGTGTGTCCGAATTTTACGCCGTGATGCCGATAAAATCGGCTACAGTCATAACTTTTCGATTGCAGATTCGGCAGAACAGCTGACGTTAATCAAGCATATTGAAAAAGATCGGAATATTAACCCCAAGATGTATGATCCGCGCGGAATCTTGTCGACGATTTCTAATGGCAAAAATGATTTGCTGACGCCGGATGCATTTGCGGCAGCGGCATCTTCGCCTTTTGAAAAGGTGACGGCTGAGGTATATCACGAATACCAAAAGCGCCTTAAAGATGGGCAAATAATGGACTTTGATGACCTGATCATGCAGACGCTGGTTTTATTTAAAAAAGATCCGACAACATTGCATTATTATCAGAATAAATTCCGTTATCTGCTGGTTGATGAGTACCAGGATACCAATCAGGCCCAGTACGAGCTCTGCCACGAATTGGCAGCCCAATATAAGAATATTTGTGTCGTCGGGGATGCTGACCAGTCAATCTATGGCTGGCGCGGGGCCAACATGGAAAACATCATGAATTTTGAGCATGATTACCAGAAGGATGGTGTTAAAACCGTTAAGCTTGAGCAAAACTACCGCTCAACTGGTCACATTCTTGCTGCTGCTAATTCCGTGATTAAAAATAACCGTAACCGCAAGGCTAAGAATTTATGGACCGACCAGGGTCAGGGTCAAAAAGTTTCTTATTATCAGGCTCAGAGCGGGGATGATGAGGCCCACTTTATTATCAGCAAAATCCAGGAAAAGGTTGACGACAAGAAAAACAGTTACAAGGATTTTGCGGTTTTGTATCGGACCAACGCCCAGTCAAGAACGGTTGAGGAAGCTTTTGTAAAATCCAATATTCCCTACCAAATTGTCGGCGGGCACAAGTTCTATGACCGCAAAGAAATTATGGACATCATGGCTTATTTGAAATTGGTTGCTAATCCTGCCGATACAATGAGCTTTAACCGGATTATTAATACCCCTAAACGCGGCATCGGAGCGGTCACGGTTGATAAATTTTTGAATTTTGCAACCGACAATAATTTTGACCTGTTGACCGCCTTGACTAACGTCGGTCAGGCCACTATTTCCAATCGTCCGGTAATGAAACTGAGTGATTTTGGCAGCAAGCTGCGTGACTGCATTAATTTTGCTAAAAGTCATTCAGTAACCGGTTTGACTGAGAAAATTTTGGCGGATTTTGATTACACCAGCAGCCTCAAGGCGCAGCACACGATTGAGGCCGATACGCGCTTGGAAAACCTGGACGAATTTCTGTCAGTAACCAAGCGTTTTGATGATCAATATGAAGAAGCTGACGGCTCTGAGCCACTGAGTGACTTTTTGGCTGAGGTTTCGCTCTTAAGTGATCAGGATGATTTAGAAGAACAAGACGATCAGGTGACGCTGATGACTCTGCATGCAGCTAAGGGATTGGAATTTCCTGTGGTTTTCCTGATTGGAATGGAAGATGGCCTCTTTCCGCTGTCGCGGGCGCTGCTTGATGATGACCAGCTGGAAGAAGAACGGCGCTTGGCTTATGTCGGTATCACCCGAGCCAAGCAGGAATTGTTTTTAACTAATGCTTATTCACGGATGATGTATGGGCGGTTGCAGAATAATCAGCCGTCACGTTTCTTGGAAGAAATTTCCGGTGATGACTTAGAAGTAGTTAACCCGAATGCGGCGAACAGCATGTTAGATGATGCCTTTCAAAAGCAGGCGGCACCGTTTGCTAACCGTGATGAACGTGCACGGGCCGAGGTTTATACGCCGCGGGCTAAACACGCTGCCGGTGCCGTCGGTGCAGAAAAAAAAGGTTGGAATGTTGGCGACCAGGTGGAACACAAATCCTGGGGCCGCGGTGTTGTGACCAAGGTCAACGGCAAAGGTGAAGACATGGAACTGGATATTGCCTTTACCGGTAAGGGAATTAAGCGGCTGTTGGCTGCTTTTGCCCCAATTAAAAAGATTTAATTAAATTGTTGTTTAATATTTTTAGTCAGGAGGAAAAGCGATGGCAGACCTAACATTAAATGAAGCTAAACCAGAAGTTGCTGCACTCAGAAAAGAACTTAACAAATGGGCTGATGCCTATTATTCAAAGGATGCACCGGAAGTTGAGGACAGTACCTATGACCAAAAATATAATCGTCTCTTGGAGCTGGAGCAGAAGTTTCCAGAACTGGTTACACCAGATTCAATCACGCAAAAAGTAGGCGGTCAGGTTGATACTGAATTTACCAAAGTTGAACATCCGCTTCCGATGTTGTCGATGGGGGATGTTTTTTCTAAAGATGAACTGCGGGAATTTGATCAGCGGGTGCAAAAAGCGGTCGGCCATTCGGTTGCCTATAACGTTGAGCTGAAAATTGACGGCCTGTCAATTGCGCTTGAATACACTAGCGGCCGCCTAACGCGGGCGTCGACCCGGGGCAATGGCTATGTCGGCGAGGATGTGACAGCGAATGCCCTCTATATCAAGGATATTCCGCAAAAATTGCCGCAGCCATTAACAATTGAGGTGCGCGGTGAGTGTTATATGGGTAAAGAAGCCTTTGCCAAGCTCAATCAGGAACGTGATGATGGGGGACTGCCAACCTTTGCTAATCCGCGTAACGCAGCTGCCGGTTCACTGCGTCAGCTTGATGCCAAGGTGACTAAAAGGCGGCATCTGAGTACTTTTATTTATACTTGGGTGCAGCCGCCGGAAGAGATTACCGGTCAGCACCAGGCAATCGCTAAAATGCATGATCTTGGCTTTCATGTTAATGAAACCGGCCGCAGGATTAAGAGTTTAGACGAAATTTTTTCTTTTATTGATGACTACACGGCTAAAAGGGACAGTCTGAGTTACGGCATTGATGGGATTGTGTTGAAGGTCGATGACCTAAACCTGCAGCAAGAACTTGGCAACACTGTTAAGGTGCCGCGCTGGGAAATTGCCTATAAATTTCCGCCGGAAGAGCAGGAAACAGTGGTTCACGAGATTAAATGGACAGTCGGCCGAACCGGTGTGGTGACGCCAACGGCGGTGATGGATCCGGTTCAGCTTGCTGGCACTACCGTGTCGCATGCGGTTCTGCATAATGCAGACTTATTAAAAGAAAAAGATGTCCGAATCGGGGACACGGTTAAGCTGCACAAGGCCGGTGATATCATTCCCGAAATTTCGAAAGTGGTTTTAAGTAAGCGGCCTAAAGATTCCCAGCCGTACCAGATTCCGGAAGTCTGTCCGTCATGCGGGCAGAAGCTGGTCCGGATAGAAGGCGAAGTAGCTTTGCGCTGCGTTAACCCATCTTGTCCGGCACAGGTTGAGGAAGAAATTACTCATTTTGCTTCTCGGCCGGCGATGGATATTGATGGCCTTGGTCCTAAGATTGTGCGGCAGCTGCTGCAGAATGATCTAGTTCATAATGTGGCCGATCTTTACCATCTTCAAGCAGATGATTTAGCTAAGCTTGCTCATTTTCAGGAAAAATCGATTAATAATCTGTTGACAGCGATTACTAAATCCAAGCAAAATTCGCTTGAGCTGCTGCTTACGGGTTTAGGAATTGACCACGTTGGTGCCAAAGTTGCCCGTCTATTGGCGCAAAAGTTTAAAAATATGGCAAAGATTATGGAAGCAGACGTGCAAGAAATTACGGCAATCGCTACAATAGGAATGACAATTGCTGAATCATTGACAACGTATTTTGCTCAGCCTGAGGTGATCAAGCTGATTCAGGAACTGCAGGATAGCGGCTTGAATATGGATTATCTGGGTGCGGATGAGCCGGCGGAAATTGCCGCCAATTTCTTTAAAGGAAAGACCGTGGTTTTAACGGGGAAATTAGCTCATTACAGCAGAAGTGAATTTACCAAAAAACTGCAGGCACTTGGCGCAAAGGTAACCGGTTCGGTCTCAAGCAAAACAGATTACGTTGTTTACGGAGAAGATGCGGGCTCCAAGTTGACAAAAGCAGAAAATTTAGGAGTTCCGCGCTTAACAGAGGAAGAAGCAATTGCGAAGATCGAATAAAGGAAAAAACAAAGTGAAAAAATTTTTTCGGGTATTATTATTGCTTGCTTCGGCCGTTAGTTTAAGTGCCTGCGGCAATTTGAAAAATTCTAGTCTGGCTAACAATTCGAAAACGACATCCAGCACCAAGACGAAAACGTATCAAACGACTGAAACAGGTAACGGCGGCTATACCGTGCTGCTCAAAGACGGACACTATGTGATCAGTCCGATTGCGGGCTTAACAGCCACAACCAATGATAATTCTGTTGATACGCGGGAATTTGAACGGGGACTTATTCAGATTTCTAAGAGCCAGTATTCTACAAGCTCCTATGTTTTCCAGGAAGGACAATATTTGAGCACCTCAACGGTAAATGATTGGTTGGCAAGAAAGGCACCGTCTAATAAAACCGGTTTGAATCCAGCGCTGGGCAGTAAAAAGCAATATAATCCGTATTATTTGGAAGAAATTCTTGAGCAGGATTACCTGACGGGTTCGGGCTCAAGTTATCGTCTTGGCGGAATGAGTATTGGTCTAGCAATGAATTCCGTTGATTATTACCAAAAAGTTAAAGATGGGCCTGAATATCAGGAAGATATTTCCCGTTCTGACCAAAAGGACTATGGTCAGCAAATTGCTGATCAAATAGTTGCTCGTTTGCGCAAACAGAAAGACTTAAGGGATATTCCTCTGACAATTGGCCTTTTTTCAAAAACGAGCAAAGATTCATTAGTTGGTGGAACTTACTTTTTGTACGGGACAGCGGCCGCTAATAGTAGTAAAATAACTAGTTGGAAACCTGTTTCACAGCAAACGGAAGTTTTACCAACAGTTGGTAATGCAAAAGCAATTAACAGCAGTGATGCTTCAAGTTTTAACAGTTTTAAGGAAGCCATTCAGAATTATTTTCCTAATATCAGCGGAGTTACAGCAACCTTGCGCTATGAAAATGGTAAATTAGCTCAAGAAAATATTGCGGTGACTACCCAATTTTATGGTTATGAACAGGTGCAGAGTTTTACCAGGCTGGCATTGTCGACGGCAAAGAAATATTTGCCAAGCAGTGTTCCTTTGGAAATAAAGATTGGTTCTGTTAATAATGTTCAGGCACTGATTGCAAAAGAAACAGCAGATAGTGATTATCAAGTCCATATTTATGGCGGTGAATAAGGAGGTATTTAGTTGGAAATCACAGAAGATACAATTAAGCACGTTGCGGTATTATCGCGGCTGGAGTTTGATGAAAGTAAAATCGGCAAGTTTACCGAAGAAATGGGTTCAATTATCAACATGGCTAATCAGCTTTCAGAAGTTGACACAGAAGGGGTTGCCGAAACGGTTCAAGTGGTTGACCGTGACACGGTTTTCCGCGAAGATAAGCCTGAGCACTGGCAAAGCCGTAGCGAATTAATGGCAAACGTTCCGGATAAGGCTAACGGGTTCATTAAGGTTCCTGTAATTATTAATAAAGATGAGGACGAGTAATGAATTATTTGAAAGAAAATATTGACTCATTAAATAAAAAATTGGCTAACGGCGAATTAACAGCCGACCAACTGGCCCAAGATACGGTTAATAATATTCAGGAGACGGATAAAAAGCTCAATGCTTGGATCACGGTCAAGGACGAAGTTAAACCAGGATCGGACCTTGATTTTGCTAAAAGCAAATTAGCTGGAATCCCGATTGCGATCAAGGACAATATTATTACTAATGGTGTCAAAACCACGGCCGCAAGCAAAATTTTGGGAAATTACATGCCGGTTTATGATGCAACGGTTATCACTAAGTTAAAACAAGCGCGGGCAACCTTTGTTGGCAAGACCAACATGGATGAATTTGCGATGGGATCTTCAACCGAGCATTCATATTTTGGGGTGACGCATAATCCGTGGAATTTGGCTAAAGTTCCTGGTGGCTCGTCCGGTGGTTCAGCTGTTGCTGTTGCCTCGGGCCAGGTAGTAGCTGCTTTAGGTTCCGATACCGGTGGCTCGATCCGCCAGCCGGCAGCATTCAATGGTATTTTTGGGATTAAGCCGACCTATGGCCGTGTATCGCGCTGGGGCCTGATCGCCTTTGCTTCTTCCCTAGATCAAATTGGGGTGATGAGCAAGCGGGTCAAAGATTCGGCTGAGGTATTGAACGTGATTGCCGGCAGCGACGATCATGATTCAACAACTTCTGAGCGTGAGGTACCTGATTTCACCAAGTTTATTGGACAAGATGTTAAGGGCTTGCGGGTCGCTGTTCCTAAGGAATATATGAGTGAGGGTGTTGACAGCGGTGTCCGAGAGGTTGTTCAGCAGCAGATTGATTTGCTGAAAGAAAACGGCGCAATCATCAATGAAGTTTCGCTGCCGCTGACGAAATATGTTGTTCCAACATATTACATCATTGCTTCAAGTGAAGCTTCATCTAACCTGCAGCGTTATGATGGAATCCGCTATGGATACCGTGCTAAGGATACAAAGAATTTATTGGATGTTTACGTTAAGTCACGTTCAGAAGGTTTTGGTCCAGAAGTGCAGCGGCGGATCATCCTGGGCTCTTTTGCCTTGTCTGCTGGTTCTTACGATAAATTTTTCCGGCAGGCTGCTAAGGTGAGAACACTGATTTGCGATGAATTCGATAAGGTCTTTGCGGAAAATGATGTTGTTGTCGGACCGACAACAACCACGCCGGCTTTTGATATTGGCAGTGAAATTTCCGATCCGATTAAAATGTACAATAACGATATTCTGACAATTTCGGCTAATTTAGCCGGAATTCCGGCCGCCAGTGTTCCTGCTGGTTTGGTTGACGGGATGCCGGTTGGTTTCCAAATTATGGCCAAACGGTTTGATGAGGGCAGCATCTTTAGAACAGCTGATTTTGTCGAGCGTGCAAATAAGTTTTATAAACAAACACCGTCTGGAATGGAGGATTAATTGAATGAATTTTAAATCGACAATTGGCTTCGAAGTTCACTTCGAACTAAAAACTAAGAGTAAGATCTTTTCACCTTCACCAGTAAGTTATGGTGCGGAAGCTAACACTGAAACTAACGTCATTGACTGGGCAATGCCAGGGGTACTGCCGTATGTCAATAAGGACGTTTACCGTTTGGGGATCATGGTTGCTTTGGCAACGCATGCGCACGTTTTGCCGACAACCCATTTTGATCGGAAGAACTACTACTATCCAGATAGTCCTAAGGCTTATCAGATTACGCAGTTCTTCCAACCGCTGGCTAGAGACGGCTACGTCGAAATTGAAGTCCATGGCAAGAAGAAGCGAATTGGTATCCACGAAATGCACATTGAGGAAGATGCTGGTAAGAACACGCACGGAACCAACGGCTATTCGTACGTTGACTTAAACCGTCAGGGTGTGCCGCTGCTGGAAGTTGTTTCCGAACCAGAAATTGCTGATCCTGATGAGGGCTATGCATATCTAGAAAAATTGCGGAAAATTGTCCAGTTTACCGGGGCATCTGATGTTAAGATGGAAGAGGGTTCAATGCGGGTTGACACCAATATTTCGATCCGGCCAGCTGGACAAAAGGAACTTGGTACCAAGGTCGAGATGAAGAACCTGAACTCCTTTGAGCACGTGCGTAAATCCCTTGCTTATGAACAAAAACGGCAGGCACAGGTATTGCTTTCCGGCGGCCGGGTTCAGCTTTCAACCCGCCGCTTTGATGAAGCTACCGGTAAAACTGTTTTGGAACGGGTCAAGGAAGGCGATGCAGATTACCGCTATTTCCCAGAACCAGACCTTGCGCCGGATCACATCAGCCAGAAGTGGATTGACGAGATTGCTAAAACTCTTCCGCGAACAGCAGAAGCACGTTATGATGACTATGTGAATAAGTATGGGTTAAAGCCGTACGATGCAGATGTGCTGCTGCAGACTAAAGAAAGTTCAGACTTCTTTGATAAAGCAGTTGCTGCCGGAGCCGATCCACAGCTTGCCGCTAACTGGATGAATACCCAGGTTAATGGTTATTTGAATGATAACCGGGTAACCTTGGCCGACATCAAGTTGACGCCAGAGCATCTGGCTGCCATGATTAAGCTGATTAAAGATGGTACGATTTCTTCGAAAATTGCCAAGAAGGTTTTTGCGGAAACAATCACTAAGGGTACTGACCCCAAGAAATTTGTTGAAGCTCAAGGCATGGTTCAACTTTCAGATAGCAGTGTTCTGGCACCAATGGTCAAGGAAGTTGTTGACAATAACCCACAGTCGGTTGAAGACTTCAAGAATGGTAAGGACCGGGCAATTGGTTACTTGGTGGGCCAAATTATGAAGCAGACCAAGGGTAAGGCAAACCCGAAGATGGTTAATAAACTGTTGAATGAAGAATTACAGAGTCGTTAATAATATTTAGGAAATAGGTAGCAATTATGACTAAAAAAGCAAGATTAATTTATAATCCTGTCTCCGGTCACGAGCAAATGCCAAAAAATGTTGCTGATATTCTAGACGTTTTGGAGCAGGCTGGCTATGAAGCTAGCGCTTTTAGAACGACACCTGAAAAAAAGAGTGCGCAAAATGAGGCAACGCGTGCGGCTGAAGCAGGTTTTGATCTGTTGGTTGCCGCCGGTGGTGATGGGACAATCAATGAAGTTGTGAACGGAATTGCCTTTTTGGATGAGCGACCAAAAATGGCGATCATTCCGGCAGGAACGACCAATGATTATGCCCGTGCACTGGGGATTCCGCGCGACAGCATTTTAGAAGCTGCTAAAATCATTTTGCAGAAAAAAACACGTAAAATGGATATCGGCATGGCTGATTTTTCCGGAGATGAGCAATACTTTGTTAATATTGCTGCCTGCGGCTCTTTGACCGAACTGACCTATGGGGTGCCCTCCGAGGTTAAGTCAGCGTTAGGCTATGCTGCTTACCTAATTAAGGGGGCAGAAATGCTGCCGCACTTGACCGAAAATGAAATGCGGCTAACCTATGATGACGGTGTTTATGAGGGCAAACTGTCAATGTTGCTGCTCGGAATGACCAATACGATTGGCGGTTTTGAGCAGATTATGCCTGATGCCCAGCTCAGTGATGGTCTTTTTCAGCTGATTATTGTCAAGCCGTCCGATCCAGGTAAACTCTTGAAGCTGATGGCACTGGCTTTGAATGGCCGCCATACAGATGATCCCGATATTATTTATACCAAAACTAAAAGCTTAAAGGTTGATCTGATTGGTAAGAGTAAGGGACAAGAGTTGCCGGTAAATCTTGATGGTGAAATTGGCGACTACTGTCCGGTTACTTTTAAAAATTTGCAGCAACGGATCGAATTTTACGTTGGCAAATCTGGTAAATAGAAATAAAGACAACAAAAAGTATCTGGGAAAAAATATGCTTTTGAAAAATTTTATTTAAGAGCAATTATTAAAGTCGAATATTATTGTAAATACCTTTAAATTTTGTAACTTTTTGTAGTGTAATCTAGATAAAAGATTGTATCAAAAAAGGAATGTTAGTTTTTTGATTCTAACATTCCTTTTTGATTTGAATTTTTTC
Source organism: Lactobacillus sp. ESL0791 (assembly GCF_029433255.1). NCBI lineage: Bacteria > Bacillati > Bacillota > Bacilli > Lactobacillales > Lactobacillaceae > Lactobacillus > Lactobacillus sp. ESL0791. The sequence continues at coordinate 1,617,490 of NZ_JAQTHU010000001.1, read as the reverse complement.
CCAGACACTTTTTTGCTTTACCAATCGTTAATTTCTACTATTTCCGCTTCCGCCGAAGATCTCAAGCAAAAACATAAAAATGTTGATGAAATCAAGGTAAAGTTGCAGTGCGCCCATGACTGCCAAGCCGTTGGTTGAAACCTGCCCACCATAAACGTTATAAATATTTTTCATTTTATTGGCATCGCTGGCCGTTAAACCGGTAAAAATTATGACGCCGATAAAGGAAAAGATATAGGTGATTGTGGGATTATTGAGCAACATGTTGACAATCCAGGCAACCAGAAAACCAATCAGAGCAGCACCTAAATAAGAGTTCCAGTTGGTTAGGTCCCTTTTGGTAAAAGTACCAAAAAGCGCCATTGCGATAAAGACCGCTGCCGATGAAATAAAGGCGGTTGTCAATTGGGTTCCGGTGTAAAAACCGGCAATCAATGAGAATTCAAAGCCGTAAATGACTGCAAGAATCATCAACATGACAAAGCTTGCTACAGGACTGCGATCAGCTTTAAAGCTGATACCCAGTGATAGGCCTAGCGGAACAAACAAAATGATCCACATAATTGAAACCGGCATTTGCATGACAGCACTTCTGAAGACAGTCATAGTCAAGTAGGCTGTGACCGCTGAAACTAAAACTGACAAGCCCATAAGGCTGTACATTCTAGTTAAGAAGTTATTTGTTTCAGAAATGGAATGCACTTGCCGTCTGTTTGGGTTAGTTGAAAAATTATCCATATTATAAAAACATCCTTTCTTTTTTAGCTAGATGTTACTAACTACGGTAACATAAAACAGCTGCATACTAAAGGAAAAAAACTGTATTCAAAAAATCTTAACCAAGATAATAGTGATTAGTAATAAAAAATTGCTGAAAAAATCATTGATTTTTGTTTTTGAAATAGATTGTTCGTTATTTTTTACTAATTATAATACAATATATATCAGTTAAGCTTTATAGTAACTTTATCAAATCTTAATGGTAATAACGCTGATTTCTGGTAAAATAAAATTTGGACAGCGTGAGATGTGAAATGAGGCAGATTTGTGAAAAACAAGTTTAAATTAATAATATTATCAGTTGCGGCGATAATAGCGGGTAGCCCGTTGATTGCGACTAATGACTACAATGTCAGCCAGCCTGTATTTGCAGCTACTACGACAAAAAAAAATGCTGGTAGGAGCACTACTAAAGGGCATCGTAATGCGCATAAGATAAAGGTTAAGGCAGCTAAGCAGACTCCGCCAAGCAGAGGCAATAGGAGTAAGCTTAAAGCTAAGAAGCCTGCCAACGTTAAAAAGCTGACGCAAAAGTCAAAAGCTGCACGTGGCGGTAGTGGCAATGTTCTTAAACCGAAAGTTGGAACGCGGCCGCAGGATAATCTGTATTTAGCAATTAATTCTAAATGGATGAAGAAAGCGAAAATTCCGGCCGATGCTACAAGTACCGGCACATTTGATGAACTTGATTTGAAGATCACGAATGAATTATCACAGGATATGGCAGACTTTGCCGATGGGAAGAAGCAATTGCCTAATCTGCCTAACTTTGACAAGGCCGTTGAGCTATATAAATTAGCACGCGATTTTGATCAGCGTAATCGTGATGGGGCTGAGCCGATCAAGACAGACTTGGCCCAACTTGAAGGAATTACGGATTTTGCGGATTTTAATACTAAAGCAGCCAAACTGTATGATGAAGGTTTTTCATTACCGATTGATATTTCAGTTTCACCAGATATGAAAAATGCAAAAAAGAACGCGCTTTGGTTCAGTCCTACTGGGACCATCTTACCTGATAAAAGCAGTTATCAAGATGCCAACGCCAAGCAGCTATTAGATATTTACCAGAAGCAGTCGGTCGACTTGCTAAAAATGGCCGGGGTTTCAGAGGACCAGGCAACCAGTTACGCCGAGCAAGCAATTAAGTTTGATAGTTTGCTAGCTCAAAATGTTAAATCTGCTGAAGAGAATGCAGATGATGCAAGCCAGTATAACCCAATGAGTATGCAGGATTTTAAGTCCAAGTTTACGGACTTTGATATTCAGCAATTTTTGCAGGGAACAATTGGCAAGGAACCTGAACAAATTATTGTGACTGACCCTGATTTTTTGAATAACGTTAATAAAATTGTTAACAAGGATAACTTTGCTGACCTTAAAGGCTGGCTGATTGTTATGTTTATTAATAACTCTGCTAGTGAGCTTTCGCAAAACTTCCGTGAAGCCAGTTTTCCGTTTGCACAAGCGGTAACAGGACAAGCAAAGCTGTCTTCGGGTGATAAGCAGGCATTTGAAATTGTTGATAATGTTTTTGGTGACTTAATTGGCATCTATTATGGTCAAACTTATTTTGGTGAAGACGCTAAAAAAGATGTTACCAGCATGATTGAAAAAATACTGAAGACATACGAGAAACGGCTGCAAAATAATGACTGGCTTTCCAAAGCAACTAAGCAGCAGGCAATCGATAAGCTGAAGGCGATGAAGGTTAAGGTTGGTTACCCAGACGGAATGCCACTATTTTATTGGCGTACGCAGATCGTTCCGGCAAGTAAAGGCGGCAGCTTGTATTCCAATGTTCGGGCAATGCAAATTGAAAATATTAAAGAAAATTTTGCCCAATTATTTCAACCAGCTGACCGCAACGGATGGGGCATTGCTGGAGACCAAGTTGATGCTGCTTACATTCCGCAAACTAATTCTGTAATAGTTCCAGCAGCTATTTTACAGGCACCATTTTACGATAAAAAGCAGAGCCAGGCCGCTAACCTAGGTGGAATCGGGGCTGTTGTTGGTCATGAGATTTCTCATGCTTTTGACAATAACGGTGCCCGTTATGATAAAGAAGGTGACATGCGTAATTGGTGGACCAAAAAGGACTATGCCGAATTTAAGAAAAAAATTAAGGCAGAAATTAATTTGTTTAATGGGATTAAGTATGGTTCATCAAAGCTGAATGGTAAACAGATAGTTTCGGAAAATATTGCCGACCAAGGCGGTTTGACCGTAGCGATTCAAGTTGCTAAGAGTGAAGGCGACAATTTACGGGAGCTGTTTGAAAATAATGCCAGAGTTTGGAAAATGAAGACAACCCCGCAAGCAATCAAATATATGCTGTCGATTGATGTCCATGCACCGAACCCGTTACGGGCTAACGTGCAGGCACAGTGCCAAAACGAGTTTTACAAGACTTTTAAGGTTAAGTCTACTGATGGAATGTGGCTGTCTCCAAAGAAGCGGGTACATATTTGGTAAAAATCAAAAGTTAAGTCAAACATAGCTTTAATACACGATTTCAATGTTTTATTGATATCGTGTATTTTATTGTCACTTTTATGATGACTATTAAAAATCTATCTTTATGTGGAAGCAAGAATTCCAGAGTAAAATTAAGGAGTAAATAATTATTGCAAATTTGGTTTACATTTTTAGTTGAATGGAGGAGTAATTTTGTCAAAAAATTCAATGATTGAAAGCCTGAGAAACTATGTCAATGGTAATGATGATTTTGCTATTCTACTTAATGGAGAATGGGGTACTGGAAAAACTTATTTTTTAAAACATGAGATTGATAATAAGGAAGAATCTAGAATTTTTAAGGATAAGATACCAATATATCTTTCTATTTTTGGCTATGACTCATTAGATAGTTTGAAAAAAGATATTACTGACAAAATATATATGTCTTGTTTTAATATGGGTAATAAAATTGGTAAGGAACTAAAAAAAGTACTAAAACCGATAAGAAAAGAATTAAAAGCTATGGCTGGAAATCATGGTGATTTATTTGATATTGGTAATAAATTGCTCGCAGATATAGGCTCTACTTTTATGCGAAAACGAATTGAAGAAAGAGCGGGGAAAATAGTTGTTGTCATAGATGATATTGAAAGAATAAGTGAAGAAATTAAATTAGTAGATTTTTTAGGTTACATCTTAACAGATTTAATTGAAGATTTAAAATGTCGGGTGATTTTGGTAGGTAATGTTTCAAAAATTCAAAATGTAAAAAATGATTTTAATAAGATAAGTGAAAAGATAGTCAGTAGAGTTATACCTTTTAGTATTGACTTTTCTACTATAAAAGATAGTTTTCTAGATAAAAGCGATAATCAATTTGTTAGAGCTAATTCTGATTGGATTGGGAAAGTATTATTGATACAATTTAAAACCTCTACTTTAAATTTACGAACACTTAAGTTTATATTCTCTACTTTTGAGATTGTTGATCAAGAACTACGAGAATATTTTGAAAATCATAAAGAGTCAAGTGATGATAAAGTAAATATTGAAAGATCCGCGTTTTTAAATATATTTGTCATAGCAATAGAACATAGAGAAGGAAGATTAACTAAGGAAAATCTGCAAGAATTAAGGCCATTGATGAATACCAGAAATTTTATTCGATTTACTTTAAATAAAGGTATCTGGAAAAATTCATCTACTAATACAAAGAATAATGATCATCTTGCAAAATATATAGTAAAAAAATATCATTGTATCAATAGGGCATGCTTTGATGATTATATTTTTTATGATGAACAAATAAATCATATTATTTTTGATCTTACTTTTGATAGTGTGGCTTTTATAGATGATTGGTACAAATTATTCAAGAGTGACATCAAAGCAAGCCAGGTTTTGGTAGATAAAACAAATTATTTTAGAGATATTGATGATGATGAATTTGAAAATTTGCAAATTAAGGTTTTAAAAAATATAGATGAACATAAAATGTCGTTTGATCAATTAATTAATGTGTACGACAATTTTGATTATTTTGAAAAAATTAATCTGCTAATGATACATGAAGATTATCAATCTAAAATATTACAAGAAATAGAATGGATAATAACGAAAAATTGTAAAAATTTTGAAATATTAGATGATTATCAGGAAAAATGGGAGATGAAGAAAGACATTGGGCTTATTTCAGTTGATATACAGAAAAAAATTGATGAAATATTTAATAAGTTTGATGAAAAAGCAAATAGAAAAAGGAAATTAGAATTTTTAACTAGCATTTTTGAAGGTAATTATAGAAGAACAGAAGAATTGTCTGGAGTGAATACAGGAATTGATTTTTTTGAAACCCTTTTGGATTCTGGTCTATTACAAAAATATGTTTTAACTGCTCATCCTAGATCTGAAAAGTTTACACAGTATATATATAATCATTTTGTCAATAATAACTATAAAAAAATATATCCCTATAAAGAAAAGAACATAACAAATCTATGCGAGAAAATTAAAGAATTTATGCGTGAGAATAATAGCTTAGGCAAGATAGGTATGTTTAATTTAAATGAATTAATTGATAAACTAAACTTGCTTATAGAAACTGATCAAAAAGACAAGATGAATAGCAATTACTTTTTCCCGTAATTTCCTGTAAAATAGAATAGTTAATTAGTGTTTGTAAAAAAGGACGAAAAATGGAAAAGAATCAAATTATCGATTTAGAAATTACCGACTTGTCTTATGAAGCGATGGGCGTTGCCCATCACGAAGGCATGACGGTTTTTGTTAATAATGCTCTGCCTGGCGAAATTGTCAGTGCAAAAATCTTGAAGGTTAAGAAGAGCTTTGCCTTCGCTAAGATTGAAGAGATCAAGAAAGAAAGCCCGGATCGGGTGGATATCAAGCTCAACCAGTGGGTACAGACGGGCCTGGCTTCGCTTGCGCACATTAAATATGATAAGCAGCTTGAATTTAAACGCAATCAGGTGGTGAATCTGCTTAAAAAGGCTCATCTTGAAGATAAGGAAGTTGGGCAAACCTTGGCTAGTCCGGAAGAAACAGGCTACCGCAATAAGGCGCAAGTGCCGGTGCGGGAAGTTGATGGTCAACTGGAGATTGGCTTTTTCAGACGGCATTCCCATGATTTGGTGCCGCTCACTAATTTCTTTACCACTGATCCGGAAATTGATCGGGTTTTGGTTGCCGTCCGCGATATTCTGCGTGCGCACCATGTTCCTGCCTATGATGAAATTCATAATCAGGGTGAGGTGCGCTACCTGGATGTTCGCCGTAGTAAAGACAGCGGCGAAATTATGGTGATTTTGGTTTGTTTGCACAAGGACTTTGACCAGTTGCCAGCCGTTGCCGATGACATTAAGAAGATTGACAAGGTGGACAGTCTGGTTTTGAACCACAATCCAAAAAAGACCAATGTAATTTTGGGTAAAACCGATTATCTGATCTTTGGTAATCCGCAGATTGTTGACAAGATTGGTGATGTTAAGTTTCGGATCTCACCTGAAAGTTTCTTCCAGATTAATTCGCTGCAGACTCCGCGTCTGTATGACTTGGCAATCAAAAATGCGGATCTAAAACCAAGTGATGTGGTTGTTGATGCCTACTCCGGGATCGGGACAATTGGTTTAAGCGTTGCCCGGCATGTGAAGAGTGTGCGCGGGATTGAAGTTGTGGGGGATGCGGTCAAGGATGCCAACGCCAACGCTGAACTCAACGGGATTTCTAACGCCAAATATGTAACCGGTAAGGCCGAAAAGGTGATGCCGCGTTGGGCCAGTGAGGGTATGAAAACCGATGTCATCTTTGTTGATCCACCAAGAAAAGGGTTAACCCCGGAATTTATTGATGCGGCTGTAACGACAGGTCCCAAGAAGATCGTGTACATTTCCTGTAATCCGGCAACGCTTGTGCGTGATCTGCAGGATTTCCAAAAGCACGGTTATGACTTTGACCGCATTGATCCGGTGGATATGTTCCCGCAAACCCCGCACGTTGAGGCGGTCACGGTGTTAACAAAAGAAAATTAACAAGCGTTAAATCTTATAAAACTGAAACTTGAAAGCTAGAAATTACGCAAAAAGGGCGTGATTTCTAGCTTTTTTAGTACAAAAATAAAAACGCAAGACCTCCCTGCGTTATACTTTAAGTGTCAAAATCAAAGTTAAAGGAGATCTCACGCTATGAAAAGTATATTGCAAATCAATCAAGAAAAGGATACTTGTTCTTTAATTTCTGCTTTTGCTAAACTAATTGGTCTAGCTGATCTGAGCAAGAAAGTTAACTTTAAACGTCATCCCTTAGTTAGCCTGCTCATGGTGATTAATTGGATGATCCAATCACGCTTTGCCAGAAAGTCTCTGTATCGTTTCGATCAACCTGCAGAATTTATTCTAAAACTGGCAGAAATGTTCTCAATGATGGTCGCATCAACTGGCAAAAACTGCTTTGCTTAGCTACTGTCAATTTGATTACTGCGCTCAAACCCGCAATTGATAAGCGTAGAAGATTAGCCTTGATCGTTGATGATACTTTGATGTCACGCTCCTATTCTAAGAAAACGGAATTGCTTGCTAGAGTTTATGATCATAATGAGCATGAATATGTTAATGGTTACCGTGGCCTAACTGTTGGCTGGAGCGATGGCAATACTTTTTTGCCAGCAAATTTTGCTTTAATGTCAACTAAGAACAGACAAAACATGATTGGCAGTAAAGCCATTACTACTGATAAACGTTCCATTGCAGGCAGAAGAAGAAATCAGGCTCAAAGACAGATGAATGATGTTACAGTTGAATTAATCAAACAAGCTTTAAACGAAGGCATTCCAGCGAACTATGTGCTGTTTGACAGTTGGTTTGCATCACCCAAAATGTTCTGGCGGTTAAAACAGCTAGGATTGAACAGCGTATCTATGCTTAAATTAAGCAAAAAAGTATATTATCGGTATCGTGGCCGGCTCTATGATGTAAAAAGTCTGTACGAAAGATTGACGGCATCGAAGATGAAGTTAAAAAACGATTACCTTTATAGCTGCGTGGTAGAAGCTGAATATCAAGGAAATAGCTTTCCGCTCAGATTAGTATACGTTACTAAGCGCGGTAATAAGAGAAAATACTTGGTTTTGGCCACTACAAGATACCAGTTGCAGCCAAAAGAGATTATTCAGCTTTATGGCCGTAGATGGCAGATAGAGACTTTCTTTAAAGCAACCAAGCAGTATCTGGCTTTAGATAAATCACAGATCCAAAACTATGACGGGCAAAGTGGCTATTTTGCCATCACTGCCTTAACTTATGAGCTGCTAGCTTGGCAGGAAAGACAAGCAGTTGATGAGCGAACAATTGGAGATTTGTTCTACTTAATGAATGACGCGTTGCCAGATTTAGCTTTCGAAAAAGCATTGGTCTACCTGTTATCGGCATTGGAAGAAGTCAAGGAGCAAATTACAGAAGAGGTAGACCAAATAATAAGCAAATTTATTAAGCTATTACCTAGCTTCATTCAAAAATATTTGGCATGAACCAAATAAAACACAAGTGGGCATTAAAAAAGTCAGAGCCCACAAGGAATTTGACTAGTTTTATTGCTTTCAAGTTTCAGTTATAAAAGTTGAAAGTGTGCTTTTTACCTGCATCTGTTGGGTGAAGAGTATACTTTTTTACTTGAGATTAGTTTTAAATAGTCCAAACAGTGAATTTTTAGATAAGCTAAGTCTATATATTAATCAAGATTTTCCCTTTTAAAAAATCACCTATCATTATATACTTATAAATATTAAGGGGTGATTTTTATGTTAACACAAGGACTTGATAATCCGTGGTTAAATGGTGAGTATGATAAAATTGACTTTCAATCCGAACTAGCAGATGTTGGTAATTATGCGAATGATAAAGCAGTTGGAAAAGAAAAAGTTGAATGGTAATTTTGCGCTAATACGATTTAATATATATTGATGCTGAATTACATGCTGGTCATGAAGCGGGTAGATATGATTTTAAAGCGCGACATGGCAAAATTATTGGACATGTATCTCAGAATATTCTTAATGAACTAGTTATACGTGCAAAAAGTATTTTTTAATTTTCAAATTTACTAGAAAATCTAAAAGTTATAAAATAGCAGTGGAAAAACATTAGCCTGGACTAGTAAGCGGCGTAATTATGAATTTTGAGCAATTACTTTATACTGAAGTTTTATCACATTATAGTTCTCTGCAGGAAGCGGCCGATAATCTGCATATCAGCAAGTCGGGCCTGAGCCTTGCACTCGATAATTTGGAAAAAGAGCTGGGCGTTAAGATCTTTGAGCGAACAAGCAGGGGAACTAAACTTACACCTGACGGCCGGCAGTTATTATCGTCAATATCAGATATTCTCCGCTATAAAAATAAGCTTGAGACTACGGCTGCGGTGCTGGCCAACCCTGGGCATCACCCAAAAATCACCCTTTATTACATGAATACGATGCTCAAGCCGTTTATTGATGTGTTTTTAGCAAATTATAAGCAGGATTATCAGGATACAGAATTGGATATCAGCTGTCATGAATTTGAATCGATTGTTCAGCGGGTACGCAATCAGGAAATTGATGCGGGCTTTGTTGCCACCAATGATATTAATGATAAGGAGTTTGCAAACCTAACTTTTAAAACTGTTTGCACTAGTAAATTGATGTTGCTTTGTTCTCCCGAAAATCCACTGGCACAGCTTAAAAGAAAAGTTACTTTAGCCGATCTCAAACAGCAAAAATTTAGTCTGTTCAATGATCATTTCCATGACATGTTTTTTGAGAGGCTGCAGTTTTTAACTGGCCCCTTGAACCTTGTTCTGAGGGTAGATGATCCGTGGGCGATGAAAGAGGCAATTATGAATCTGCACACTGTTTCGTTTGGCCGCTTGGTTCAGGATAAGTTTGCCAGTCATGATGCTTTTAAAAAATTGGTAAGGATTGATATTGGTCATTTGCTTGATGATCACTTTGTTTTGGGCTGGTTAACTAACCCTAATCATATGAGGTCTGACAAGACGACCGAATTGCTTAGAGCGATTGATGACACAATAAAAAGGGGATGCTGAAAAGCATCCCCTTTTTCATAGTGGACTTGGACATTAGTAAATATTATTTTGTACCATCGTGGGTAACAACGTCGTCTAATTTAACGTTTGATAAAGACTTGAGGTAATCAATTCCTGGCATATCAAAATACGGTGTGTTTGCCAGTAATTCAACCAGTCCTGGTGTTAGGTGTCCTTCCTTGACGGATTCTTCATCAAATTTAAGGTGAATATCTTTGGCCTGATTGTTTAAAATTTTGTAGGCGATCCGGGGATCAATCAGGGTGGCCCGGCCTAAGCCAACAAGGTCAACGTAATTAAGTGCATCATTCATCTTTTCGACGGTATGAATGTCACCGGAAATCAACTCTAATGTTGGTGCTTGGATTACTTTGCTTAACAACTGGGCATAATTTTGGTTAGAATCCTTTGGTGTAGCCTTGTAATTGTTGGTTGAAATGTTAATGTAGTCAAATTCAAAGTCTTCCGTTAACTTCTTGAGCAATTGCTGTGATTCGTGCCAAGTATAACCGATATTGTCACCGTGAATTTCTTCTGGGCTAATCCGGTAACCGATGATGAAGTCTTTAGGTGCGGCCTCTTTAACGACTTTGAAAACTTCTTTAGAGATTTCCAAGGCAAAGTTCATCCGTTTTTCCAAGCTGCCACCCCAGTAATCGGTCCGCTTATTGGAAAAGGCAGAGAAAAATTGTTGGATTAGGTAGTGGTTGGCGCCATGAATTTCCACACCGTCAAACCCGCAGTCAATTGCCCGTTTAGTAGCAGTACCAAAGTCCTTAACGATTTGCCAAACTTCATCTTCTGTTAGTTCGTGAAGCGGGTAGTCAATCCACGGGAAGTTCATTTGTGATGGCACCTCAACTCTGCCGCCGAGAGTGTCGCGGTATGCTGCTTCACGTCCCGAATGTACTATCTGTAAAATGGCTTTGTTGCCGTCTTTTTTCAATGCAGTTGCCACTTTGGTTAAGCCTGGTTTAAAATCATCGTTGTAGATTGCTAATTGCTCACGATCAGGAGCCCACGACCGTGATGGCCCGCCGTTCGGACTAACGCTGGTATATTCTACAATCACCATTCCGGCTGACTGTGAACGTGCTCCGTAATAATCAACTGTGTCCTGCGTTGCTTTCTCATCTAAGCCGCTGTTAGTGAGCATTGGTGATTGAACAATTCTTGTCTTAATTTGTGCGCCATGGCGCAATGTGATGTTATCTGTTAACTTCTTCATAATAAAACTCCTCTCGCTTGTAAAAATTAATTTTGTTTACGTTTACAAGTATATCATTTCACAAGCATATGGGAATTTCGCAAAAATCAACGCACTGTTGAGTTTAAGTAAACAAATAAAACAAGCTTTATAATAGTCTGTGAGACAATAATTTTAATTTTGCTTGTTAATGCTCAATGGATTACAAATTTAATAATTAAGATAAAATTATTATTGATTATTTGATTGAGGATTGTCTTATAAAGATGAATTATTTTTATAATATGATAAAATAAATTAAAATTTTATGAAAGATAAGTAATGTTATGAAGTCGCTTGATGATGTTAGAGAAATTTTTTATCAAAAAAGAATCAATGAAAGGTTGAATAAAGATGATTACATATGTTTCATATTCGAAGAACAGCTAGGCAAAAATTGAAGAGTTTGCTTGGAAAAAATTCTAGATAAATGTTTGGCGAAGTTGGAATGATGGGTTGTTGTCATGAAAATCTTTTTAACGCGTTTTGTGATTATGGAAAAATTTCCATTTGAAACTGTAATAGTCTAGGATCAGTTTGATGAAAAAACGCGGCAGCTATACAAAAATATTTTAAATCATTTAATATAATAATATACATAGTTATTTTGCTTGCTTATGTTAGAAAAAAATCGAAAGTACAACGGAGTTTGGACATTCTTGGATAATTTTAAGTGATGTGGAAAAGCTTACTAATTCTCGTGTCAAGCAAGGGAAATAAAAGGTATGGTGTAATATGCAGGATTTATTTGAGCAAGGTCAATAATAAACTTTTTCGAAAGTTAAACATGTTTATATTAAGATTCGTTGGTTATAAGAAACTTGATTTTAGGTAATTACTGAAGAAGTTTAATACAAGAGGGGGTGTCATCATGCAAAATATTTATGAGCTGCTGGGATTAATAGAAGATATAAACTTTGACGATGTTGCTAATGAAGAGAAAATTCATGAACTTTGTCGGTGGGTTAAAGAAAATGGAGATATTATTCGTAGACGTGAACACGGTGAAGAAATTCTAGACAAAGTAAAAAGTATCCTTAAGGATGGTACAGTTACAGAAAAAGAACAAGGTCACTTACTGAGCTTATTAAAGAATATAATTCAAGGTGCACAGCTAAAAGTAAAAATAGAATATTTAAGAGACAAAGTTAAACATCATCAAAACATTGGCCTTGACTTGATAGATATTTTGGATAACGAAAATGCGATAAACGTAATCCATCATGAAGCAAAGCAACAATTAAATTTAGCTCTGCAATCATATACCGGCTTTCTGATGAATCCAGAAATAGTATTCATATCACTATGTCTAATTGGAATGCTGCAATATAATGGTAATTTTTACGAAAACGTGCGAATAACCTATAAAAGTTTATACGTTAGATATTCGGAGCAAAAGATTGAAGGTACTATAAGGTCTATATTAAGTGAGTATCGTACGAAAAAGGAAAACAGACAAGGCAAATCAAGAATAATAAATGTTGTACTTTCGAATGCAATTGTGCCTGTGTATTACCTTCCTGCATTTTTTGATTTTATTTACGATATATATAAATTAAATTTTGAATATGATCTTCCAGAGAATCTTTCAAAGGAATTTAGATTTGTTTATGAAGGCCTTCGTGACGTAATGCTTTCCGAGGGAGATGATATAAAGGTAAATGTTACCAAAAAAAGTTATAAGTTGATTAAAACAACAAAGCAGTTAATAATAAATGAAAACTATTCTGATGTCGTTATCGGACTCAGCATAATCATTGTCAAACTTATTGATAAACGGGTATGGAATAAGAAAATAAAAATATTTAATCCTTATTTAAAGATAGGTTTTGAATCTTGGGAAAAGACGTTTCGGGATGCTTCTGAAGGAAAAAGTCACCGAATTGTTTCATCAGAATTTCGCTCAAGATGGGAACCTAAATTTAAACTATACCAAAATAAACTTTATCTGGTACCACCTATTCATCGTGTAAAATCCCAATATAACTACTACGATATAAAAATTATTCTCAAAAATGGGAAGCATGTTCTATACACTAATGATCAGCCTTGTATCAAAGAAATTATTGGAGGCTATCAGGTTTCACTCAATAAAATAAATTTACTTGATCCTCTAGGCAAATTACAGTATTTGCTTATTGCTGGAGACGAAATCATATACGATAGTAGAAGAAAGTTATATCGCGATTATCTAGTATTTGATAATGCTGGAAATGAAATATCGAATAATACAGATTATAAGGGGACTGCAATTTTATGCACGTCTGGGGCAGATAATAGAGGAACTGTATTTTTTAAATCAAATACATTTATTCTTTCATCGTTAACTGTAGATTATGATGACACCCTTTTTTTGAGCGGAGATATATTTAGCTTTTCTTCCCTTATGAGGCCAGGGATATTTGGAAATGAATTACAGCATCAATATCTTAAAAAGCCTGAAAATGATGAGCTGATACCTGTATTTTTGGAAGTGAAATTTCTTGTTTTTGAGAGTGTAAATGATACGGAAAAATATGAGTTTGATATTAACAGTTATTTATATAAACTTTCTGATTTTAATTATACTAAGTCTGAGAGGCATGCAGCTTGGAAATATGTTGTTGATTTAAATATTGATAATCCAGGTATATATTTTATTTCTGTATATGAGTGGTATAAAGGAAAGCGAACTAAGATAGCTACTTTTCAGTTTGGATATGATCCTTCTTATAACAGTAAAGTGTCAAAAATAGATGATTTTAATTATGAACTGATAATCAACTCATCATTACGTTCTGGTACTGTACATAGTAATATTAATATTGAGTCTTATTCTGAGGACTGGTTAAGAATTCAATTAAATAATGAAGAATATATATATTACCTTTCGCTAAATTTAGAGATGTATCGGCTTCAGGGAAACGGATGGAAATCATATAGAGATAATTTATGGATTGGAGATATTGATCAGGATTCAGTGCTCGAAACGTGCGCTTTTGATTATGATAGGTTGGACGTTTGTTCTAGTTCAGGCCAACTGTTACAGGAAGATGTTCCGATTAACGACTGCAAAAATCATATAGAAGTGTCTATTGGATTTTTGCAGTCGTTTAAAGAGGCAAATGATTTTGTGATCTTGCTCTTTTCGAAGAATGGACTAATTAAAAAAGGTATATATTGTTATAACCGCTGTGTAATTGATAAAGGAACTACAGAAATTTACTTTGATCCAGTTAGCAAAATTTTGTCTGTAAGACCTCAATATTTTGGAAAAGGCAATGTGATTTTTGAAATTATGAATGAGAATGGGAAGTTGGTTTATAGCAGCAGTCAGATAAAATCCGGCGCTTGCTTTAAAGTGAGAGGTCTTGAATCTTTCATCAAGTATCAGTTTTTCTTTTATGAGAAATCTAAAGGATTGGTTATAAAAAAGGCGAGAGAGCTTATGAAGCAAACGTCAATATTTTATGCGCTTGATGATTTTGTAGGTAGATATTTTAAAATCAAGGAAGTTTTGTACGATCAAAGAGTTCGCGGAGAATTTTTGAGAAAAATGCAATATTTTAATAGAGTGTATATTTATTTTACGGATAGAGTATCTAATGACATCTTTAAAGGAGATATTATTATAAAAGCAGGGGCTCGGCCTTTTAGGTTAGCAAACGTTAATCCGGTTGAAATTGAAATATGTGGAAATATTGTTAATAATGAACTTGAACTGGCAATAACAAAAGCTGGAGATGGGCTCCTTTTAGATTTTAAGCATCACGGGATAATGAATACCTTAGATGATAATAAAGCAATAGATATTTATTCATATTTTATAGACATAAATGGAAGGAAATCTTTATGACAAAATTAAATCCGATTGAACGTTCGAAATATATTAATGCGCGATACAAAGAATATTTGAGGTCCACCTTTCAGTTTGGAAATGGTGAATTGCAAACTTTGTTTGAGAACGAACTTAAAAAAGAAACCTTGTTTAAGGGGCCTTATGTTGCGTTAACTCTCCCGTTTCAGAGGGGAAAGAGCGTCAAATCACTTATTAAAGAGGGCATAGTTTGTAAATCGTTTGCTAAACTTGATGATGTTAACTTTGAGAGGCCACTTTATTCTCATCAGGAAGAAGCAATTAGGAGAATTGGGGCGGGACACAGCGCAATTGTAACTACAGGTACCGGGTCGGGAAAAACGGAGTGTTTTCTGTATCCGATATTGAACGATTTGATGAACGATGTAGAGGGTGGTAATAACGAAGTTGGAGTCAGAGCTGTTTTCCTTTATCCAATGAATGCTCTTGTAAATGATCAAATTGATCGTGTTCGTAAAATTCTTCGTAACTGTCCAGATATAACTTTTGGGTTCTTTACCGGAGATACAAAAGAAACAGTTCCGCAAAATTACAGAGAAAAATATAATAAAGAAACTAGCGTCTCCATACCAAAAAATGAATTAGTCTCCAGAGAAGAAATTCGACAACACCCACCACACTTATTATTTACTAACTATTCGATGCTAGAGTACCTTTTGATTCGACCCAATGACTATGAAATTTTTTCACCAGAAAGACTTCGTAATTGGAAGTATGTGGTGCTTGATGAAGCTCATACGTATTATGGTTCTCTGGGAATTGAATTATCAATGCTAATGAGAAGATTCACCGCATTAGCGGAAAAAAAGCCAAGGTTTATAATAACTAGTGCTACTTTGGGCAAGCAGGGAAAATCAGAGCAGGATATTGTAGATTTCGCCAGAAATTTGACTTCGACCCACTTTGACAAGAGAGACATTATTTTCTCAAAGAGAGTTCCTTTGACTCAGGATAGTAACATATCAGTTGATGGGGCAGACTACATAAAGCTTAAGAAGAACAGCAATAATTATACGTTAGTTAAAGAAGTGTGTGGTAGATATGACATCAAATCAGGGAGAAATGTATCAGAATTACTTTATCAGCTTCTTTGCCATGATGTACATGTTCATAAAATTTATAATCTGTTAAAGAAAGAAGCAAAAAATTTTTCAGATATTTTAGAAAACATTTCTGATCTATCGGACAAACAACTGATCGCTCTTATTGATTTGATAAATCTTGCAAAGAAAGATGGCACTGGAATTTTTGATTTAAAATATCATTCTTTTGTAAGGCCTTTGTCAGGAGCTTTTGTTACACTTGGAGTGCCTCAACAACTTAGCTTAACTAAAACTAATAATATAGGAAAGCTAAAAGCATTTGAAGTTGGAAACTGCCGCTTTTGTAATGCACCATATATTATTGGAAAAATACAACATAATTTAAATGATCAGTTGGACTATTTATTTCAAAATAAAGAAGTAGATATTTATGAGAATTATGGAAATAATGAATTTATAAGAGTTGACTATTTTCTTATGAAAAACACTATAAACGAAGACGAGGTAGAAAAAAATTCACTTGAAGAATATTTCTTGTGTGCTAGGTGTGGGGCAATCTATCATGCAGCAAACTTAAATGCCAGGAAATGTGAGTGTGGAAACGCTTATAAACGAATAGTGTTCAAAGTAGTTCAGAGTAATAAAGGCGATGAATTAGAGACTTTTAATAACATAAATCAGTGCCCATACTGTGGTCATAAAAGCCATAGTGGCGTAGTAAAAAGCCTGAATTTAGGGAAAGATGAAGGTACTGCATTAATAGCGCAAACCCTTTATGAAGCAATTGACGAAGGAGTATATACTCCGCAACACACAGGAAAATTATCTTTAAAGTTAGGCGATAAAAAGCGGCCTATAAAAGAGTCTGAGGAGAAGGTTAAACAGTTTCTTGCATTCTCTGACAGCCGTCAGCAAGCAAGCTTTGCAGCTGTTTTCTTCAACTCAAATCATGTTAGGATGTTAAGAAAGCGTCTTATCTGGAAAATTATCGAAGACCAGAAATATCGTTCAATTACTGTTGATGAACTTGCTTCATATCTGACTGCTCTGATAAAAAACAGAAATTTATTTCAGAACGGTTTAACTGCGCATAAGAATGCATGGATCACCCTATTAGTGGATCTATTAAAGGTTGACGGTTCATATGATGGAGAAGGTTTGGGACTATACTATTTTGATCTGGATCTTTCTGAAATTATGAATCAAATAGACGAAGCTGACGTTAAAACGGAATTTGGAAAGTACGGTCTGACTAAAGCAGATCTTGAAACGTTGATGCACGTTGTTTTTGATATTTTCAAGGTAACGCCAGCAATTAAATATGTTAAGTCTACACTGACTCCGGATGAAAAACTTGAATATCTAGATTTCAGAAGATTTGATAACTATGTCATGTTTAATTGTGCAAAAGCAATCAATGGAATTAGGAGCTTTTTACCTGTCAAAGGAAAAAACATGGTTGTTAGATATGTTCAGAAGGTCTGCAAGTGTGACGAAAATGAAGCAAAGGAACTTCTGGATGTTGTTTTCAATAACCTTGCTATTGAAGGTGGTATTCTGAAAAGAGATCCTACAAAAAATGCTTATCAAATTGATGCAAGCAGCTATGTAATCAAAAATTACATGAATAATAAATATTATCGTTGTTCAAAATGTGGCCGGTTGACACCATACAATGTGCATAATGCTTGTGTACAAGATAAATGCAATGGAACATTGAAAAAAGTTGATCCGGACGTTGTCCTTGCGCATAACTATTACAGAAATCAATATAAGACAAAAAAATTGAGAGTATCGTGATTAAGGAGCATACAGCTCAGCTTGATCGGAAAACAGCGAAACGGTATCAGCAAGATTTTAAGAACAAAAAGATAAACATTTTGAGTTGCTCGACAACTTTTGAAATGGGAATAGATATTGGTGATCTTGAGACAGTCTTTATGAGAAATGTGCCACCGACACCGGCTAACTATACTCAAAGAGCAGGACGAGCAGGACGAAGAAGTGATAGCTCTGCATATGTTCTTACATATTGTGGAACCGGCTCACATGATTATACATATTTTATGACTCCAGAGAAAATGATCTCAGGAGTGATTAATCCTCCGTATTTTAATGTTCTCAATAAAAAGATCATTGTTCGTCACCTTATGGCTTGTTGCTTAGGATTCTTTTTTAGAAAGAATCCGGCTTATTTTAAGACGGTTGATGGCTTAGTGTTCGGTGATGGAATAACAGCATTTAAAGATTATATTTTAAGTAAACCTACTGATTTGAATCATTATATTGATGACAGAGTTCTTCCAGAGAATATTTACTCTGAATATCATAATTTGAAATGGTTTGATGAAATGGGCGACAGCGACGAAAAGTTAATGCACTTTGTTGAAGAATTGCGGCAGATGAACAAGGAGTTCGAGGATGCTAAGACTGAAGCTTTAAAGGAAGAAAAGTATTCTGATGCTGATTATTATACCAACCAGATAAAAAAACTTCACAAGGCAAGAGTAATAGATTCGTTATCCAAATATTGTGTCATTCCTAAGTATGGCTTTCCGGTTGATCTTGTGGAACTGCAAATTTATAACAAGGGGATACCTGATAACAGATACGATCTTAGTAGAGATCTGAAGATAGCACTTAGTGAGTATGCACCAGATTCAGAAGTTATTGTGGATGGAAAGAAATACACTTCAAAGTATATTTCTTTACCTATAGCTTCTAAATTTGCTAAACACTATTTTTGTATGTGTCCTAACTGTAAAAAGGTCAATATCTATTTGAGCGGAGGAGATACAAAAATTTGTAAGTATTGTGGCGAATCTGTCACTACGAAAGCAATGGAATATTACATTGAACCTGTAAACGGTTTTAAAACAGGTATAACGAAAGAAAGCTCAAGAATGAAGCCTAAAAGATCGTATTCAGGAGAAGTTTCATATCTCGGTGGGGGAAAGATTGATCAGGAGCATGCAGAAATAGGCAAGAGATTAATAGTTGAGACCAGTACTGACGACGAATTGCTCGTGTTGAACCGCTCTAGTTTTTATATGTGTTCGGTTTGTGGATATAGTAATATAGCAAAAGGCAATGTATTAGCACCTAATAGATCTGTTAAGCATAAAAACTTTAGGCAATATGATTGTCAGAATGAGGAATTAGAAGAATTGAGGATAGGTCATAGCTTCCAAACAGATGTGGCGCGGGTTACAGTTCCAATGCTTCAAATGAAGTCTAGTGAAAGTTATTCCCAGGCATTGTCATTTATGTATGCTTTTCTTGAAGGTATTAGCAATGCCATGGAGATTGAGCGTACAGATATTGATGGTATTCTGGAGATGAATTTGAAGTTGGGAAGCTATGATATACTGATCTATGATAATGTGCCGGGTGGTGCTGGACATGCTAAGAGACTGTTAAATAAGGAGTCGATACTTAAGTCTTTAAGAGCAGCATTAGCAAAGGTTTCTCAGAATTGTTGTGATGAAAATACATCTTGCTATAATTGCTTGAGAAATTATTATAACCAAAATTATCATAGCAGACTGCGCAGAGGCTATGCTAAAAAAATACTGCAGGCGCTTTTGGACGAGATTAAATTTCTTAAGGTTTGATAAATAGTGATTAGGTTGTATCGTTTGCGCACAATTTTCAAAGAACCTATTTTTGGGAACTCTTTATCTAATCATTATTGGACATATAGAGACACTCACAGTATTGATGAAAAGATGAGAATAGTCTTATAAATATGGATTATCTTTATAATGTGATAAACTAACTTAAAGATTATGTAAGACAATTAATATTATGGGAGAGGTAGTGATAACATTATGAAGTAGAAAAGGCGATGCTTGTTGCTAAGGTTTAAGAATTAGGCTGATACAAGTGAAACAGTTTCTAGTATTAGCGATTTACGTAAACGTTGGTCGAGTAGATGAAATATGCTGTCAAACTTGAATTTGGCAGTTTTCCTAATATTAGTAAGAAAATTTATGTACAATTAAAATGTGGAATAATGAGAGCTTAGTGGTGTAATTTTAGCTGATGTATATAAATTAATTTAAGGAGTGAGAACATGGCAACAGTACAAATTGATGATCAATTAAAAAAAGACGCAGATAGAATGTTTGGCGAAGTCGGAATGACAACGGAAGCTGCCGTGGGAATCTTTTTGACGCGTTTTGTGACTACCGGAAAATTTCCATTTGAAATTGCAATGACCGAGGATCAATTTGATGAGAAAACGCGGCAAGTATACAAGAATGCTTTGAAGCTCCATGATGGTGAAAATATCAGCAGTTATTTCGCACGCTTGCGCAAAGATGCAAATGAGAAAGATCCCACTTAATTTAAAATCTGATAAGTAAAGAAAAAATGCTCCTAAGTGTTAGTCTGATGACTAAACGCTAGGAGTATTTTTTGTGATTTTAAAAATTATTTTGCACCGTCATGGGTGACCGCGTCGCTTAATTTGGTGGTGGAAAGGGACTGAAGATAATCAAGCCCAGGGATGCCAAAGTACGGCGTGTTGGCCACGACCGCAATAATCCCGGGCGTCAGATGGCTCTTTTTAACAGAGGCTTCATCAAATTGCAGGTGGATCTGGTCTTCCAAATTATTAGCCAGCTTGTAAGCAATCTGCGGATCTGCCAGAGTAGCCCGCCCTAGGCCGACAAGATCAACATAATTAAGTGCGTCCTTCATTTTGGCAACCGTATGAATGTCGCCGGAAATTAATTCTAAAGTTGGAGCCTGAATAGCCTCGCCCAGTAGCTGGGCGTAATTTTTCGCAACATCTTCCGGTCCGCCCTTGTAATCCATTGTCGATAAATTAATATAATCAAACTCAAAATTTTCGGTGAGTTTTTTTAATAGCTGCTGAGACTCGTGCCAAGTATAGCCAATATTATTTTTGTCGTCAGTTTCCTCGGGACTGATGCGGTAACCGATAATAAAGTCCTTTGGCGCATATTTGTTAACGACGCGGAAGACTTCTTTTGCTACTTCTAGCGGGAAATTCATCCTTTTTTCAAAGCTGCCGCCCCAATAATCTGTCCGCTTATTGGAAAAAGCCGAGAAAAATTGTTGGATCAAGTAATGGTTGGCGCCATGAATTTCAACACCGTCAAAGCCGCAGTCAATTGCCCGTTTAGTGGCGCTGCCGAAGTCTTTGACAACTTGCCAAACCTCATCTTCGGTCAGTTCGTGCAGGGGATAATCAATCCAGGAAAATTTCATCTGTGAGGGCACGTCAACCCGGCCGCCGAGTGTGTGGCGATATTCGGCTTCGCGTCCGGAATGAACCAGTTGCAGGATGGCCTTGTTGCCGTCTTTTTTCAAAACTTTGGCAAGTTTAGTTAGTCCAGGTTTAAAATCATCATTATAAACTGCCAACTGTTCGCGATCCGGCGCCCATGATCGCGACGGACCGCCATTTGGACTGACATTAGTATATTCTGTGATTATCATGCCGGCTGATTGCGAGTGTGCCCCGTAATAGTCAAGTGTATCCTGGGTCACTTTCTCGTTTAGGCCGCTGTTGGTCAGCATGGGTGACTGAACAATCCTGGTTTTGATTGTGGCACCATGCCGAAATGTGACGTTATCGGTTAAAGTTTTCAATCTGAAGATCCTCCTTTATTTAAAACAAGTTAGTAATTTATATAATAAGTATAGCAGTTTATGATTAAAAAATCTTTTAGAGAAAATTTTTAATTGGTAATGAATAATGGGGCTGTATCAATCGCAGCCTTTAGTTATAAAAATTTATTGCAGGATGAATAGGCTTTATGTAGACAAAGAAAATTAGGGTTATCCTTTTTGAGATATATAAATTTTAAAAAGATATGTTAAAAGGGAAATAATTATTTATAAAATAGCAGTTATTAACTTTGTGATTGTTACTTTTTGTAGTTCTGCAAATTTTTAATGATTGGAACGTTTTTTCAAAAAAATGATTTTTTGTAAGTAAGTTTGGTACCGCTTACCAATTTACTTGAAAGCAATTGTGGTTAAATGAGTAATTGCATAGAATATAGGAGAATCAATTGATTCTACCGATTTGACGTCAAAGGAATTAATAAATGATTTTAGATGAAATGAAAGCGATCAGTAATTTAACACCGCAGGAAGAAGCAGTATTAGCATATATTGAAAAATATCCGCGCGAAGTTTTGGTAATGAGTATTAAGCAGCTGGCCAAGGCTAGTTATACGAGTGCGGCAACAGTTGTGCGTTTGTGTCAAAAGGCCGGGTTCAAAGGTTATTCCAGTTTTAAGTATACTTTTGCTTCGGAACTACCGAATATTTTAAAGTTAAGTGCTGATTTAAAAGTGAATCCACTGCAGCCTGGCTGTTCACCGACGGAAGTTTTCCAGCAGATAGGATTAGTTCACCGGCGTTCGATCGAATACACACAAAGCTTACTTGATAAACAAGAAATTGCACGGATTGCTTCTTTAATTAAGGCAAGCAAGCGTATCGAAATTTATGGTGAAGGACTAAATTATGAATTGGCCCGGCAGTTTTGCCTGGAATTTGAAGAAGTGGGTTGTGTTGCTAACGCATATAACTCGCTCAATCCAATGAGTGCGGAGCTGTCCCGTGAGCAGAAGGTTCCGGTTTTGGCCTTTATTCTTACCCATACGGGCAATAATGAGCACATGTATTCCATTGCGCGTTCGTTACAAGAAAAAAATTACCATACGGTGGTTATTTGCGACAGCGCGCAGAGACGAATTTGCAAAATTTGTGATGCTTTTGTAGTGATTATGACCACCAAAGGTACTTTGGAACTAAGCAACTCAGTTTATATCTCTTCTTTGCAGTATCTGTTTGATGCTTTTGTATCGTTAAAAATGATCGCTGATTATCAGCGCATCAAGCGCATTTCAACTAAAGTAGATCAGGAAAAGAAAGAGGATTGAATGTGAAAAAGGATTTTCTATGGGGTGGTGCAGTAGCGGCCAACCAGTATGAGGGGGCGTGGAATGCCGGTCATAAAGGTGTGAGCGTTTCCGATGTGATGACAAAAGGAAGTGTAGATCAGCCGCGCAAGATTACTCAGGGCGTAATTGCTGGTGAAGATTATCCCAACCATTACGGGATTGATTTTTATCATCATTATCAGGAAGACATTAAGTTAATGGCAGAAATGGGCTTCAAGTGTTTCCGCTTGAGCATTGCTTGGACAAGAATTTTTCCTAATGGTGATGAGGAGCAGCCGAATCAAGAAGGCTTAGCTTACTATGACCGTGTGTTTGATGAATGTCATAAATATGGTATTGAACCGGTGGTTACCTTGTCGCATTTCGAAATGCCCTACCACCTTGCCCAAGCTTATGGCGGCTGGCGCAGCCGAAAAATGATTGACTTTTTTATTAAGTATGCCACGGTCTGCTTTAAGCACTATGCGGCAAAAGTCCATTACTGGATGACTTTTAATGAAATCAATAATTTGATTGACACCGATAATCCTTTTAATGGCTGGACCGGCGGCGGAGTTTTATATCATGAGGATGAAAATCCTGAAGAGGTAATGTATCAGGTTAGTCACTATCAATTTGTCGCCAGCAGTTTGGCTGTGCAAATTGCCCACCAGATCAATCCTGAAAATCAGGTCGGCTGCATGCTGCATTTTGGTCCTATTTATCCTTATTCCTGCAAACCGCAGGATATGATGGCCAGCGTGAAAGCGATGGATCGGCGCTTCTTTTTCAGTGATGTTCAGGTAAGAGGTCATTATCCGGAATATGCGAAGAAGTTGTGGCAGAGAAAGAACTATCATTTTGATATTACGCCAGCTGATTTGAATAATCTTCAAAACGGCTGTATTGATTATATTGGCTTTAGTTATTATAAATCAACGACAGCTCAGGCAGCCGGCCCCGAAGAATTTGTTGAAAAACCCAATCCTAACTTGAAAAAAAGCGACTGGGGCTGGGCTATCGATCCGATTGGCCTGCGTTATATCTTAAACGTGGTTTATGAGCGCTATCATTTGCCGTTATTTATCGTTGAGAACGGTTTTGGTGCTTATGATAAAGTCGAAAATGGTGAAATTAATGATCAATACCGGATTGATTATCTGCGGGATCATGTTGTTGAAATGATGAAGGCGATTGAACTCGATGGCGTTGATGTCATGGGCTATACTCCCTGGTCTGCAATTGATTTGATCAGTGCCTCGACCGGTGAGGTTGAGAAACGCTACGGCTTTATTTATGTTGACCAAGAGCAGGTTAATCAGGGCAAGAGCGGTCGAATGAAAAAAGCGTCGTTTTATTGGTATCAGAAAGTGATTGCCAGTAATGGCGCCTGTTTAAGAGAAAGTGGAGGGGAAAAAGATGAAAAAATTTCTGAATGAAAAAGTAATTCCCATTGTAATTAAGTTTACGAATTTAAAAGCAATTCAGGCCTTAAAAGACGGGATGATGTTTGTTTTACCATTTTTGATTGTTGGTTCATTGTTTTTACTGTTAGGCAATATTCCGATTCCGGCAGTAGCCAAGGCAATCACTGACTGCGGACTGGCAAATGTGTTTAACCAGATTTACAGCAACTCTTTTGGCTTGATGGCCTTCTTTGCGGTTGCGGGGATTGCGTATACCTACTTAAAAAATGATAAGGTTGAAACAGCGTTTGCCGGTAGTATGGCAGCACTGGGTGCATTTATCTTATTGATGCCTTACCAGATTCAGGCTGGCAAAGGCATTGTTTTAACCAATGTGATCTCGCGGGACTGGACCGCCGGTCAGGGAATGATTTCTGCAATTATTATTGCCCTCGCCAGTGGCTGGATTTATTCGTTTTGTGTCCGGCGGAATTGGCAGATTAAAATGCCCGATAGTGTTCCGTCTGCGGTTGCTAATTCATTTACTTCACTGATTCCGACTGGTGCAGTGCTCATTGTGGCAGGAATTGTCTACGCAATCTTTAAGTTTGCGGCATCAACCAGTTTTTCCGAGATTATCTATTCGGCCATTCAGACACCTTTGCAAGGAGTAACCGACTCATTTGGCGGCGTTGTTTTGATGGCAACCCTAATGTCGCTGCTTTGGTGGTGCGGTGTCCATGGCGGTTCAATTTGTGGTGCAATTTTAACGCCAATTCTGCAGTCAAACATGTCGGCCAACCAGGCAATTATTGCTTCGGGTCGCAAATTAACGTTGGCTAACGGCGGTCACATCTTTACTCAGCAGTTCTGGGATAATTATCTGTGCATGAGCGGTGCTGGAATTGTTATTGGCTTGGTCATTTACATGACATTCTTTGCAAAATCGGACACACTGAAAGAATTGGGTAAGCTGTCAATTGTTCCCAATATCTTTAACATTGACGAGCCCGTAATTTTCGGGATACCGATTGTGCTCAACCTATATTTGATCGTTCCGTTTGTGCTTTTCCCAGTATTGGTTGGAGCTGTTAGTTATTTGCTAATGGCTGCCGGAATTTTGCCGTTGTTTTCCGGAGTAATGGTTCCGTGGACCACACCGCCAATTATTTCGGGTTTTCTGATTGGCGGCTGGCGCACGGCTCTTTGGCAATTGGTAGTCATTGTTCTGTCAACGATTGTCTATTACCCATTTATTAGAAAAATTGACTTGGATATGTACCGCAAGCAGCAGCAAGCGGCTGAATAAAAAATTTAACTGAAAATTTTTATTTTTACTACTTTGGATTATGATAATTTAAAGTAGTATTTTTGTTGAAAAAATTAAGTCGGAATAAAAGAAATTGAGGCACTAAAAATGAAAATACCCCGAAATTTAGTTGAGTTTGAAGCAACCTATTGTTATAAAACCGACAGCTTTGTGTAAAAAATTCGGGTTGTTCACTGTCGGTACTAAGGCTGAACTGCATTTTCTACTTGTGGGCATATTTTTCCGGAATGATGTCCAAGAAAATCAACGTTAAGCGGGAAAGCACTTTTAGCAGGACACTAAAATGTTCCAAAATTTCCCTAGATACAAAATTTGTGGTTGCAGGTCTGAAGTTTAATGATAAGGTGCGGCAATTTTTTACGAAAGAACTGGAAAAGAAATAGTAAGCAAAATAGTTTTTTTTCATGTACCAACTAGATCGTAATTGATCTATGCTGGTATTTTTTTCGTTGAAATTTATGGTTGCAGATAGAATTAAGAAAATATATAATATTTACTATTAATTTTAATTAAAAACTAATATTGAAAAGAGTGGTAGTAATGAAAATTGGAATTACGGCAGATATTAATTTGGTGCCGACTGAGGTGATTAACTTACGGTTGGCTAATTATTTTCCTAAGCAGCTGATTGATGTCTTGCAAAAGCATGACATTGTTCCGCTGCTGCTGCCGGTTGCGCCGGAAGAAATGGCTAAAGAGCTTGTAAAAAGTGTTGACGGGGTGATTATTCCCGGTGGGCCGGATATTGCACCGTATTTGTATGGTGAAGAACCGCTGGAAAATATTGGCAATACTTACTACCAGCGGGATCTTTTTGAAATTGCGTTGATTAAGGAGACACTTGCTCAGCGCAAACCGCTGATGGGAATTTGCCGCGGAATCCAGATTATCAACGTTGCACTTGGCGGCACGCTTTATCAGGATTTGGCGTCACAGTATAAAAGCGACAAGCTGATTCAGCACGCGCAAAAGTCGCAGGGCTTTCTGCCGACGCACCACGTTAACTTGCAGCCAGGCAGTTTTCTTTATCAAGCCTTGGGCAAACAGAGTTTGGTTAATTCGCGGCATCATGAGGCAGTGAAAAAAGTTGGCACTGGCTTGCACGTGACGGCCACAGCACCGGATGGTGTGATTGAGGGCATTGAGAGTGATGACGGCCTGATTGTGGCGGTGCAATGGCATCCGGAAAATCTGTGGCAGCACCATGCGGACCAAGAGCAATTATTTGTTAATTTTTTTGCCAAAGCGGCGGCGCAGAAGGAGCGTAAGTAGATGAAAAATAAACTGGGTTTTTGGAGTATTGTTCTTTTAGGCATTAACGGCATTATTGGTTCCGGAATCTTTTTGCTACCGGGACAGGGAATGACGCTGTTTGGTCCGGCCAGCATTCTGGTCTTGGTCTTTGATGCAGTTTTGGCGTTTACCATTGCCTTATGTTTTGCGGAGTGTGCCAGCTTTTTTGATAAAACCGGTGGCGCATATTTGTACGCTAAAGATGCCTTTGGTGATTTTGTCGGCTATGAAGTCGGCATGATTTCGTGGGCGATCCGAATTATTGCGGAGGCGACCATTTATGTTGCGTTTGCGACGGCGATTGGCGGTATTTTTCCCGCACTAGCGTCAACTTTCGCGAAAAATGTGATCGTCACGGTCATCGCAGTGCTGCTGATTATCATGAATGTTTGCGGGGTGAAGGTAACGTCGATTGTGAATAATACAATTACCGTGGGCAAGTTGCTCCCAATTATTTTTATTATTGTTGTTGGCCTCTTCTTTATTAAGCCAGCTAATTTTCAGCCATTTTTTATTCCCAGCCTGATGACCAGCCATAACTTTGCGGCAACTGCGATCACCATGTTCTATATTTTTACCGGCTTTGAAAGCCTGGTTGTAGCAGCCGGCGAAATGAAAAATGCGGAAAAGAATCTACCGCGGGCACTGGTTTTAATCCTGACGGTGGTAGCTGTGATTTACATTCTGGTCAACGTTGTCAGCATCGGTGTCTTGGGGATGCGGCTGATGGGCTCGGCTGTCCCGCTCAAGGACACGGCCGTGAAAATCAGCGGCAATGTCGGCAACGTAATTATTTCGGCGGGGATGCTGCTGTCAACCGGCGGTATCTGCATTGGTTCTTCATTTATCACACCGCGTTCATGTGTTGCTCTGGCTGAAAATGGGATGATGCCGCGGATTTTTGCAAAAACCAATAAGCATGATGCGCCGTATATGGCGATAATTGTTTCAACCACCATTGCTTTACTTTTGGCCTATTCCGGCAACTTTTCTTCACTAGCGCAAATTAGTGCTGTGTCGCGTTTTGCGCAGTACATTCCAACTTGTATTGCGGTTCTGATTTTTCGCCGCACCAAGAAGCGGCAGGCGGGCAAGTTCAGGATTCCCTTTGGGCCACTGGTTCCGATCCTGGCCCTAGTCGTTTCAGTATGGCTGCTGTGTCAGATCAGTATCTCGAATCTGATTTGGGGCTTAGGTGCGTTTGTCATTGCAGCACCGTTTTACCCGTTAACAAGAAGAAAGAAAAAGAATGCATAAGAGCTTGAGAAGTTTTGCTTATTTACTGGAAAGCAGAGCTTTTTTTGATTGTTCTCGGCAATAAAACGGCATAAAATATAAGTGGTTAATAAAGGAGAAATTTATGAAAACGATATATCAAAATTGCAATTTATATGATGGCGAAATTAACCAGATTCAGGAGAATGCTTGGCTGGAAGTAGATGATGAAAGCGGCAAGATTACCGCTATCGGCACTGGCAAGGCGCCACAAGGCGATAATTGGATTGATTTGCAGGGCAAGTATGTGATGCCGGGCTTGATCAACTGTCATGACCACATGGTGATGGATCCAACCGATCCGCGGGGCGTAACGGATTTTGACGTGGTTGAAACGTCAATCAATTCCGTGCAAAATCTGCACACGATGCTCAAGTCGGGTGTGACCTATGTGCGTGAATGCGGGTCGACTTTTGACATTGACCTGACGATTGCCAAGATGATCAATAAAGGTAAAATCACTAAAGTACCCGAAGTAATGCCATCCGGACGCCCATATTCAATGTCCGGCGGTCATGGTGATATCCCTAATTTTGGTTATATTGTTGATTCACCGGATGAAATGCGCAAGGCGGTTCGGCAGGGGATGGCCCGTGGTGTCAAGGCCGTTAAGCTTATGACCACTGGCGGCATCATGACCCAGCGTGATTCGATGGACGATCCGCAGTTGACGGTTGATGAGATTCGCGTGGCGGTTGAAGAAGCTCACAACAAAGGCCTGATTGTGGCAGCGCACGCCGAAGGAATTGCCGGGATTATGAACGCGCTGCATGCCGGTGTTGATTCGATCGAACACGGTTACTATGTCAATGATGAAGCGATTGATTTAATGCTTGAACATGGCACTTACCTGACGCCAACGATCATTGCCGCCTGGGCTTTTCCTGAATATGCTCAAGAGATTGCGCCCGACTGGGAAATGAAGAAGGCCAAGAAGGCATTGGCGGATTTAAAGAAAAATATCGCACATGCCAAGGACCGCGGTGTCAAAATTTCTTTGGGTACCGATGCCGGCACCACTTTCAACGGCTTTGACAAGACGCCAGTTGAACTGCGCTTAATGGTTGAGGATGGCTTTACTAATTTTGAGGCCCTGCAGACCAGTGTTAACTCCGCAAAGTTGATGAAGATTGACGATGAGTACGGCACACTCAAAGCTGGCAAGTATGCTGACTTCCTAGTCTTAGATGGCAACCCGCTTGAAGATATCAAGGCGGTTGCCCAGGAAGACAAGGCTGTTTATAAGAAGGGTAAGAGAGCATATTAGTTCTTAATTTAGGATAAAAATGTCGGTGAAAAGCTCGTTTTTCACCGGCATTTTATTTTTTAGCCATTTATTTTCTGAATTGCTTGTAATAATAAGTATTGGGTGACATGTTTACAATGGTTTCCTGTAAAATGAAAAGGTAATTAGCATTTGCAAAGTTGCTGGAAAAGATAAAAATTATTTAGTTGGGGAAAGATATGATTATTTATGCTACTAAACAAACTTTTGATCGTTATAAAATAAAGGAACCTGCAAAGCTCAGACCACCAGTGAACGAACTAGCACAAGCTGTAATTAAAGCGGAAGCTGGTGATGAATTACTTGAATGGGGTGCCAAGCTTTTTTACTTTGAGCGCAAGAAGTGCCTGCAATTAGTAAACTTTGCCAGCAAGTTCACGTTATTTTTATTCGATATCAAAATGGATGACATGGAAGAATTAGGCGAGTATATTAAGACATATTTGCTTGAACTTTATAAGGATGATGCCCAGATGATTGCAGCACTAAATAAAATGTTTGCGGCAAGTCCAATTCTTTGTTTTGATCGACTCAAGAATCGCAGCATAATTGCGACTCTTAACCATACGCAGCTGGACTATGCTGATGATGGTTATGCTTTCTATGACTATCTCAGAGATGGTGTTCTGCATACAGTTGAAATTAATAAAAGAGTAAATTTTGAGTGGATAATTCGGATGAAGGTTAATGGTAAAACTGATTATCATTATCCAGGTGAGCGCTTTAGGAAAATTGTGCTGGCAAGATTTGGTAAGTAAAAAATTCTGCGAAGGCTTCAGTAAATTCTCGATGAATGGGAATAGCGATAGCTTCAGATAAATTATTATGGTTTAAGGCTGCGAAAAATGAATATGGAAAACTTTCTGAAATGTAAAAAATTCAAGTTAATAAGGGTCTGCTAAAATAGAAGAACGCGGTATGCTAGCTGGCAAACAGTTGAATAAGAAAAAATATGATTTATCTTCATGCCGTGAAATTAAGATGAGACGACTAAGTTTGAGAATAGTTTTTCTGCAAAACGGTTGGGCTTACAATAAATACGGATAATGTAATTAGGAAAAATCATAACGAAATAAGGTGCTCCATAATGTTAGGTATAAAACTAACAGTTAGGAGCACTTTTTGCATGATTAAATACTTTAATTATGAATGATTTTGAACGAATTTGAACAATTATGAACGATTTTGATTTTTTTGAGGTACTAGGTGTATGGTTGGACACTACATTTATTTACTACTACGCAGAAATTTTTTAATGAATTGTACTATAATATTCTTAATTAGATTACCTTATGAAGCAATAAAATAGAGGTGAAAAATGAATTATTTGGAGAATGTCTATGTTTTTGCTAAAAGTTGGCTTGAGAAGTTTCGGGTAAACACTAATCAATTTAAATTGTTCCTCAGTGATAACTTTTATGATGAATGTGACATGCTGGGTTTTCGGATGGACAATGCTGAATTTTTTACCAAATATGGTTTTGCAGACAGTGATTACCTTGAACTTGCAAAAATAATTGAAAAAGTATCTGATATTCAATTGCTGGGTTCAGCGATTTTTGCTAGATGGCATTATTTTAAGAGCAGTACAGATGAAGCAGCAATTTTAAAAATAGAAAACAGAATTTGGTTTGTTTTGGCACTTGGCAGATTAGCTGACCTAACTAAAAAAAAACCGAATGCTTTTCCACAAGGGATCAAACAGATGCGTTTAACTACCAATCTTATTTCTTTTGGGATGCGGCCTAACGAGGGAGACGAAATAGAGCAGCAGTTAATGATTGATGAAAATGGCAATGTGACATTTACGGGTTATAACTATCATCGTTCGGCAATTGATTATGAAAAGGGTCGTAGCAAATCTGAAAAAATTGCAGCTGATAAAGCGCAGAATTTGCTAAAGGTAGTTAGCAATTATTTTTTTAACCAATACACGGTAAAAGATGTAACAGATACTGGCTATTGGCGGCTAGAAATGCTTGGTACAGACGAGATACAACTTATTATTTTAAAGGATCGTTGAAACCAAGTTATCAGGTTAATAACGCTGATTTGTCAGAAATGGTGCGGGCAACCGTGCAAATGTCATATCTTTATGTCTTTAACACATGCCCGCAACCAGAAAAAATAATGCAGATCAGATTTAACTATTGGAAAACTGATATTTTGGGTACTTGCAGAGAAAAATTGTTAATTGATCGCGCAACTAAGACTTTTTCTTATAATCAGTTTTTACCGAATGGCAATGAAATCAAGCAAAGTTATGTTTTAAAAACTAGTGTTGCTAATTTTTTGGATAGCTTGGATTCTGCAGAGTTATTGTGCGAAGGAGAAGAAGAATCTGAGGGAGAGATCAATTATGAATTGACGATAACTTATGATGAAGCTCCTTCTTTGGAATTTGCGGGGCACTTTGATTTTGATGGCTTACCTGATGATTATCCTGATTTTGCGAGCAAGCTGCTTCATTTTATTACGCTTCATAGTAAGGGGCAGATACTTGAACCAGATGACTTTGAGTATGAACTGGCAGATACTGATAGTTATGTTTACTGTAGTGTTAAACTTGAGCGTGGCGGTCGCAGTTATTATTACATTTCGGATGGTAACAAGGTTAGTCTTGGCGACCAAGTAATTGTGCCTGTTGGGGATGACAATCATCACTTGCGTGGTGAAGTCGTCAAAATTGGCGTTTATTTTACTGACGACGTGCCTCTGCCGGTAGATGAGACAAAGCATATTGTTAGGAATTTAGATGAAGAGTAAGCTTTTAAATGAAAATTGAGGTAATGCATGAAACAAGTTTTAATAATTGGCAATGGCTTTGACTTGGCGTGTGGATTAAAAAGTAGTTATAGTGATTTCTTTGATTGGCGTTTTAAAGGATTGTTTAAAGTAATGACTGGCGAGTCTGAATTTGTTTGGTTAAAGCGTAAAGTTTTACAATTTAAAAAGGCAAACGAAGATAATTGGCTTGAATTCTTTGAAGATGAATTTTTATTTTTAATTGAGCAAAAAGTAGACTCATTAGAGAAAATGAATCAATTAAATGAATCAGTAGATATTCAGAAAAAATTATTAGATTGGTTTTCTTTCCAAAAAATCACAATCTGGGATTGTCTATTTTTACTTGCAAGATTTTATATAGCTGATGATCAATTAGTACAATGGACGGATATTGAAAATATAATTTATAACATTGTTTCTATTGCATTGGTAACTGACTTTAAGTCTAACTTGAAATATAGTAAAAAGGAAAAAACGATAAGTCATATAGATAAGTATTTTAACGAAGATGATGCACTTAATGCCTTAAGAGCGCCTTCAATTAAAAGTAAAGATACATTTATTCAATATGTTAAGCTGATGGTAGTTGCTCCTTCTAAAAGTAAAGAGGATATTGCTAATGCATTGCTTAATAGTTTGTATGAATTCGAAGATATATTTGCAGAGTTTATTAAATCTTGTGTTGATGATAAAAAAATTGGTATTTATAATTATAAAGAGTGTGCAAAAGATTTGGTTGCAGCCATACTAAAGACAGGAAGTGATGATACAATTCCCCCAAATTTATCGGTTGATGTTTTATCTTTTAATTATACGTTGTGCTATTTTAAAAATAAATATAAGAATAATTTTAAAATGAATTCTTGGCGTAATATTCATGGAGTAGCACAATATAAAGAAATTAATAAGCTTAAAGCACCTTTTGATAAAGTTAGTGCACCAATTTTTGGAATAGATAATCATGACATTCTTAATGACAAGATTGATAATGATTTAAGAATTATGTTTACTAAAGCATATCGATTAATAGATAATGATGTAAATAGCATCAATAACGATGCTGGTTATGGTTACAATAAAACTGATGTGATTACAGTTTATGGACATTCACTTGGGAAGGCAGATTATTCTTATTTTGAAACCATTTTTGACGAGAACAATTTGTATGATTCAAATACTAAGTTACAAGTATATTATCACGCTAAGCGTGACGAGAATAATATTGAAAGTAAACATAATTGTATAAATGCTGTTGTAAATTTACTTAATAATTATGGTCAATCACTTGGTGACGCCCATGGAGAAAATATTGTTAACAAAATGATTTTAGAAAATCGTTTAGAAGTGTTACCTAGTACAAATTTGAATATAAATTTTGGAGGCTTTTAATGAATGAAAATTTAAAACTATTTAAAGGTGGGAAATTAGAAATTACTCAAGATAAAAACTTATTTAATGAAAATATAAAAAAATTTGATAAACTTAAAAATAAAGTAACATGTGAAACTTCTGTTGATGAATTAAAAAATGAAGTAGAAAAATTGGCTGAAATTACAAATACTCCATTTCAATCTAGTAACGGATTAAATATGCGAATACAAACAAGACCATGTTTAACTTTAGCGTATACTTTAAAAAAAGGCTCTTTTTTATATCGATTGGTTTCGTTTCCTGTGGATAAAGAAATCACAACTAATTTATTTTCTATCCGTTCAAAAAAATGGAGTAAAAATAATAGATCATATGGTAGATTAAATTCTCCAGATGCACCAATGTTATATTTGTCGGCAAATCCAAAGACTGCCTATGATGAGGCAAATTTAATTAATGATCAATTAGTTTACATGGCAAAGTTTCAAGTAAAAAAAGATATCTTATTAAAGTCTATTTTTGTTAATGAAGATCCATATACTGGAAAAAAATTGATACAATGGGAATTTTCAATGCAAAAAAACATGAGAATGATTATTTT
Source organism: Lactobacillus sp. ESL0791 (assembly GCF_029433255.1). Classification (NCBI taxonomy): domain Bacteria; kingdom Bacillati; phylum Bacillota; class Bacilli; order Lactobacillales; family Lactobacillaceae; genus Lactobacillus; species Lactobacillus sp. ESL0791. The sequence continues at coordinate 1,583,235 of NZ_JAQTHU010000001.1, read as the reverse complement.
TATAATAGTGTTAAAAGAATGGTAGAAGAAACTTTTTATATACCAGACTTAAAGGATAATAATAATATATATAAATTGACATTGGCTGTTGCTAGAGCGTTCTTTGAATTGCATGTAGTAAAATCAGAAAAACCTAAAAAAGTTATAGAGTATAAAGGATGGATGTATCGATCAAGTGCTTCCAAACTTGGTATTAATTTTGCACTTAATAGAAATGGTGTTTCTGGGTTACGTTTAATTAAAGTAGGTCTCCTTGGCAATGCAATGTTAAAAGAAATATTTGTTCCTATAGGAAAAAAGAAAAAAATGAAAAGAATAGAGGTTAAACAGATAGAAAAAATAGAAAATTTTTAGAAGTAATGCCTTATACAAATTGTTACTAATATTAAATGTAACAGATATAATATTTTATACAGAAGTGGTGGCTGATAATGGCAATAACTGAAATAGAAGACAAACTTGCAGAAATCATAGGTAAGAATGATCATGCTAACTTTATCTATGATTTTTTAGGAATTTACGATATTCCTAAGGCAACAGTTACTAAGCTTCGTAAGGGAATTAATAACTTAGCCAAAGATCAAGGAGAAGTTTATTTAAAAAATAAGTTGTATTACAAGGTAATATCTATTGATGACGACTTAATGCAAGCTTATACAAATATTAAGGATAAAGTTGATCAATTGGGTTCTAAACCAAGATATATTATTGTAACTAATTTTGAGCATTTATTGGCTTGTGATACTAAAACAAAGGATACATTAGATATACCATTTAAGCAGTTACCACAAAAATTTGAATTTTTTTTGGCTTGGAATGGTATTGAAAAAGCTGACTTTGATAAGGAAAATCCTGCTGATATTCGGGCAGCAGAACGATTTGCAAAATTATATGATGTGATTGTGAAAGATAATCCTAAAGCCACTAAAGAAGGATTAGACTTATTTTTAATTAGACTATTATTTTGTCTATTTGCTGAAGATACAAATATTTTTCCTAAGAATTTGTTTACTAATCGAATTAAAGAGTTAACTAAAGATGATGGTAGTGATCTTGATGATTTTGTTAATCAATTATTTAGTGTATTAAATTATCCAAAATCAAGGCGTTCAAAAGAGATACCAAGTTGGTTAAATGACTTTCCATATGTTGATGGTGATTTATTTAAAGCAAGCCATGAATCGTTAACATTCACTAGGAAGTCTCGTAAGTTAATTGTTGATGCTGGAGAACTACTTGAATGGGATCAGATTAACCCTGATATTCTTGGTTCAATGATTCAAGCAGTAGCAAGTGAGGATAATAGAAGTCATTTAGGAATGCACTATACCTCTGTTCCTAATATTATGAAAGTTATAAAACCACTGTTTCTTGACGATTTAAGAAAATCATTTGAAGAAGCAAAGGGTGATGAACAAAAATTGCAAGAGCTATATGACAGAATAGGTCATATCAAGTTTATGGATCCTGCATGTGGTTCTGGCAATTTCCTAATTATTACTTATAAAGAATTGCGACAATTAGAAATTGATATTATTAAAGAATTAAATAATATGGGAATTTCTACAATGTACATTCCTTCGGTTACTTTAGATCAATTTTATGGAATTGAAATTGACGATTTTGCCTGTGATGTAACTCGACTATCATTATGGATAGCTGAACATCAGATGAATGTGAAGTTACATGAAGAAATTAAAGATGCAGTTCGTCCTACACTACCTTTGCAACATGCTGGTGCAATTGTTTGTGGCAATGCACTTAGATTGGATTGGAATAAAATATTGCCGCATAAAACTGATGATGAGGTGTACTTGTTTGGAAATCCGCCATATTTAGGATCAAGCATTCAAAGCAAGGAGCAGAAAAAGGATCTTAACATAGCCACAAACAATTGTAAGGGAATGAGCTCTATGGATTATGTATGTGGTTGGTTTATAAAAGCATTTAAATATATTAACTATAATAATAGCAAATTTGCATTTGTTACTACTAATTCAATTTGTCAGGGTGCACAAGTATCTCTTTTGTGGCCAATAATGTTGCGATATAAAGAAAAAATATTTTTCGCTGACAATGCATTTCGTTGGAATAATAATGCAAGAAACAATGCAGCAGTAATTGTTGCAATTATAGGTGTAGACAATGCACACGTCGTGGAAAATAAATTTATTTATAATCAAGATAAAAAATTATTAGTTCAAAATATTTCACCATATCTTACAAACTCTGAAAATATTTTTATAAAGAAGAAATTTAAAAGTGATACTTTACCAGAAATGCTTTTAGGATCTAAGCCGACAGATGGTGGATTTTTGATATTAAGTGAAAGTGAATTTAAGAATGTAAGTTTTGAAGTAAAAAAATATGTAAAAATATTTTTGAGCTCAGCTGAATTAATTAGAGGAGGGAAAAGGTATTGCTTATGGCTATATAACAAAGATAATGGCTTTGAAAAAATTAAATATATTACTGATAAAATGGATTTAGTTAAAAACTTTCGCTTGAAAAGTAAGAAAAAAGCAACTAGATTACTTTCAGCTCATCCAGAACTTTTTGGAGAAGTAAGGTGGAAAAAAAGTGATTTTACAATTTTGCTTCCAGCTGTTTCTTCTGAAAATAGATATTACGTTCCGATGATTATAGTTGGCGAAAATGTAGTATCTTCAAATGGAAATTATTGTATATATGAAGGATCTTTTTGGCTTTTTGGACTTTTAGAATCTAGAATGCATATGACTTGGATGAAAGCTGTTTGTGGTAGGTTAGGAACAAGTTACAGGTATTCAGCAACCTTAGTTTATAATACTTTTCCTGTACCAAATATTTCTACTAGAAGAAAAAATGAAATAAAAGATAAAGTTTATGAAATTTTGGATATTCGAGAAGAAGAAGGTGGAACATTAGCTGATTTATATGGTTCACCACTAGCTGCTAAAAATCCTAAACCTATGAATGCTAGGCTACTGAAAGCACATCAAGAATTAGATCAGATTGTAGATAGAGCATACAGTGATCATGACTTTAAAGATGATAATGAACGATTAAGTTTATTACTTAAAATGTATCAAGAAAAAGTAGCTAAAAAATAATTTTCGGGAGAAACTGGAATGGAAAATGAAAATTTTGATTTTGCTTTAGTTGATGAGATTCAAGATAGGTTGGCTAATACTCTTTCGGCAAATCGAATTATTAGTTTACTGAAATTGTTTGCAAATGATTATGGGTTAGATAATCTTCCAATTTGGATTAGGTATTCTACGGAGGATTCGTATGAAAATAAATTAGAAATTTTATCAGATAATTTAACTTCAATGTATAGTAGTCAAATTGTAGATTTTTTACTTGGGGTGAGAAGTTGTACTGAAGTAAAGTCTGACGCAGTTCTTCTTCAAAAAATCAATCAGCTTGATGAAAATTATGATGAAAAATCGTCTCGTTTTAAAATGTCTCAATTATTACTGGATTATCCTAAAGATATTCAAGAAGTTTGGTCTAAATGTTATTCATTATTTGATAATGGTAATAATAGAGAAGCTCTAGATTCGGCTAGATTGACAATTGAATTATTAATTAAGTATCTTGTGAAAAATGACAAATCATTGGAAAATCAAACTAATAATTTAGGAAATTGGCTAAAAGAACATAATTGCGATATTGAAATCAGAAATTTGTTGATTCGTAGTTTGGATATTTATAGTAAAATTCAAAATCATAATGTAAAACATATTAATAATAGTAAAGCTATAGATAATTTAGATGGATCCGAAAATCGATTTATTATGAATCTAAGTTATACAATTTTAAAATTCTTAATTGATTGTGATAAAAAATAGGATATAAGTCATGAAAAATAAAGATGTAGTTTCAATAAATTATCATCAAACTGGCAAAAGTACCAGTACTGATGAATTAGGTATGCGTGAAATGCAGGCTCGTGTGTATCAACACCGAAATTCAAAGTATATTTTGGTTAAGGCACCACCTGCTTCTGGTAAATCCCGTGCTTTGATGTTTGTTGCATTAGATAAACTGGCTAATCAAGGAATAAAAAAAGTGATAGTTGCTGTACCAGAACGTTCAATTGGTCGATCTTTTAAAGATACTAATCTTACTGCTCAAGGATTTTATGAAGATTGGAAAGTTGATTCTGAGTATGATTTAACCTTACCTGGTGGGGATGCTGGTAAAGTTAAAAAATTAATTAAATTTCTAAGTTCTGATAACAGCAAAATTTTGATTTGTACACATGCAACTTTACGTTTTGCTTATGAAAAAATAGCGGATGATCATAAATTCGATAATACTTTAATTGCTATTGATGAATTTCACCATGTTTCTTCAGAAGATAGTTCGGTTTTAGGCAATGCGTTAAAGAATATTATGCATAATTCTTCTGCTCATATTTTGGCCATGACAGGTTCCTATTTTAGAGGAGACTCAGCTCCGATTCTCTCTCCAGAAGATGAGCAAGAATTTGATAAGATTAATTATACATATTATGAGCAACTCGATGGCTATAAATATTTAAAGTCATTTGGCATTGATTATAAGTTTTATCAAGGAATATATTTAGATGCATTAGATGAAGCATTGGATACAACTAAAAAGACAATAATTCATATTCCTAGTGTTAATTCTGGTGAATCAACTAAAGATAAGTATGATGAAGTTGACGAAATTATTGATGCGATAGGAATAATAATTAATCGGGATGAAAATACTGGTATTTATACGGTAAAGGCTAAGACGACAGGCAAAATTTTAAAAGTAGCAGATTTAGTTAATGAAGATGGTCGTGACAAAGTTCAAGAGTATCTGAGAACTTTGAGTAGACCAGATGACTTAGATATTATTATTGCTCTTAATTTAGCAAAAGAGGGTTTTGATTGGCCCTGGGCTGAGCAAGCTCTCACAATTGGTTATCGCCGGTCGTTAACTGAAATTGTTCAAATTATTGGAAGAGTTACGCGTGATAGTTCGAATAAGACTCATGCACAATTTACTAATATGATTGAGCAGCCTGATGCTAAAAATAGTGATGTTCAGTATGCAGTTAATCAGATTCTTAAAGCAATTACAGCTTCCTTATTAATGGAGCAAGTTTTGGCACCAGAAATTCATTTGAAGAGACGTAAGCATCCTCACCAAAAAGCTGAAAATGGTGCAGATATTATTATTGGTGGCTTTAAAGAACCATCGACACCACGTGTTGTAAGTATTATTGAAAATGATATGCCTGATTTAAAAGCTGCAGTTCTGCAGGATGATAAGGTAAAAGAAGGAATTGCAGTAAATACTTCTGCTGAAACAATGAACAAGGTTCTTATTCCTAAAGTCATTATGAAGCGTTATCCAGATTTATCTAACGAAGAGGTGGATGAAGTTCGTCAGCATGTCGTAGCAGACACTGTCTTACGTCATGCTAAAGTGGATCAGACTCAAGATAGTCAAGGTAACACTAATCAATTTCTGCGAATGGCGGACAAATTTATTAATGTTGATGATTTGGACATTAACTTAATAGATAAGATTAATCCGTTTCAGCGTGCTTATGATGTAATGTCTCAAAATATTGATTCGGAAACATTACGTGTTATTGAACGCTCAATTGATGCTCATAAATATGATTTTGATAATGATGAATTAGTTTACTTATATAATAAAGCAAAAGAATTTGTTGCCAAAAATAATCGAAAGCCTGATAAAAATTCAAAAGATGATTTAGAGGTCAGAATGGCATATGCGTTAGCAAAATTAGCAGATTTGAAGGCAAGAAGGATACAAAATGACTAAAAATTTGCTTCGTTCATTGGATGATATATTTAATGATTCAGATTTTGATAAATTAGTTTTATCTAAGCCTAAAAAAGAAGAAGTTACTTATGATCCAAAAATTGAGGATTTTATAGAGCTTGAAGATTGGGTTGCTAAATATAACAGGGAACCTGAAAAAACAAAAGATGTATCAAGGTTGAATGAACGAAAGTTGGCAAGTCGATTGGCCGGAATTCGTGGAGATGAGGAACGTATTGCATTCTTGAAGCCTTATGACAAGCAGGGGTTGTTAAAAAATAATTCTTCTCAAAATGTTCGTACTCAAATAAAAAAAGAAAAGCAAACATTTAACAGTTTAGATGAGATTCTTAATGATGATTCTGTATTATTTTCTGATAGTCGGAGTTCAGGCAATCAAAAACTATTTGATACTAAAAAATTGAATGAAGTAAAACGTGAACGAGAAAATGAACCAGATAGAATTTCTCAACGAAAAACAATGGAAGAATTTTCTAAATTTAAACAATTATTTAAGCAATTGCAAGCTGATATTTCTTCTGGTAAAAGGCAATTGTTGCCTTTTAGAAATAATGAATTAGTTGAACATGGTTTTTATGTATTGAACGGTCAACTTCTCTATATAGAATCTATTGGAGATGAATTTGAAGAACATAATAAAAGTAATAGGCGAACAAATGCTCGACTTCATGTAATATACGATAACGGAACTGAAAACTTTCCTTTACGAAATGGATTGATGGCTTCTCTTTATGGACGTCACGGTAAAGTAATAACTGAACCTGATGACACTTTTAAGTTTACTTCGGATGATCATGTTACAGGTTATGTTTACATTTTAGAATCGAAAAGTAATAATGCTGTTGTTAAACAAATTCAAGCAAATCATTCTCTTTATAAAGTAGGATTTACAAGTGGATCGGTACAAAAGCGAATTGCTAATGCTGAAAATGAATCAACATACCTTTATGCTCCAGTAAAAATTGTGGAGGAGATAAAAATTGTCAATCTTAATCCTGAATCTCTAGAAACTGCGATTCATCATGCTCTTAGTGAATATCGTTTAAATGTTGAAATTCCCGCACCAAATGGAAAAATGATTCAACCAAGAGAATGGTTTGTGATCGATCTTATAACTATTGAAGACGTAGTTAATCAAATAATTTCTAAGTTAAGAATAGCAGATTGATAACTGAAAAGAAAATTCTGAATTTATAATTTTCAAAATTGAATATTGTTAGTATAAGTGCTATACTGTAAATACGAACGTTCGATAAAATCACCTGATAACACTTTATAATTGTTAATTGAACACAATGCACATTAAAACACATATATTTATAATAAATTAAGCAAAAAAGTTCAGATAAGGAGGCTGGCGATGAAGATAATAAAAAAACATATAAGAAAAGTTGAAAATTATTTATCTGATATGAATCAAGATTCTAAATTTATTTTAGGTGTTAGATTAAACTCAAGAGTATCGAATATAATTTTTAGTCAATTTGATTCACTAAATGATAATAAATTGTTTATTCCTAAACCATATATAGGTAAAATTTCTCAGCGAAATACTATTGGAGAATTTGTACCTGATAAAAGTAAGCCAAAGGAAATAGCTTATAGAGCACATGAATGGACTTTAAAAGACTGGGGTGGAAACTGGCATTCGGGGATAAGCGAAGATCCATATAAAAGATATCCTAGAATATTTAAAAAACCAAAAAATTTAAAATTTAGGTATATTAGCGAAAAAAACATAAAACTTTTCATTATTGATAAAAAATTTATAAATAATAAAAAGGAGTATGACGATATAAAATTTGCAATTAATTTATTTCTCGAAATATTTGCTGAAGTTGAAACTTTTGTAATTAATCAAGAATCTCAAAAAATAGAACCGATTAAAGAAACAGTTAGTTGGAAGATCCTTCCAAAGGGAGAAAGGATTTGGGAAGTGACAGTTAAGGGAAAAAGTCACAAACTTGTTTCTAAAAGCGAAAGTAAGAAAATAAATGAGAGATTTGAATATATAAAAAGATTTAAGCCTGATACAATTTATCAAGGGTTGGGAGGGTATACTGGATATTTAGTATTTGAATTCAAAAAAGAAAAGATTTATGTATTTGATTCTGTAATGTATGGTAATGCAACTTATATTTTTAATAAAGTATGGAAAGAGGTTTCAAAGCTGACAAAAAAGGAAATATTAGAAGGTCATTTAGAAGAGAAAAGGATTATTCATTCAAACAATTGGAAAAATAAATTAAAAGATACGTTAGAAAAAGAAAATATTATTTTACAATAATTTTAATAACAAACTCTTTTAATAATCAAAATAAGAATGGCTCTCCGTCAAGTGCTGTTGATGAAAAATTATATTTAGTTTTAAATGCTTTAAGCAATCTTGCTTAAAGTGTTTTCTTTTAGCACACTATTTTTTGATTCCAGCATAATTTTGGTTACCAGATTATCAAAGTTTCGATAGCCATATGCAGTCCGCTTTATCTGCTTAATCTTGCGGTTAGTTCCCTCAACACAGCCATTGGCATAATTAGAGCTTGCGGCATTCAGAACGGCCGTCTGATTGCGTTTGAAGGTTTTAATCGTAGTCTTCATTTGTCCGCCTCTGATTTAGTGCGTAATTTTTTATTGATGGGATTAAACCCTAATGAACAAAAGCGGCTTTACCAGGAATACTGGTTGAAGATTGAAGCATTTTTCTCAACCAAAATATTTACGGAATTTTTACGTCATTACCTTATTATGAAATTGCATCAAGTCGTTAATCAAAATCGGGTGTATGACACATACAAAAATTTTTATTATCATAGTAAATTAAATCCAGCCGCGGCTTTAACCGATTTGAACAAGTTTGCAATGTTCTACAATCAACTTTTGCATGCTGCAACAAGTTCTAAAAAGCTGAACAGGCTTCTGCTGCACATTAATGTGATGGATAGCAGGGTTATCTAGCCTTATTTACTAAAACTATTGGACTTATTAGCAAGTCAGCAATTGTCCAGCGAGGAGGTTATTAATCAAGTCAAGGTTTTGGAAAATTATTTATTCCGCCTTAAAATTTGTCAAAGACCGACAAATGGTTTAAACAGGATTATTGCTGCATTGTGCTCAACAGCAGGAAATAGCATTGCAAAAGAGTATCAACTTTTAAGCGGGACTTTTCCGCGTGATCGTCTATTTAGGGAAAGCCTTCAAAAGACGAATTTATATAAATTGCGTAATAATCTGACAAAGCTTGCGCTGGTTTCACTGGAAGAAAAGCGGACTAAGGAAACCATTGATTTTGAAGATGCTCAGGTTGAGCACATTATGCCGCAGCATTTGACGGCAGATTGGCGTTTGCAAGTGAAAAATGCAGATATCGTTAATGAACGTTTGGGTGGTACCCTAGGTAATTTAACTTTAACCAAATATAATCAAGAGCTAAGCAATCAAGTTTTTGCGAAAAAGAAAGCTTATTATAAAAATTCAAATATTACTTTGACACGAGACGTTGCTCGTAATTTTTCTGAATGGGATGCTAATGCAATCACAGCACGGTCTAAAGAACTGAATGACGAACTTATTAAGATTTTTCCTAAACCTGATTTTGATAAGCAGAATACTAGGGAAATTGCAGGTGAGTACAGTATTGCTGATGAGGTCAGCGCTACCGGAACAAAACCGAGAGTAATGGTAGTGGGCGATACAAAGCAAGCAGTTAAGACATGGAAAGGTGCCTTGATTAGTTTGCTTAATGCTTTGTGGGATATGGATAGTAGCAATATCATATCTGTAAAAAACGATCCGGTTTTAAATAAGAAGCTCTTTTCAAGCTCACGCCATTTATCTGGGCTAAAAAATGGGATGCAAATTGAAACAAACTATTCCGCAAATGATATTTTGGCAATTATGACTAAGGTCACTGAAGTATGTGGTATGACCGATCAAGTGAGTTATATAATTAAATAATTTATTCTAATTTTGGGGCTACAGCTCACTACTTAATTAATATCCCTTCTTATACTTTCCTTTACTTACAAATTCAATTAATCCGATATCTCTCAAGTTTTGCAAAGTTTGTCTAATTTTGGCTTCAACATTATGATTATCAGGATAGATTTGTTTGAGTGAAGACTTGTAGTTATAAACTTCTTGCAAGGTAAACTCATCTTTAGTAATTTTTTCATTAATAATTTGAAACACTAGTGCATTCCAACCAGTCAATTGCCGGAGCAGATCCGTACCTAGTGTTTTTTGTTTTGCCTTTGCAGCATTATATTTAGCCTTGATTTTGTTAGCTAGTAAATCTGTTTGCTCAAGATTTTCTATGGTTACTAAACCTGTCAGTTCATCTGCTTTTAGAGTCGTAATTACTTGGTCAAGTTGCCTTATCAAATTTGGCTCATCAAATAAGACACTTGCTTCGTAGTTATGATGAAGACCGCCATTTGTGAGATTAGCAGAAGTTACAATTCCGAATTTTTGATCAAAGAGATACATTTTGGCATGAAGATTGGTGCGATTGTATGTTATTCCATTCATCTTTAGGCAGTATTTAATTGCTTGTAAGTCTGTCGCGCCTGCAATAGCGTTATGAACCGTCATGCTGGTCACCAATTCAATGCTGGTTTTCTTAGATTTCACCTGACCGATTTCACGGAAAATATTTTCTTTTAAATACGGTGAAACAAGCTGAATGCTGGATTGAGCATTGCTGCATGATTGCATAAATTGATGGTAAATGTGATCATTGGAAATAGTTATCATGATGAACCTCAACTGAAATAATGAACTTTTTAAAGGTTATTATACATTATTTGACTGGTAAAATTAGATGGGTAAAAGGTAAGTGTAAGTTCGTTTAAACTGAAATGTGGAATTTTGAAAGATTCTTTATTTCAAAAGCGAAACCTAACTTTGATAGTAGGACCGAAGAAGATTTTAAGTCTTTATCGGTCTTATTTTTATGCACTTAATATTGAAAATAACTAGCACCTGATGTGAGAAGCTAGTGTTCGGGCTTAATATTAGTCTCTACAATGGTGTTTTAAACCTGTAAATGCATTATAAACTAAAGATGTCGGAGCTGAGAGTATGAAATTTTAACTATAACTGATAAAGCTAAAAATAAGATTTCAGACATTTCAACTAGTTTTATAGTTTAAAAACAAAGGAGATAAATATGGTAGTTCCAAAATTGCAAATTGCATTAGATAGCGATAGTACTGCAGAAGCTATTAGTGTTTTAAATAAAGTTAAGGATCTGATTGATGTTGTAGAGACTGGCACTATTCTTATTTGCCGTGATGGCCTAAATGCTGTCAGAGATTTACGCGCTATGGCTCCAGATAAGATAGTTTTAGCAGACGTGAAATGTGCAGATGCTGGGACAAAATTTGGCAAATCCTGTAAAGATGCTGGTGCAGATTGGATGACTTGTATTAATGCTGCAACGGTACCTACAATGAGTAACGCTCAAAAGGAAATAGAAGTTCAAGTAGAGCTTTATGAGGGTTGGGATGATAAAGATAGAATGCAAGAATGGCTTGATCATGGAATTCATCAAGTTGTTTATCACCAAAGTCGTGATGCTAAATTTGCAGGTCAAAAGTGGTCTGAAAAAGACGTTGAAAATGTTAAAAATTTAATTCAAATGGGCTTTAAAGTTTCCGTTACTGGTGGCGTTCATCCCGAAATTCTTAAGTTATTTAAGGGCGTTCCTGTTTATACTTTTATTGCTGGACGAGCAATTAGGGGAGCCGAAGACCCTCGCGCCGTTGCCAAACAATTTAAGGATGAAATTAATAGGATTTGGGCTTAATTTGTAATCAAAAGGGTACTAATGAATTATGTTCATTTTTATCCTTTTATTTTTAATTGATTAGGGAATAAAGATGACAATAAATTCGTTAGGTATTTATGAAAAAGCGTTACCGCAAAATTTATCATGGAAAGAAGAATTTCAATTAGTACATGACCTAGGTTTCAATTTCTTAGAATTTTCAATTGATGAAAGTGATAAACGATTAGCACGTTTAGATTGGACACGAGAACAAAGAAAAAGTTTTCGCGATTTAATGTGGGAAACTGACACACGAATAAATAATTTGATGTTATCCGGTCATCGCCGTTTTCCGTTGGGTTCAGCTGATCTGGAAATCCGAAAAAAATCATTGGAAATGATGCAAAAGGCGGTCGATCTTTGCGTTGACTTAGGCATCCATAATATTCAGATGGCAGGTTATGATGTTTATTATGAAAAGAAATCGGTTACTTCAAGAGAATATTATGTTGAGAATCTAATCAAATGTGTGCATATGGCAGCCAAGAAGAACATTATGCTTTCAATTGAAACAATGGACGATCCTTTTATTAATAATCTGTCAAAGATTAATCATTATCATAACTTGGCTAAAAGCCCCTGGCTGCAAGCTTATCCTGATTTAGGCAATTTAAGTGCTTGGCCGGAAAATGATGTGTCAGCAGAAATTGAAAATCATATTGACAAGATTTGTGCCATTCATCTGAAAGACAGCAAAAAAGTAACGCCTAATTTTAAAGGACAGTTTAAAAACGTAGAATTTGGCACAGGCTGTGTAGATTTTACAGGATTACTGCGAGAATTGGTTCGCTTAGACTATAACGGCAGCTTTACGATTGAGATGTGGTCCGGTGATAACGGTGACGTTAATGCACTTGATGAAGTTAAATCTGCGAAGGCATTTTTTGATCAAATATTTGCTCAAGTTGGTATTAGACAAGAAACGGTCAAGTAGGAGGAATAAATAATGCTAGAAAAATTAAAGGAAGAAGTTTATCAAGCCAATATGATGCTTCCTAAATTAAATTTAGTGACATTTACTTGGGGAAATGTTTCAGGAATTGATCGTGAACAAGGGCTGTATGTAATTAAACCATCAGGAGTGCCGTACGAAGAGCTGAAGCCGAAAGATATGGTTGTGGTTAATTTACAAGGAGAAATTGTGGAGGGAGATAAGAATCCGTCATCAGATACCCCCACACATACTTATTTATATAATAAGTTTCCCAAAATAGGTGGAATTGTACACACCCATTCTCCCTGGGCTGTGGCCTTTGCAGCCGCTAAAATGGATATTCCATCATTAAATACTACGCATGCAGATACCTTTTATACGGATATTCCAGCAGCAGATGCTTTAACTAAAGAAGAAATTGAGGAAGATTATGAAGGCAACACAGGAAAGACGATAGTTAGAACATTTAAAGAGCGTGGCCTTGATTATGAGGCAACACCAGCTGCTTTGGTTAGCCAACATGGTCCTTTTGCATGGGGGCCACGGCCAGAAACAGCAGTTTACAATGCAAAAGTTTTAGAAACAGTAGCAGAGGAGGATTACCATACTTTGCAATTAACGCGGCAAAACTCAGAACTGCCACAATATTTGCTTGATAAGCATTATTATCGAAAACATGGTCCTAATGCTTACTATGGTCAAAATTAAAATAAATATAATTTAATTTTGCTTACAAAGTTATAAATTAATAAATAATTTTACCTTATTTTGAACTTAATATTAGTGCCTACAATGGTGTTCTAAAACTGTGAATGTATTTTATAATAAAATTGTCAGGAGGTGAGAATATGGAGGCTGAACCAAAGGATTCGACATCAGATGTTCTTCGCTTAATTTCTTTTTTATATACGCACAATACAGTTCACTACCCTAATTTAATGTCCTTTTTAAATGTTTCTAGAAAAAAAGTCAAATTGTATTTGGATCAAGCTTCTGCCCTGCTTGCACCGCAAAACATTCAAATAGTTAGGAAACGTAATAAGGGAATTTATTTAGATGGCAACTTAGAACAAATTACTAATAGCCTAGGGAAAAAGCAAAAGTATCTTAGCTTTGATGCTAATGAAAGGCGCAATTTAATTCTTTTTTATTTTTTAATGAATGATAAGCCGATTAATCTGGAAAAAGTTTGCGAAAAATTTTTTATTAGCAAAAGTACATTAGATCGTGATATTAAAGCAATAAAAGACCTATTAAAGGGTCAAGATATTAGTTTTAAAAGCACCAAAAACGGCATCGTTTTAAATGGCAATGAGCGCAGAAAAAGGGACATTGCAAGTACAATTGTTAGTCAGTATACACAAGAATCCATTCAAAATAATAAGCGAATAATTGATATTCCTACAGAATTTACAGATTTGTTAGATAAAAATGATCTTATCAAAGTACAGTATATTCTGAATCAAGTTCAAGCAGAAACCAAGATAAGTTTTACTGAATCTCAATACCAATCATTGCTGCTGCATATTTGTATTTCGACGGTACGAATTAAGGGAAAAGAATATCTTCAGACTTCTAATGATAGTGTGACACAGATCGAGCCAGAAACAAAAAAGCTCGTTCAATTACTTGAAAAAGCTTTTGATATATTTATCCCAAAAAGTGAAGAAGATTATTTAAATATTCATATTTTAGCTGCAAAGCAAGGCTCAATTATATTTACTGATGCGCAAAAAACTCTAACCACAAATGATAATCCCCAAAGTATTGCGGATTTCTTGAAGCATAATATTTATAGCTATGATGAAAAATTGATTGAAGATCTAACGGTCCATTTGAGTTCATCTATGGGAAGGCTTAAATTGGGATTGCGAGTTAAGAATCCCTATACTAAAAAGATTATTAGGTCCTATCCACAATCTTTTGAATTAGCATATAATCTCGGTCGTAATATTGCCAGTTTTTATCTTGTGGAATTTGATAAGGATGAAATTGCTTATTTAGCTCTGCATTTTCAGGCTTATTTAGAACGAAAAAAGAAGCTGGAATATAATACAAAATTAAAAATAGTTATTGTTTACAGTACAGGAATGGGAACTGCACGGTTGTTGTCGCAGCACATTACAAACACGTTTGGTGAATTAGTAGAGATTACGAACATTCTGTCAGTTTCAGAATTATTTGAAAAAGTAAATTCACTTAATGAGGATTTAATCATAAGTACTGTGCCAATTGAGATTAAAGGTCGCCATGTGATTACAATGGAACCATTCTTTTCTGATCAAGAAAAGATTATGTTAGAACAACAAATTAAAACTCTTCTTTCAGAAAAAAGGATAGCTAATACACAGTTTATGGATTAGACTTCTTCGATAATTAGTAAATTTATCCTAGCTAATCTATCTTATTTTGCGATAAAATACTTTCATGGAGTGTGAAGCCTAATGTTATCCTATCAAGAAGACTTTAAAAATTTATCCGCTAAGGATTTTAAACAGTTAGTTGGTGTCAAACCTGCTACTTTTTCCGTTATGTGTGACCTGGTTAAAGCAGATTATGACCGCAGTCATGCGCATCATGGCCGTAAAAGCAAGGTTTCAATTGAAGATAAAGTCTTAATCATGCTTAAATACTATCGTGAATATATCACAATGAAGTCTTTAGCTGTCAACTTTCACTTAGCAGAATCAACTGTTCATGACATTATTACTCATACTGAAGAAGTTTTAATTAAAAGCGGTAAGTTCAACTTACCCGGTCGTAAACAACTGGTTGGCAGCGATATGGAGAGTGATTATCTAATCGTTGACGGGACCGACTCCCCAATTCAAAGGCCTAAAAAAAGCAAAAAGAATACTACACCGGTAAACATAAAAAGCATGCACTCAAAACGCAAATAGTAATTGCTGCCAAGACAATGCAAATTATTGCTATTGCTTTTGCCAAAGGAGCAGTTCATGATTTCAAGTTATATCAAACTTCATTAGGTAAGAGAGTAACAGGCAACCACTGTATAATTGCCGACAGTGGATATCAAGGAATTAAAAAATTACACTTTAACAGCACAACCCCGATTAAGAAATCAAAGAAACGGCCATTATCCAAGACAGATAAAGAGTTCAACCATGAATTATCAAAAGTCAGGATTAAAGTAGAACAGATTAATGCTAAGTTCAAGACATTTAAAATAATGGCAGAGAAATATCGCAATCGGCGGAGAAGGTTTAAATTAAGAGCAAGTTTAATTTGTGGGCTTTGTAATTATGAATTGCCAAAACTCTAAAACAATTTCCGAAGAAGTCTATTATATTGCTCCAGATAATATTCTATTTGAATTTAATACGATCAATCGTAACACGGCGCTAAATAAAATTGGTCATCACCTTGTTAAAAATAATATTGCCAAAAGTGGAGTGGTAGGTTCAGCTATTGAACGTGAAAAAACATCATCTACTTTATTGGAAAACAAGTGGGCAGCTATTCCACATGCAGAAACAAAATATATAGACCGTTCGCAGATATCATTATTAATTGCACCTAAAGGAATAGATTGGGGAACCGGCCTTGCGCGTTTAGTTTTTTTTATGGGTTTTACCCAACAAGAAATTCAAAATATTTCAATGAACAAAATTTATCACGAATTTAATGAGCTTTTAGAGCAAAAGTCTGTGATGGAACAGTTGGTAAATTCTAAAAGTAATATGAATGCAGAAAAAGTGCTGATGAATTTCTTTCTATGTAGAAAATAGAAAAAATATTAAGGAGGAAAACTATGAAGTTATATATGATTGGGCTAGGTAAAATGGGCTATAGTTTGGCAGAAAATGCTATAGAACATGGTCATGAAGTTGTTGGCTATGATACAAATCCAGCCACTATGAATAAGGCAGTTAAGGACGGAATTAAAACTATTGATTCAATTGATTCGTTAAAACAAGTTTCTTCTAGAAAAGCGGTTTGGGTAATGCTTCCAGCCGGTAAGATCACAGATTCTGTTTTAAAAGAATTAGAAAATGTTTTAACGCCAAACGATATTGCGATTGATGGGGGTAATTCTGAGTATACTTCTTCGGTTCAAAGAGCCAAAGAATTTAAAGAAAATGGCATTTATTTTTTGGATATAGGAACTTCAGGCGGAACATATGGTGCAAGACATGGAGCAAGTTTTATGGTTGGCGGGGAGCCAGAAGCTTATAAATTTGTTGAGCCTTTATTAAAGGATATGGCCGCAGAAAATGGACTTTTGTATACTGGCAAATCAGGCTCGGGACATTACTTGAAAGTTATTCATAATGCTATTTTACATACTGAGTTGCAAGTATTAGGAGAAGGCTTTAATTTATTGCATGCAAGCGAATTTGATTACAACTTGAAAGATGTGGCATTTAATTGGAGTAAATCTGCAGTTATTCGCGGGTGGCTAATGGACTTAATGTACGATGCATTTTCTAAAAATATTAATTTAGATGATGTTGATACGGTTATTCATTCAAGTTCAGCCGCTGCTGATGCGATTCGCGCAGGTTTACAATATAACATTCCAGTTCCAACTATTGAAATGGGGCTCTTAATGCGTCAATATACCCAAGAAAATGATACTTTTCCTGCACGTGTAATTAATTCGCTGAGAAAAGAGGTTGGAGGATATAAACCACAAGCATAGATTATGGTATTGGTATTCTGTAAAAAAAGACAAACACGATATTGTTTATGAATGGAATCCAATAATTAGTTGGATAAGGATAATATTGCTTGTTATGGGTCTTCTTTCTGCAGCTACTAATCACTGGGTTATTGCTTTAATCATAATTATTACTTATTTACTGATGTATTTTTTATATTTAAAGCAAAATGCAAAACTATTGTTAGATTTTAAAAATGATAAGAAAGTGCGATTAGTTACCGGTAATAGATATTCGTTTACTAATCCATTAAGGTATCACTTAAGGCATGGATAACTTCAATAAAGGCAGGTGATAAAATGATCGATTTAATTGGAAAGAATATCGATCTTAACTCTCAAGTTAAAACTAAAACAGAAGCGTTAAAAGCACTTTGTAAGAGTCTACAGCAAAATGGCGTTGTTAGTGATAAAGATCTATTTTTTCAAGATGTACTTAATAGGGAAGCAATCGGAGCAACCGGCATGGAAAACGGGATTGCAATTCCACATGGAGAATCTGAAGCAGCCAAAAAGGCTACAATTGCGGTTTTAAAAACTGCTAATAATCTTGAATGGGAAAGCCTTGATGGGAAACCAATACATTTAATTTTTCTTCTTGTGGTGCCAAGCAAAAATCGAAACATTAATCATTTAAAAATTTTGGCAAAGTTATCGGCTGCATTAACCCATAAAGATATACAGCAAAAATTGTTGAAAACAGATGATGTCAAAGAATTTAAATCAATTTTAGAAAAAGCAGGAGGTTTTTAATTATGAAGATTGTTGGCGTAACAGCATGTACTGTTGGAATTGCGCATACGTATATGGCGCGGGAAAAGTTAATTGAAACTGCAAAAGAATTAGGCTATGAGCCAGCTTATATTGAAACGCAAGGAACGGCGGGTGTTGAAAATAAATTAACAGACGAACAAATTAAGAATGCGGATGTAGTTATCTTGGCTGCGGATGTTGCTACAACTGGTAATGAGCGTTTTGCTGGGAAACCAGTTGTAAAAGTACCGACAAATACAGCCATTCAGACGCCTAAGAGCCTGCTAGAAACAATTGAAAAGAAGTTAAATACTAATTGAATATCGTAAATATTAATATAAAGGAGGTAAGCAAATGCTTAACGATTACAAAAAAATCTTTACGGGTCAAGCTCTGAAAAATGAATTTTTGAGCGGCTTGTCGTATATGATACCTGTAATTATTATGTCTGGGTTCTGCACGGCCATTGGGCGTATCATCGGAAAGACAGATGTAAAAGGTACCATTGGCTTTTATTTACTTAATGCAGGTAATGGCGGTTTCGCAATTATGATTGCCGTTTTAGCCGCTGGAATCGGTTATTCTATTGCTGGTAAATCAGCTATTGCACCAGGATTACTTGGCGGCTATCTTTCGACGCAAGTCAATGCAAGTTTTATTGGCGGTATTATTGCGGGAATTATTGCAGGAATGGTAGTTATATTTTTTAACAATTTAAAATTGCCTAAAAATGTAAAATCAATCGTTCCTCTTGCCGTTATTCCGCTTGTTGGTGGAATTATTGAAGTCTTAGTTATTAACTTTGTTATTGGTCCGCCTCTTGCAGCATTTACGGCCCTTGCCGTTAAATTCTTTATGAATATGAGTACGGGATCGAAGTTCTTATTAGGCTTTATTCTGGGTGGTATGACCGGTTTCGATATGGGTGGTCCAGTAAACAAAATTTCTTTTGCGATCGTAACTGCCTTTGCTGCATCAGGCACCTGGGGCCCAGCCGCTGGTAAAAATGTTGCAGCTATGGCACCGCCTTTGGGAATTGCACTCTCAGTTTTAGTTTTTTCACCAAGTAAATACTCTAAAGCAGATCGAGAAAATGCTAAGGCAGCAATTTTAATGTCATTATGTCAAGTAACTGAAGGAGCATTACCTTTCGCTTTTGAAGATCCACTTCGAGTTGTACCAGCCGTTGTTCTTGGCTCAGGAATTGCTGATGGGCTAATCTTAAGTTGGGGCGTTACTATCCCACTTTTGTCTGGCGGCATCTTTACATTCCCAGTTGCAAGTAATCCAATTTTATATATTGGTGCCTTGTTAATAGGTGCATGTATTACAGGAATTGTTTTATCGATACTGAAACCAAAAGTTAAGAAAGAAGAGAAAAAAGAAGAAAAGGTTCATGATTTAGATATTGATATTAATATTGGTTAAATAATTGATTTATTAAGCATACGCAAGGTGAAATTATCTAGTGTATGCTTTTTAAGTACATTACCTTTTATTCGGTTTAAAATTCCATCAGCCTTAATTTTCCTATTTATGTATCAAATAATATTGACAGCGTTTTCCGATTAAGCTAAGATTATCTTAGGCTGATATGCATACTAGCTGTTAGTAATGGGATTGTCATTGCGCAAGAAGCGTGAGCATTACCCTGTAGTAATGGTTAAGCAGACTGTAGGTGGATTTCATTTGAAAGTTGTTAAGAAACTAAATAATAATGTAATCATCGCCTTCAAAGATGGAAATCAGGTTGTTGCTTTCGGTAAGGGAATTGGTTTTAACTTAAAAGGCGGAGAAACGATTCCTGATGATAAAGTTGACCAAATTTTTTGGAGTAAGCAGCCAGTTCACTCCGATGAATTTGATGCTTTGTTGAAAAATACCCGGGCTGAGTATTTTGAAATTTGCAATGAAATTGTTAAAGAAGCTCAAAAGGAATTAAAGCAAACCTTTGACGGCAATTTTTATTTTGCTCTCTTGGATCATATCAAGATGGCGGTCAAACGGTTTCTTGATGGAGTTGAACTTCCTAACCTAATGTTAGGTGATATTCGTCGCTTTTATCCGCAAGAATACCAAGTGGGACTCAAGTCGCTGGCAATTATTGCTAAATATTTAAAGATTGAATTGCCCGAAGATGAGGCTGGTTTTATTACCTTTCACATTGTGAACTATGAAGACGGCAGCAAACAGGTTGGCGCGCAAAAGGCGGTTACCTTAATTCGGGAAGTTTCCAATATTGTTAAATATGAATTGTTGTTAGATATTGACGAAAACAGCTTTGAATACCAACGGTTTTTGACGCATTTGAAATTCTTTTCGCAGCGCCTGTTAAGCTCTGCTGAAGTTACGGACGAGCAGGTGGACCCGAAGATTTATGAATATGTTAAAACTGCTTATTCCGAAAGTTTTGCGTGTGCGAAAAAGATTGAAGAATTTATTAGCAAGAAGTATCATAAGAAAATTTCCAAGTCCGAGTTAGTTTATTTAACAGTTCATATTCATAAGATTTATACAAGCGCAAAAAAGTAAATTTGGATTGTAACAACACATTGATGTTGGCATGACCAAACGATTATTTTAGTATTTCTAAAATAGTTGTTTGGTCTTTTTTTGAAAGGAAAAGGTTATGGCAAAAAGAGATATTCCCAAGATCGCCCAAGAAGTGATTGCGGGTGTTGGCGGAGCAAAGAACATTGATTCAATCGATCATTGCTCCACAAGGTTAAGAATCTATTTGAATGATAAAAGTAAAGCTGATTCTTCTAAGTTAAACGATATTGACGAGGTGGTCGGCATTGATGACAGCACCAACCAATACCAAGTGGTTATTGGAACTTACGTTGAAGAGGTGTGTGACGAGATTAAAAATGAAATTGGGGCTGGCTCCGGGAAAGCACCCGCTAAGGAAAAGGTGAGCCTGAACCCGCTTAAATTGATTGGCAAGTTTATGGAGCTGCTGGCCAGAATTTTTGCTCCAATTGTTCCTGCACTTTCCGTTGCCGGTTTCGTGAAGGTTATTCAAATCTTGCTGCAGTTAACGGGCGTGATTACGGCCCAAAGTTCAACGTATTTAATTTTGAATACGTTGACGGATGCGGTCTTTTACTTCCTGCCGGTTTACCTGGCCATTACGTCGGCCAAGCTGTTTGGCACCAATGAAATTTTGGCGGTAGTTTTGGCCTGCCTGATTCTGCATCCGGAAATGACGACCTTGATGGCGTCACACAAGGCACTGACACTGTTCGCAATTCCGGTTATTAAAACGACTTACAGCAGTTCGGTTGTGCCGATTATTTTATCGGTCTGGATCATGAGCAAGCTGGATAAGTGGCTGAATAAGATTATTCCGGAATTTTTGAAGAACTTTTTGAAGCCGCTGAGTTTGGTTTTGATTATGGCAGTTATTCTGTTGACGGTAACTGGACCTCTAGGACAAGTTCTGAGTAACTGGATTTCTGTCGGCGTTCAATGGCTGTCCAACAACGCCGGTGCGATTGCGGTACCGATTATCACGGCCGTTGGTCCGTTAATTTCCATGGGCGGGATGCACCTTGCCCTGGTGCCATTGGCAGTACAGTCAATTGCCCAGGTTGGTTACGATAAAATCATCAATGTTTGGTTCCTGTGCAATACTGTTGCTTCTGGTGGTGTTGCCCTAGCTGTCTTTTTGAAGACGAAGAAAAATAAATTAAAGAATGTTGCCGGTCCGGCAGCCTTGGCTGGCTTGTTTGGCGGCATCAGTGAGCCTTCGCTTTACGGAATTGAGTATAAAATGAAAAAGCCGTTTGTTGCCAAGATTATCGGGGCAACGGTGGCAGCTGTTTATGCCGGCTTCACAGGATTGAAGGCTTATGCTTTCGGCGGTTATTCGCTGACAGCCTTAGCAGTTTACTATGGCAATGCTCATAATGTTACCAACTTTACTAATGCCTGTATTACCGCGGGAATTTCCATTGCTGTTTCCTTTATCATGACCTGGATTTTGGGTTTTGATGATTCAAGTTTTGCTGAAAAGGAAAATAATGAGCAAACGGAAAACGAAACTACAGAAATTAAAAGTGAGGAACTAGGCGCTGTTGCTCAAGGTACTTATGTGCCAATGAAAGACATTGCCGACAAGGTGTTTTCAGAGGGCACATTAGGTCAGGCATATGGCGTCATTTCTGATGATGGGAAAATTTATTCACCTTGCGACGGTAAGGTAACAATGGTCTTCAAGACCAAGCACGCAATTGGCATTACTAGCTTTGACGGTGCCGAAATTTTAATTCATGTTGGGATTGATTCGGTTAACTTGAATGGCAAAGGTATTACCAATTTTGTCAAGGAAGGCCAAGAAGTTAAAAAGGGCGACCTGGTTGCAGAATATGACAAGCAGGTATTTGCAGAAAATCACATCGATGATACAACAATTGTTGCCATTACCAATACCGATAAATATCAATCAATTAATTTTATGCCGCAGGCAGATAAACTATCTGTTGGTCAAGACGTGATAGCAATGAAAGGGTGATAATTGTGAAAAAATATGCTGCTTCATTGGTGTCTAAGCTGCACGAACAAACAGAAGTTGTTGAGCAAGATGGTGTTCAGTTACTCTGCAAACCCGTTCCAGACACGGATGAACGGGATGTGCTGGATTCACGCGTACGAGAAGTGATTGTTAAGAAAAGAGCAGTTAAAAACCCTTCTTCCGATTTTTCGCTGTTCCATACCAGAAATAGGCCGGATAAGGTAAACTATGATATTTCTCATGAAGAAATTGATGAACAGGAAACCCTAGTTGAAATTACTGATGACCATTACATCGATGTCTTTATCTTTAAGGCAGAAGATTATATACCGGATAAACCATTAATAATTTATGTTCATGGCGGCGGTTTTACCGCGGGCAACATTTCTCTCTATCGAAATGAAATGCGTTATCTTGCCGAGGTAACAAAAGGCATTATCGTTTTTCCTGAATACCGCCTGGCACCGGAGAATCCTTATCCGGCTCCGGTTGATGATTGTCTTGATGTACTTAAGTGGACTAAAAACAATTGTCGGAAGCTGGGTGCGGCAAATGACCGAATTGTGATGATTGGTGATAGTGCTGGCGGCAATCTGATTAATTCCTGTTTGGTGAAAAACGATTACCGCGATATTGATTTGATAATTGAGCTGTATCCGGTGATTGACAATCAAATCAGCAAGCTGGAGATAGCGGATAATTTTAAGATAGCTGCGGTCGATCGGGATGCGGTGCTGGCACGGTTAAATAAGATGAAGCATTCGCAGGATATCAATTATTATTTGTTGGATAAAATTTCTGCAGCTGATCCGTTGGTTAATTTAGATCAGATTGCAGATTTTACCCGAATTCCGCAAATGACAATTATTTCCAGTCAGTTTGATCTGCTGAAGATCGGCAGTGATAAGTTTATTAGAGATGCCAAGAAAAATGGCAAAGAGATAAAATCAATCCGATACCTAGGCTGTGATCACGGCTTCTTTGACTTAATCGGCATTGCCCCACAGGCAGAAGAGGTTTGCCTGGAAATTGCTGATGAAATTAATCAATTATAGGCGCAAAGTTTTTATTTAAATTATTTGCAATTTTGCTATGTCCACGGGCTTCTTGCCATCCTGGTTTGCAAGCTGTTTGAGTACAAAAAGAAGATTCCTTTCTGTTGTGATTTTTCTGACACAATCAGATAGAACTGGAATCTTCTTTTTTATGGTGTCCTTTTTTTGACTTCGTATATATTAAATCTTAATTGTATGCAGGATCGCGATACACAAAAAATAATTTTTTAATAAATTGTTGTAAATAGCAGTAAGCTATTTTATAATATCCGATATATTTTATTATAAAATACTGAAAACAATTATAAACTATCCTAAAAATAAAATTTAATTATTTTGCGGTATTGTTTTGTAAAAAAGGGAAATTTATGAAGACTTTAGAAAAATTAAACTACAAGGGTTTTGTTTGGCCCTTGATTATTGGAATTGGGTTGTACTGTTTAACCCCTTGGCGGCCAGCGGGGCTTACACCGCAGGCGTGGGAAATGTTTGCCGTTTTTGTTGCAACTATTGTTGGCTGTATTACTAAACCGCTGCCGATCGGCGGTACGACATTGTTGGGTTTGGTTGCCATGGTTCTGCTGGGGTTGTCACCAATAGATGATGTTGTTAATCTTAAGACAGGAGTAATTACTAAGGGAATTCTGAGTGCTTTTAGTAATTCTGCTGCTTGGTTGATTGCGATGGCTTTTATTATGGCTTACGGAATTACCAAAACCGGTTTAGGAAACCGGATTGCGTATTGGATGATTGAACGTTTCGGGAAAAAATCTTTAGGGATTGGTTATGCACTTACGGGCCTAGAATTAATTTTGGGTGCTTTGATTCCTTCAAATAGTGCGCGTACGGGCGGCGTGGTTTGGCCTTTAACCGAATCAATTTCAGAAAGTTATGATTCCAAACCTAATACACCTTCGCGGAAAAAGATCGGTTCTTACCTTGATATAGTGGCCTTTCACGCTAATATTTTATCAACGGCCCTATTTCTGACGGGTGCAGCAGCAAATGTGGTTGCACAGCAAATGGCTGCACAAAAGGGTTATCAAATAACTTGGGTTAGCTGGTTTGTCGCCGCCGTAGTGCCGGTATTTCTTGCAGCCGTTATCGTACCGTGGGTTTTGTACAAGATTTATCCACCAGAAATTAAAGAAACACCAAATGCAAAACAGTGGGCCAAGGACAATTTGAGTAAAATGGGTGCAATTAGTGTTCCAGAGAAGATCATGGCTACAGTGTTTACACTCGCAATTGTGTTATGGGTTCTGTCTGGTATTTTTAAGGTAGCGCAATTAGATGCAACATTCGTAGCGTTTTTAGCTGTTGCATTGTTACTCTTGACTGGAGTTTTAACGGTTCAGGATGTCTTTAGCCAGAGTGGGGCCTGGAACATTTTGGTTTGGCTCTCCATTCTAGTGTTTATGGCCGGTAAGTTAATTTCTTTCGGTTTTATTAGCTGGTTTTCAAAAACAATTCAGGCAGGCTTACACGGCATCAGCTGGGGTATTGTTTTAACAATTCTTGTCCTGGTAATGTTTTATACTCATTACTTCTTTGCCAGCGGGACAGCCCATGTTACCGCGCTGTATCTGCCATTTTTATCTGTTGCGGTTGCAACTGGGGCACCACTTGGCTTAGCGGCAATGCTGCTTGCATTTACAACGGTAATTAATAATTCTTCAACTCATTATGCTAATCCTTCGGCATCAATTTTAGCGACGACAGGATATGTAACACAGGGCGAATGGTGGAAGAATAACTTTATTTTGGGTCTGATTTACCTGTTTATTTTCGGGGTAATCGGGACTCTCTGGATGAAAGTTATTGGTGTATGGTAAAATTCAGAAGAAAATTTGAATGCAGAAACTAAAAAATAAATTATCCGTGTATTGGCAATTGAAGAGGGACTCTTGCCAGATGAAGGCACGGTAATTAGTAATCCGTAGCAATATTTTGCTAATTAAGAATAATGATAAGGCTTACATGAATTACTTTTTATTGAATAAGCTAAAAACGACTGCATGTTTATGTTAAAGTGGAGGTTAAACATGTAATTCGTCTTACTAAAATATGTGGATGATTAATTATTAATAGAAAGCTAGGATATTTATTTTACAGTTTAAAAATGTTAAATGGGAGTCACATGATTATCGTCAAGTGAAAAGTCTGTATTTTTCGGCTTTTCCCAAGACAGAGCGCTTTTCGCTGCTGCAGCTGGTCCTAATGACTTTGCATAGAAACATCCATCTTCAGGCAATTTACGATAAAACGGAGTTTGTCGGGTTAGATTTTTTAGTGGAAGGCAAAACCGAAGTTTATCTAGGTTATCTGGCAATTGTGCCGGATAAACGCGGTCAAGGCTACGGCAGTCGGGTATTAAAAGTGCTTGAGCAAAATTATTCTGCTAAACAGCTTGTGTTGGATATTGAGCCGGTGACGCGCAAAGCCGAGAATTACAAGCAGCGCAGCAGCCGCCTGCACTTTTACCAGCATAATGGCTTTCACCGAACTAAGAAAGATCTTGTTGATGACGGTGGTGAGTATGCGATTTTAACAACAGCCAATAAGTTCAATCCTGCGGTCTTTAAGCATCTGCTAAAATGGATGAGTTTTGGCTTGTATCGCTTCAAGATTGAATAAGAAAAATAAATTTATTCAGTTGTATTTTATTTTGTTGCCGAGTTTATAATTTAAGTGTGAAATTTGAGTTAACAATTTAACATTTGACAATTAATTTAATAGATGGAGTTCGATCTACAGTCGAATAATTTTGAATAAATTATTATATTCTTTAGCTTTATAAATTAAAATATAGGCTCTTGTATACAAAGTAATGAAAAATGGTAAAATTAATATTTAGGAATATTGGTGTAATAGGATTCTTTTACTGTGTTCCCCACGAGTGTGGGGGTGATCCTATTATTATGAGTTTATTATCAATGGGTATAGAGTGTTCCCCACGAGTGTGGGGGTGATCCTATTTTGTGCAATCCACGGATAAGGAGCAAGCAGTGTTCCCCACGAGTGTGGGGGTGATCCTGAACTTTTCAGTATTTTTGTGACTTCACAAGCGTGTTCCCCACGAGTGTGGGGGTGATCCTAATTTAATTGTGTTAATATTAATATATACATTGTGTTCCCCACGAGTGTGGGGGTGATCCTTTTTGACCAATCAACATTATTTAAAGGCCCCGGTGTTCCCCACGAGTGTGGGGGTGATCCTAGGCTGCGGGACTTGAGGGACCTTGATGAGCAGTGTTCCCCACGAGTGTGGGGGTGATCCTTTCATCCGGGATTACTATACCTAACGCATTAAGTGTTCCCCACGAGTGTGGGGGTGATCCTAGCTAACCTTACAAGAACTGATCGCGACGCGCGTGTTCCCCACGAGTGTGGGGGTGATCCTGATGTTTTAAAAATGGAATATATTTGTCTTTTGTGTTCCCCACGAGTGTGGGGGTGATCCTATGCTAATCAGCGCTCACCTTTTCAAATTGAAGTGTTCCCCACGAGTGTGGGGGTGATCCTCTATTAACTGAAATGGTATTTTAAAACAATCCAGTGTTCCCCACGAGTGTGGGGGTGATCCTCAACCGTGGTCACCTTTTAACCGTTGGCATATGTGTTCCCCACGAGTGTGGGGGTGATCCTTAGTCACAGCCTCACTTATATCACTTACATTCGTGTTCCCCACGAGTGTGGGGGTGATCCCTCATGATCTGTGTCCAGGCAATAATTGACAATGTGTTCCCCACGAGTGTGGGGGTGATCCTTATTTATGAAGCTTATAAATTATATAAAGGAGGTGTTCCCCACGAGTGTGGGGGTGATCCCGTATTCATCAGCCTTTAATACTTTCTTGCAGTGTGTTCCCCACGAGTGTGGGGGTGATCCTTAAATGCTGATTCTTCACTTAGCATGATTTTGGTGTTCCCCACGAGTGTGGGGGTGATCCCGCTTGGCAAAATGTCGGTGACAACGTCGCCCAGTGTTCCCCACGAGTGTGGGGGTGATCCTGCCCCGACGTTTTTGCCAATTGTTTTTGAAAAGTGTTCCCCACGAGTGTGGGGGTGATCCTTACCCTATTAGGCTTAGCTTTAACTGCCTGTGGTGTTCCCCACGAGTGTGGGGGTGATCCTTAGCTTTCTTTTCCGTCCAGCATTTTTTAGATGTGTTCCCCACGAGTGTGGGGGTGATCCTAATGAAGGGCAGTTCGTATGGGTTAATACAATGTGTTCCCCACGAGTGTGGGGGTGATCCTATATGTTTCAAATTGAGTATTATGGTTATCCCGTGTTCCCCACGAGTGTGGGGGTGATCCTGATTTTGTTCCCATAGCAGTAATTGCGGCACCGTGTTCCCCACGAGTGTGGGGGTGATCCTTTTATTTTTCGTCCATAGAACTGAATTAGTTAAGTGTTCCCCACGAGTGTGGGGGTGATCCTGCCAACGTGGCCGGAAGCTCCTGTCCCGTGCCGTGTTCCCCACGAGTGTGGGGGTGATCCCTTACATCGACGACAATGGTGTGGAACAAATAAGTGTTCCCCACGAGTGTGGGGGTGATCCTGACTAATAGCTTGTTCTGATACACCAATTTCCGTGTTCCCCACGAGTGTGGGGGTGATCCTTAATTATACTTCTGAGGTTAATAGAAATAGTTGTGTTCCCCACGAGTGTGGGGGTGATCCTAATCCTTATGATGTTATAATTGGCGCAATTTTGTGTTCCCCACGAGTGTGGGGGTGATCCTAATTCTTATGATGTTATAATTGGCGCAATTTTGTGTTCCCCACGAGTGTGGGGGTGATCCTCCATTTAAGGAAGATATTTCAGATATTAATACGTGTTCCCCACGAGTGTGGGGGTGATCCCGCTTTTGTTCACGGAACAGAATTTACTGATGAGTGTTCCCCACGAGTGTGGGGGTGATCCTCCCTTTGACATGTTCTCAAACGGATTATTTTTGTGTTCCCCACGAGTGTGGGGGTGATCCTCCGGAACAGATTTATACCTGGTTGCTTGATTTGTGTTCCCCACGAGTGTGGGGGTGATCCTCCGGAACAGATTTATACCTGGTTGCTTGATTTGTGTTCCCCACGAGTGTGGGGGTGATCCTATGCTTCAAGCGATTAAATTGTTGTTCGGTTCGTGTTCCCCACGAGTGTGGGGTGTGATCCCTTTGAGGAGTTCGTCTTCGCCATTTCAATCATGTGTTCCGCGCAAATGTGGGAGTAATCCGGAATACTGAGTCAGGTATGGTTCAAGCTTTGGCTGTTTACGATAGATTGATTAGTGGATTAAAGATCTAGAAAATCTAAGTTCTTATTACCTTTGGTAATAGGAATTTTTTGTTTATGGAAAAGTTTTAGATAATAAAAAAGCAGATAAAGGAATAATCATCTTTTTATCTGCTTTAAAACATTTGACATTTAGACAAATTAATACCCCACAAAAGTAGGGAACACGATCCTTTAGCTATTACATTTGGATCACCCTCATTGATATGAGGAATACGTAATCAAGTTTATCATAAATCATAATCTAACAAGTTAAATTACCATGTTATTTTGTAAAATGTTGGAAGACATTTTTTGTAGTAAATAGATTAGTACAAAAAGTTTACTGATAACTTTTCTTATAGAAAGTTTTGTCATAAGATTCCCACCGTAATTATCACAGTGAACATTTTAATGGTTTAGATATTTGCTGATTTAGATTATAAGTTTAAAGTTATTTAAATATTCAAAAAATTTGTATAAAATGCTTATAATTCTTAATCGTTTTACTTCAAATTACTATTTTATTTTAATATAATAAAGTTATTTAAAAGAAAAGCGCTTGCAAAATAGTCTGTTGTGTTACATAATACTTTTTGTAAACAATGTAATAGCAAAAAACAAAAAAGGAGGCAAATTAGATGATATGAGTAATTTATCTAACAAAAGTTTAACTTTGTGGGGTAAGAAAAATGTTGAAGACGGCCAACAATTATGGTTACCATTAGTTGCTCATTTAACTGATACGCGAAACGTTATCAATTTTCTGTACAATCAATGGTTAAGTCAAGAACAACAAGAATTTTTAGCTCAGGGGTTATCCGATGAATCTGGTACAGAGATTCATAAATTGATTAAATTTTTAGGATTTGCACATGATATAGGAAAGGCTACCCCAGCTTTTCAAACTAAGGAATCATATATTGGAGATAGGTCTTTAGATGATCAATTAATTGAAAATCTAATTAGAAATGGCTTTTCTAAATTAGACGAACTGCAATTGGCTTCACGTTCTTCATCGCCTCATAATAAAGCTGGTGAAGCAATTTTATTGAATTTCAAAGTGCCAGAAACGGTTGCGGCTTTGATTGGTGGGCACCATGGGAAACCTGAATCAGGGTCTCCAATTGATGATTTAGATATTCATACAGTCAATTATTATCAAAGTGATCATGATGAAGCTTTAAAAGAGCCTTGGGTACAGGTGCAACATGAATTATTTAATTATGCTTTAGCAACATCAGGTTACCACAATGTTACTGAAATTCCCACTATAACTCAACCGGAAGCAGTCCTTTTAGAAGGCTTGATTATTATGGCAGACTGGTTAGCTTCAAGTGAGCGTACTAAAAATGGAAAAGAACTTTTTCCATTAATTAGTATCGATGAGTCATGGAACGACTTGGATATGCAAAAACGTTTCGAAAAAGCGATGAATAATTGGACGTTAAACGGTGAGTGGGAACCGCAGAAAATATCTGAAGTGACTGATCCGTACAAAGAACGTTGGGGCTTTAATGCTCGTCCAGTACAAAAGGTAATGACCAGAGAAATTGGTAAAACAATTGAACCAGAGATGATCATTGTTGAAGCACCGATGGGGTTAGGAAAAACGGAGATCGCATTAGTTGCAGCAGAGCAGTTGGCTTATACTTGCGGAGAAGATGGGGTATTTATCGGATTACCGACGCAGGCTACGAGCAATGCGATGTTTAAACGTGTTGATGAATGGATAGGAGAACTAGCTGACAAGCAAAAGGATAAGTTTTCAGTTAGGTTGATGCATAGCAAAGCAGAATTTAATGAGGCATATAAAGAATTGCCCGATGCTGAAAATATTGACAGCACTGGAGCTGTAACAATTAATTCGTGGTTTTCTGGGAAAAAATCAATTTTAACTAAGTTTACTATTGGAACAATTGATAATTTGCTTTCAATGGCGCTTAAGCAGAAACATCTCTTCTTAAAACATATAGGGCTTAGCGGAAAAGTAGTCATAATTGATGAGGTCCATGCTTATGATGCTTACATGAGTCAATATCTGTATAAGGCCATTAAATGGCTAGGGGCTTATCATGTTCCCATTGTAATTTTGTCAGCGACACTGCCAAAAGAAAAAAGAGAATCATTAATTAAAGCGTATTTAAAAGGAAAATATGGAATCAAATATAAAAACATTTTCAAGGCACCGACAAATTGGGAAAATAATCAAGCATATCCATTATTGAGTATTTTAGATGGCTGTAAATTAAAGCAGGTCTCTGACTTTCCAGGCAATAGCGACCAAAAACGGAAAAAATTGCAGGTGAAACGGATAAATTTGTCTGATGAAGAATTGATTGCTGATGTTTTAAACAAAATAAGTGATGGTGGAGTTGCTGGGGTAATTGTAAATACGGTTAAACGTGCCCAAAAACTTGCTGAACTGGTGGCACGAGAGGGGGTTGACTTTATGATATTGCATTCCGCATTTCTTGCGCCAGAACGGGCCAAGCAGGAAGAAAGATTGCAACAAGCAATTGGTAAAAGTGGTATGCGCCCTAAAAAATTGGTTGTAATTGGTACCCAGGTCTTAGAGCAATCTCTTGATATCGACTTTGATGTTCTTTATACAGATATTGCGCCGATGGACTTGATTCTGCAGCGTGCAGGTCGACTGCACCGTCATGAAATTAAACGGCCCCAAGAGTTGCAAAAACCGCAGTTATTTATCATGGGAGTTAACAAATTTGGTGATTATGGCGCTGCTAACCAAAGTATTTATCATAAATATTTGTTAATGAAGACGGATTATTTCTTAAAGGATAGCATTAATTTGCCTAATGACATCTCTGATCTTGTTCAAAAAGTTTATTGTTCTGAAACTGACTCTGAGGTCCCAGAAATTATGGCTCCTAAAGCCGATTTTATCAATTATATTGAAACTGAAGAGAGTAAAGCTAAACAGTTCCAAATTAATAAACCAGGAAAGAAAGTAATTCATGGCTGGCTTGATCGTAGCCAGACGAATGTTGATAAAGATGAACAAAAAGCAAGTGCTGCGGTTCGTGATATTCAAGAAACGATTGAGGTAGTGTTAATTAAGCATACAGCTGAAGGTGATTTTTTATTAGATGGACGCAAATTAGAAGATGTTGCAGATTATGAAATTGCCGAGCAAGTAATCAGGTTGCCTTCTGCGTTAACTGCATTTCCTAAAGCAGTTGAACAAATAATTGATGAACTTGAAAAGAGAACCAATCCTTATCACAATAAATGGGAAAATAGTATCTGGCTAAAAGGAGTATTAGTACTTCCCTTAAATGATAAGCTTACGGCAAAGATTGGAAAGTGGCGTATTCAATATTCTATGGAATTTGGTTTAAGTTATGCAAAGGAGGATGATCATGATTGAAAGAAAATTTAATTTGACTACTGATCCCTGGATCAAAGTAATTGATGCTGACACTAATCAGGAGCTAAAAGTTTCGTTAATAGACTTGTTTAAGAATGCACATCGATATCGGCAATTAGCTGGTGAAATGCGTGTACAAGATTTAGCAATTATGCGTTTATTATTGGCGATTTTAACAACGGTTTATTCACGTTTTAATGCAGATGGTAACTTATATGATTGGCTGGCAGGTGGTACAGATAAGTTTCAATCTGATGCTGAACTTGATGAAGACTGTGATGAAGAGGATATGGCCGAAGATACATTATTAACGTGGAAAGAGTTATACCAAAAAGGACAATTTTCGGATTTGGTGATTAAGTATCTGGAATATTATTCGGATCGGTTTGATTTTTTTGGTAAACATCCTTTTTATCAAGTAACTAAAGATGAATATGACAGCTTGGTGCCGGCAAACAAGGCAGTAGCCAAAGGAACGGGTGTTGTAACGGTTAAGCAGATTAACAGGCAAATTTCGGAAAGTAATAATTCGCCTGCTTTATTTGCACCAAAATCTGGTGAATATAAAAATGAAGTAGAGCTTGATGAGTTAGTCCGCTGGCTAATTGCCTATCAAAATTATACAGGGGTAACCGATAAGACCAAGATTAATGCCAGTGAAAAATTTTCTGTTTCACCAGGTTGGCTTTATAAGTTAAATCCAGTTTTGGTCAGTGGAAAGAGTATTTTCGATACATTAATGCTTAATCTGGTTTTATATAATCAAGCAGATCAAAAGCTAGCTTTGCAAAAACCTGTTTGGGAATTTGCAAGTGCAAAAGCATATGTTTCTGAACGACGAAAGGGAAACCTTCCAGATAATATTGCTGAACTTTATACAAGCTGGTCACGAGTTTTGCATATTGAATGGGATGAAAAGGGGCAGCCAACGATTTTTAGTGCAGGTCTACCAAAGATTGAAAATACTAATGCATTAATTGAGCCTATGACTGTGTGGCGTCAAGATAAGAAAACAAATGAGTATCGACCTGCAGTTAGAGGACTACAAACTTTAGGTAAAGCAATGTGGCGTAATTTTGGTAATTATGTCGATGTTAATAAAGAGAATGATACCAATGAACCGGGAATTATTAAATGGCTGCGCCTGCTTAAGGAAGATGGAGCAATTCCACGTACTAAATTGTTAACTTTAACTTCAATAGATTTGATTGACGATGGTAATGCAACTTCCCAATCGCCAGTTGCTGAAGTTTATGATGATATGAGCGTCAAGATCAATGTTTTATTTGATACAAGTAAGATTAATAATTGGCCGATTAGAATAGAGGGTGTAATTGATACTACCCAAGAGATTGGGACGGATTTTTGGCAATTTGCCCGTGATATTGGCGCAATTCGTGGCTTTCAAAAAGACGGTCTTAAAGAATATGCTAATCGGTTAAGTACGGAGTTTTATTATGGTTTGAATGAACCGTTTAAGCATTGGCTTGCTAATTTGACCGATCAAGATGAGCGTGATCAACAAGTTATTATTTGGGAAAATAGGCTCAGAAGTTATGCTTTTAAAGAAGGACAGAAGGTAGTAGATACTAGTTCGCCTCGTGATATTAAAGGAATTACTGATGAAAATGGGCTGCAAAATATTTTTACGATTATGGAACGGTTTAAATATCGTGTGAATCTTAATTTAAAGAAGGGAAAGTAGAGATTATGGCATATGATTATGTGATAAAAAACACAACTATGCGAATTATTGAGCGTCTTTATAATAATGGTGATCTTGATAAAGCTACTTTAGCGGGATTAAGAGGGGCTGTTACAATTACTAGCCCCAAGGCTCAAAAAGTGTGGCCTGTAATAATGAATTATTTGCCAAAAGAATACCTGAGCAAAAATGGTAAACCAACGACAGGAGAAATTGCTGTTTATGCTGCTGTGCGCTTTTATGCAATTTTTCAACAAGGGCAGGATAGATTTGTTTATGAAGTTTCAGGGGAGCAAGCAGAGGGTGAGAATTTGTTTACAGCCCTTGCTGCTTTAAGAAAGGTTGAAGAAATAAAGAAACCGCTAGATCACCGTGTTCAAGCATTGCTTGCAACCACAAATATTGACAGTGTGATAAACTCTTTAACCCATTTGGTAGAAATTTTAAAAGGCAAAGATAAAACAAAAAAGATTGATTACCCGCAGCTAGCGCAAAATTTATATAAATTTCAAATGAATTATCACTGTGCAAATGAGGTTAGGCTTGCATGGGGTGAACAATATTTTGGATTAAATAATGAAGGGAAACAATTATAATGAATAATAAGAATTTATATTTAGATTTAAGTGTTATACAAACAGTACCATCTTCAAATATTAACCGCGATGATACAGGTGCACCAAAGACGGCATTTTATGGCGGGGTCACACGTGCGAGAGTATCTTCACAAAGCTGGAAAAAGGCGATGCGCGATTACTTTAAAAAAGAAAATGAGCTAGTTGGTACTAGGACAAAAGAAGTAGCTGAATACTTGGCACAAAAAATGCAAACGTTAGACGATACTCTAGATAAAAAAACAGCAATGGAAAAATCTGTTACCGCTTTGGGTGCAGTTGGGATTAAAGCTAAAAAAGATAAGACTGCAGGCAAAATGCTGACTGGAGCTTTGCTATTGGTTAGTCCCGGACAAATCGATAAATTAGCTAAATATGTGCTTAAACACGATGACTTGACCGATAAAGATGCTAAAAAAGAAATTAAACAGATTTTAAAAGAAGATAATTCGTTAGATTTGGCATTGTTTGGCCGAATGGTTGCAGATAATCCCGAATTAAATGTTGATGCTTCAGCACAAGTAGCGCACGTAATTTCAACTCATGAAATTGTGCCAGAATACGATTACTTTACAGCGCTTGATGACTTACAGTCAAATGATACAAATGGTGCTGCCATGCTAGGGACAGTTGAATATGACTCGGCTACTTTGTATCGTTATGCAAATGTAAATATCAAAGATTTAGCTAAAAATCTTGGTAAGACGAATGCTGTTCAAAGTATAGCGGCATTTATCAAGGCATTTATTCTTTCCATGCCGACAGGTAAGCAAAATACTTTTGCTAATAAGACGTTACCTAATTATGTTATGCTCACTTTACGTACAGATACACCTGTCAATTTAGTATCAGCTTTTGAAGAACCTGTAACTAGCAAAAATGGTTATGTTGAAAAATCAGTTAGAAAATTGGAAAGGGCCTATAAATCTGCAAATAATTTAGTTGAAGAACCATTGCTGAACATTGTGCTATCACAAGTGGAGCTGCCTAATGATGAGCAATTTAAGCAAGTTGAGAAATTAGTTGAACTAATTGACCAAGTCACGGCCACTTTAACAAAGGTAATGCAAGATGAAGACACTAACGATTAGGTTAACTGCGCCACTGCAATCTTATGGAAATGAAGCAACTTTTGAAAGACGTACAACAGGTGACTATCCTTCAAAAAGTGCGGTAATGGGGATGCTCGCTGCAGCCTTAGGATATAGCCGTGATGATCAGCGAATCCAGAAACTGAATTCGTTACAGTTTGCTGTAAGAATCGACCAACATGGTAAGATGATGACAGACTTTCAAACGGTTGAATGGAAATCAGGCACACGGAAAATTACATACCGTGATTATTTGCAAGACGCTGTTTTTGTCACAGCAATTGGAGGTAAGGCTACTGAGATTGAACAGATTGAATATGCGTTAAAGCACCCCCACTATGCATTATTTTTAGGGCGTCGTTCGAATGTACCAGCTGGAATATTGAAGATAAATGAGTTTATTGATATGGACCCAGTTTCTGCATTAAAAGCTTTACCCTGGCAGGCTTCTAAATGGTATCAAAAAAGACGTAGAGCAGATAAAATGGTAAAGGTTCAATTAATTGCTGATGCAAATTTACTTTCTGCTAATACAACCAGTTTAATTAAGGACCAGGTGATTTCATTTGATTCAAGAGATCGGCGGTATACATCGCGTTTAGTTGCTGCTACGCAAGTTGAGCTGGCTAACCCAGCCTTTAAGCAGGATACCCAACACGATGCTATGGCATTTTTATAGAAAGGAGCAGAAATGTATTTATCAAGAGTTGAAATTGACGTTAATAATCGGCAAAAAACAAAAGATTTAACGCAGCTTTCTGCCTTTCATGGCTGGGTAGAACAAAGTTTTCCTGACGAAATTAAAGCTGGAAAAAGATTGCGACATTTATGGCGGATTGATCAGTTAGCTGGTAAAACGTATTTGCTATTATTAAGTGAAAATATTCCAGATAAGCAACAACTTTTACGTTATGGCGTAGCCGATACATTTATTACTAAAAGTTACGATAGAATGCTTAATGGTATAAAGCAGGAGCAATTAATGCAATTTAGATTGACAGCTAATCCTACGCATACTGTGAGTGAGCCTGGTAAAAAACAAGGGCGTGTCTTTCCTCATGTTACTGTAGAACAACAGCTGAAGTGGTTAATTGGACGTTCTGAAAAGCTGGGTTTCCAGTTAGTAACTAAAGATAATAAGTTATCTTTTGACATTGTTGGTCGTGATTGGCCTTTGCTTTCTCATAAGGGTAAGCGGAGAGTGCGTCTTAGCCGGGTAACTTTTGAAGGTATTTTACGTATAACGGATGCAGACAAATTTAAACAAGCCTTAATCAACGGAATTGGACGTGAAAAAGCTTTTGGCATGGGTCTGATGACGGTAATACCGAGGACGAACAATGACTAATAAGTTTGGTGCCAAAAAGCCTGAATTACCTGAGCTGACTAGAATTAAGGACAGAATAACTTTTCTTTATTTTGAACATGCAAAATTAAATAGGCAGGATAGTGCGCTTCTTGTAACCGATAGCCGTGGAACCGTTTTTGTTCCGGCAGCAATTGTAAGTGTGTTAATGCTAGGACCAGGTGTTGATGTGACACATCGTGCCATAGAATTAATTGGTGATGCCGGTATGGGAGTTGTCTGGGTGGGAGAACGAGGCGTGCGGCAATATGCACATGGGCGATCATTGAATCATTCGTCGCGACTGCTTGAAGCACAGGCAAAACTAGTCTCTAATA
This sequence comes from Lactobacillus sp. ESL0791, assembly GCF_029433255.1. Lineage (NCBI taxonomy): Bacteria > Bacillati > Bacillota > Bacilli > Lactobacillales > Lactobacillaceae > Lactobacillus > Lactobacillus sp. ESL0791. Next base: position 1,545,892 of record NZ_JAQTHU010000001.1, on the reverse strand, counting down.
AACGTACACGAGTTGCGGTAGCCCGAAAAATGTACCAAATGCGTTTTCCTAATGAAGATGTTTCTGGATTATCAATGCAGGAATTAAGAGGGAAAGAAGGCAGCAGAGTACGAGGAATTTATCGTGAGCAAGCAAAAGCAACTGGTGTTTTGTGGACTAGACGGGAATATAATCCGGATGATTTTGAAGCTGGGACACCGATTAATAAAGCCCTAACGGAAGCTCATCAAGCTTTATATGGCCTAAGCTATAGTGTTATTGTAGCAATGGGAGCTTCTCCTGGATTAGGTTTTGTTCATACCGGACATGATTTAGCTTTTGTATACGATTTTGCAGATTTATATAAGGCAGAATTTTCAATACCCGTTGCATTTGAAATGGCGGCAAAGTACGGTAATGATAAAGATATTGCTACTAAAACGCGTTTAGCGATGCGGGATGTGTTTACAGATGGTAAGTTGCTGGTAAGAATGGTAAAAGATTTGAAAGATCTTTTAAATGTGGACGATGAAATTAATAATATTGATGTTATTAATCTCTGGGATGATAAATTAGGCTTACAGAAATTTGGGGTTCAATATCATGAGTTAGATCAGGATGAAGAAATATGATAGTAGTTACTTTAACTAAAGTTCCACCATCTTTAAGAGGCGATTTAACTAAGTGGTATCAAGAAATTCAATCCGGTGTTTACGTTGGCAACGTGAGTGCAAGAATTCGTGATTTGTTATGGGACAGAGTAGTTAAGAATATTGGTAACGGTGAAGCTACAATGGTTTATAATACGAATAATGAACTGGGATATCAGATTAAAACTACACGTAAGAGGTATGAAGTTGTTGATTTTGATGGTATTCCATTGATGATGCGTCTTAATTCTATTGATGAATCGGGTCCTGAAAAACATGGTTTTAGTAATGCAGCTAAATTTCATCGTGCTAAATTAATGGTACAAAGCTCAAAAGAGGATAGTTCAAATAAAACCAAAGAACAAATTGTTTCACTTGATATTGAAACAACGGGTTTGAAGGCAGGTAAAGATAAAATTATCTCTATTGGTGCTGTTAAAAAAATTAATGATCAGAATTATGATAACTTTTATAGATTAATTAAAATTGATATTGCGGTACCTAAGTCAATAACTGAATTAACCGGTATAACGGCAGAATTATTAAAAAGTGATGGAGTCGCTTTAGATATAGCACTCAGAGAATTAACTGATTTTGTCGGCTCTGCAATAGTTATTGGTTATAACTTACAGTTTGATGTATCATTTCTCATGTATGGCTATAAAACATCAAACTTAAAAGGATTTGATAATAAAACTTTAGATTTATTGCCTCTAGTCAAAAAATTAGAGAAATTTCTTGATAATTATCGGTTAAAAACCGTTTTGGATTTTTATAATATTAAAAATTTGAAACCACATAACGCGTTATCAGATGCCAAGGCAACGTTGCTGTTGGCGAATAAACTAATGGAAAATGGTAAGATTAAAATTTAGAAATGCTGGCATAATAAGGATCTTTTACTGTGTTCCCCACGAGTGTGGGGGTGATCCTGATTAAGGATGGTATTCACCCTTATATAAGGGGTGTTCCCCACGAGTGTGGGGGTGATCCTAAATGTTACTGTAGGTCAGCATGTATCAGCAAGTGTTCCCCACGAGTGTGGGGGTGATCCTTTCAACTACTTTCTTAAGTAAACCTTGAGAAGGTGTTCCCCACGAGTGTGGGGGTGATCCTCAGCGCAGCCAACAGAACCCTCACGAGTAGCCAGTGTTCCCCACGAGTGTGGGGGTGATCCTGACAATAACAAGGGAGTAGGGAGCGGCAAAAAGTGTTCCCCACGAGTGTGGGGGTGATCCTTAAGTCGCACGCATGGGTTTCCGCGAATATATGTGTTCCCCACGAGTGTGGGGGTGATCCTTACAGTCAGTCCGCTACCAGCTGGGGCAATTAGTGTTCCCCACGAGTGTGGGGGTGATCCTCTGCCTCTGTAATATTGAACACGCATATGATCGTGTTCCCCACGAGTGTGGGGGTGATCCTCCCAAATAGCACTTTTGATGTTTTTCAAAAAAGTGTTCCCCACGAGTGTGGGGGTGATCCTCCAGTGGACGCGCTCAAGATTAGCCGTGCTGTGTGTTCCCCACGAGTGTGGGGGTGATCCCACATAGCCGTAGAAGACTTTATGATGGTCCCAGTGTTCCCCACGAGTGTGGGGGTGATCCTATAAGTAAATTCATAGTAATCATCATAATTCTGTGTTCCCCACGAGTGTGGGGGTGATCCTATAAGTAAATTCATAGTAATCATCATAATTCTGTGTTCCCCACGAGTGTGGGGGTGATCCTTCATCTGCTCCGGTGACTAATGCCAAATCATGGTGTTCCCCACGAAGGTGGGGGTGATCCTGGAATGTCATTATCTATGCAATATTTTCCTAAGTGTTCCCCACGAATATGGGGGTGATCCAAAGATACATACTGATACTGACAAGTGGGCTTTGTGTTCTCCACGGATGTGGGGGTAGTAGTCCTTAATTATTACAAATTTAACTTGCACTAAAACGATTAATTTTTTTTACTTTAGCTCTTGAAATTTCTCTTAGTAGCTTCATAATTAAAGACAGAAAATTTAAATCCTTGTTACATTAGTAATGGGGATTTTTAGTTTGTTGAGGAAAACTACTGATGACGAAAAAGCAGATCAAATATGTCACAATTGCCCTGATACTGGGCAATGTCATGTCTGGAATGGACGGGACAATTATCAATACAGCCATTCCGGCAATCGTTGCCAGCCTGCATGGTATCCAGTTCATGGGCTGGATCGTCGCAATTTTTTTGCTGGGAATGTCAATTTCAATTCCCTTGTGGACCAAAATCGGTGAAAAAATCACTAATAAATTATCATTTGAACTTTCTTTAGCCTTCTTCATGCTAGGCGCAATTTTTGAGGCAGTAGCCCCTAATATTTATTTCTTCTTGATTGCACGCCTGGTCATGGGCATCGGTGCCGGAGGAATGGGTTCGCTGCCGTACATTATCGTTGGCTATATTTATCCGAATATTAAAAAGCGCACTAAAATTTTGGGTTATTTGACCGCTAGTTTCAATGCTGCCGCCATCATGGGGCCGCTGATTGGCGGTTCAATTATTGATGCTTTGTCCTGGCACTGGGTCTTTTATCTGAATATTCCCATTGGCCTCATTGCAATAATTATCAGTTGGCTTTTCTTCCGGCCGGTCACGCCCAAATCCAAGCTTAAATTCGATTTTTCCGGCGCATTTTTATTGGCAACAGGTCTCTTGCTTTTTTTAATGGGAATCCAGCTGTTGGGTCTGGCAAGTACGTGGATTGTTGTGACCCTGATTGTTGTCAGTCTAGTTTTTATAGCAGGTTTCTTAATCAATGAGCATAATTGCAGCAACCCGATTATTCCGCTAACGATTTTTAAAAGCCGGGCATTAAACGGTGACTTTCTGCTTTTTGCCTTTACTTGGGGCGCCTACATTGCGGTTAATACCTATTTACCGATGTGGTCGCAAGCGCTCTTGGGAACAACGGCCTTAGTCGGCGGCATGACGTTAGTGCCTAATTCGATTATTGATATTATTTCGTCACAATCAGTGGCCACGATTAAGGATCACATCAGCAATTTTGCTTTGGTCCTGATTGGGACTAGCGCTATCACTGTATCTGTCGGCGGGCTCTTCTTAGCTAACCTGCAGACGCCAATTCAGTTTTTAACATTTATCTGTGCTTTTTCGGGAATCGGCGTCGGTTTCATCTTTGTTGCTCTGCAGGTCAAGGTGCAAGTTGATGCGGGATTTGAAAATATGGCCACGGCCACCTCAACTTCGTATTTAATCAGAATCATGGCGCAAACAATCATGTCGGCTGTTTACGGCGTGATCATGAATCTTGCTTTAGCACGCGGGGTCAAGCAGCATCAAGGCATCACGATGCACATGATGAATGAATTGAGTGATGCCAAAAGCGCGCGCCGCCTGCCGCAAGCGCTGCTTCCGCAGATGCGCGATATTTTTCATTCCGGGATTCACGAGATTATGCTGGTTTCCTTATTTTTGCTGGCAATCGCTTTCATTCTGAATTTTTATTTTAATTTGCAGCACAATAATAAAAATAAATTAAAATAAAAATTAAAAAACTGTTTAAAAACTTATCGATTATCGATAAAATAAAGATAAGATTTTTTATCAAAGGAGAATGATTATGAAAGCATTACTATATAATATGACACCCGAGCAGATGGTGTACGTTGATAAGTGGAACAAGGAACATCCCGATGATGACCTAGAAACAACCGACGATTACTTGAATGCAAAAACGGTTGAGCAGGCTAAGGGGTTTGACGTTGCCAGCGTGATGCAGGTTGAGGACATTGATGAAGAAGCAGTCTACCAAAAGCTGGCTGAATATGGCATCACACACCTAGCTTTGCGTTCTGTTGGTTACAATATTATTAACTGGGATTATGTACATAAGTACAATTTGTTGATTACCAATACCCCTGCATATTCGCCGCGAGCAGTTGCCGAAAACGCATTGACCTCAGCCATGTTCTTGCTGCGCAAGTGGGGCAAGATTTTCAAGAACGAACAAAACCTGAATTTTGTTCGTGAAGCCGACCTGATGAGTGACGAAATTTATAACAAGACGGTCGGAATCATCGGTGTCGGCCGAATTGGTTCTGCAACAGCAGAAATTTTTCACGCTTTGGGTGCCAAGGTAATTGGCAATGATTTGATCGAAAATCCGGCAAACGAAGCCTTCTTGACCTATACCGATTTTGACACGGTCATTAAGAATGCCGATATCTTGACCCTGCACACGCCGCTTGACCCAAGCATTGTGGATATGATCGGTGCGAAGCAGTTCAAGGAAATGAAGGATTCCGCGATTTTGATTAACCAGGCTCGGGGCCCACTCGTTAACACGCAAGACCTGATCGAGGCACTGAAGAAGCACGAAATTGCCGGTGCCGGACTTGATGTTTTAACCGAAGAAAATGACTTCTTTATGCATAAGTTCACCAGCATGGATCAACTGCCAAAAACATACCAAGAACTGGCTAAGATGGATAATGTTGTGGTAACACCACACTCAGCTTATTACACCAAAACCTCGGTCAAGAATATGATTGAGCACAGCATGACTGATGCCAAGCGGGTGATCAATGGGCAGAAACCGGTTTATCCAGTTGAACTATAATTATTAAATTTTTTATAAGTTATCATAATCATTAAGTTATATGTTAGTCACGGATAGTTATTCTTGATAAACTATCTTTGATTAGGTATGCTTAAAACTTAATATTAATCATAGAAGCAATCGTTAAGATTGCTTTTTTGTTTTCTGAAAAAAGGTGTTCAGCTTTTTTCTGTTTTTGAGATTATTTTTTTGGACTTCTTTGAAAAGGACGAATTTTATATGATATGCAATAGAGGTGATAGCTTGAATGAAAGATATGTGCCTGATAGTAAAGAAAGAAAATATTTTATCTTAGCTAGACTATTAGACGACGAACATTTGAGCTATAAGCAGCTGTCTGAAGAATATCTAGTGTCGCGCAGCAGTATTGCCAACGATATTATCTTTGTGAAGCAAACACTAAAAGAAGATGGCCTCAGCTTAGCCTTTGATAATACAGGCACATATATTTGTGGAGGTGGCGCACAAAGACAAAAAGCTATAAAGCGCATAGTAACGGATTTATTAGTTAAATTGCCGGAGAAAAAGCAGGTACTAACGGTATTGCAGCTTTTTCTTGATTATCAAGTGTACAAGCAGGTGCAGGCAATCATCTGGGAAAAGCTCTGTAGTTGGTCGCTGGAAGTTCCGGAAGACCACTTACTGGAAATCGTTGCTTCAACTTCAATCTTAATTTCACGCGGGAAAAAAGGCTTTCATATTGAGGACAATAATCAGGAGCAGTATAACCAAGCCTTAGCGCAATTTGAAAAGTATCCTTTGGTCCATAAGTTGCTGGAAACGGTGGAGCAGGCCGGCCTGTATCATTTTACGGACTGCGAATTGCGATATTTATCATTAATTGTTATCGGTAACGGTTTCAACTATTTTATGGAAAATACCACGATCCCGGCAGCCTTTAAGAAAAAGGTGAAGAGCTTTATTAGGAATGTGAGCGAGGAAACCGGAACAGATTTTTGCAATGATGAAAAGTTAGAAACGGCTTTGCTAACGCATTTATACCAAATGATCTTTCGTCTGCAGTCTGGTACCAATGTTATTAACCCACTGCTAAAGGAAATAAAGGCAGATTATACAAAAATTTATGGCGTTGTCTGGTATGCCTTGCGGGAGTTTGGCAACGAAACCGGCTTGAAGATTTCCGATGATGAAGTGGCCTTCGTCACAATTCATTTTCAGGCCGCAATTGAACGCCATAAACGAGAACGGCACGTTCTGTTTGTTTGTCCCCACGGCATTGGAACCAGTTCATTGATTTCGGAGCAGATTCGGCAGATTTTACCGGCGCGCTCTGTGCTGGATGTTATTTCGCGGGCGACAGTCGATAAGCAGGATTTAACGCAGGTTGATCTGATTGTTTCAACGGTTGCTTTGCCCTCACTGCCAGTTCCGGTGGTGCAAGTCTCGCCGCGGTTTACAGCTGCAGATATGAAAAAGGTTGCCCAAAAATTGATTGATGTAACCCTTATCCAGAGCCTTTCAACCGGCAATCAGGCACTTGACTGGTCAAAAATCTGCACGATTTTAAAAAATAAAATTTTTTTTGGCAGTGCCGCAAATCAAGAGGAAGTCATTGCGTTTTTAACTAAACAAAATAAGTGGTCTTCTCATGAAAAGGAACAAAATTATGAAAAATCTGTTTTAAAACGCGAGCAATTTCAAACCACCTACTTAGAGAATGGCTTCGCGATTCCTCATGGTGATCCCCAAAAGGTTGATGTCAGCTGTATTGCAATTTATGTCTCAGATAAGCCAATTGCGTGGGACGGGCACCAGGTTGATGTGGTATCGCTTTTGATGATTCGTAATGAAGATAAAGCGGCAGTTGAGCCGTTTATGAATTTGGTTATGCGCGGAATTAATGATAAGGAATGGTTTATTTCAATAGTAAAGGAGATTAAACAAAAGTGATTTTTGACGAACAAAATGTTCAAGTAGTCGATAGTATTGCGAATTGGCAGGAAGCGGTGAAGCTTGCAAGTGAGCCATTAATTGCCAATCAGTCTATTTCAGAAAAATATATTACCAACATGATTAAAAGCGTTGGTGATAACGGCCCCTACATGGTTTTAGCTGATTACTTTGCGCTCATGCATGCACGCCCCGGCGAAGGGGTCAATAAAATGTCAATGAGCTTGCTTGTAACCCATGAAGCGGTTGACTTGGCCGGCAAACCTGTGAAAATTTTTTTGATAATGGCCGCGACTGATAATGCAAGCCACCTCGAGAGCCTGCAAAAAGTGATGACCATCTTTATGGATCAAGATGATTTTCAAACAATTTTAACTGGTAAGAAAGACAAGATTATTTCAATTTTAAATAAAATGGAGGATTAATAAATGAAAATTTTAGCTGTTTGTGGATTTGGTGTTGGCAGTTCAATGGTTCTTAAAATGACCTTGGACAAAGTAGTGAAGGAATTAGGCATTGATGCCACGGTCGAAAATACCGATATTGCGACCGCTAAGGCAACAAAGGCGGATGTTTACTTTACGAGCCACGAATTGGAAGAAAGCTTGCGTACAGCAACCTCGCAGCCAATTTACCCAATTAAGAAGTATATGGACAAAGATGAGGTTAAAGCTGCTTTAGAAGATTACTTGAAACAAAAGGAGACTAATAACTAATGGATGTTGTAATGAATATTTTAAATTTTATTTCCGGAAATATTTTGCAGGACCCGCCAATTTTAATTGCTTTGATAGCAATGATTGGCTTGATTGTCCAAAAGAAACCATTTGCGGAAATAATTAAGGGCAGTTTATCTGCTGCATTTGGGATGGTAATTTTGACTGCGGGTGTAAATATGCTTACGGCCGAAGTTTCCAATATTAATACCGCGGTCCAAACGAAAATGGGTGTGGCAGTTTCTAAGGGCTTATCCGACGCCACGTTTACGGCAAAGTTTGGTAGTGCGGTCGGAATCGCAATGTTTCTGGCCTTGGTTATCCACTTACTAATTGCCCGCTTTACACCGATTAAGTCGATTTTCTTGACTGGGCATATGCTCTGGTGGGTTCCATTTGTGATTGTTGCCGGCGGCGTGGAAAGCGGCTTACGTGGCCCAGTGTTAATTGTTGTTAGTGCGATTTTAGCGGCAGTATACTTTTCGGTTGCCCCGTGGATTCTTAGAAAATATGTCTGGGCAGCAACCGGTGATGATTCGTTTCTCATCGGACACCCAACGACCATTTTGTCGCTGATCTCGGGTTTTGTGGCTAAATATGTTGGTAACAAAGAGCATTCAACCGAAGATTTAAAAATTCCTAAGGGTCTATCATTCTTTAGTGAAATTTCAATCAGCGGTGGGTTAGTTATGTTTGTCGTTGATTTGATTGTGGGAATGATTGCACCTACGCTGGTGCCGCAAGGCGGCAACCTCTTCATGGTCGCTGTTACTGCTGGGCTCAACTTCGGCGGCGGACTTCTGATTTTACTCTACGGTGTGCGGCTCCTGGTTAACCAAATTATTCCGGCCTTCCAGGGAATTTCGGAAAAATTGGTTCCGGGTGCCAAACCAGCATTTGATATCCCAATTTTATTTAACTACAAGCCTAATGCAGTGATTATCGGCTTCATCTCCGCATTTATCACTTCCACGATCTTGGTATTAATTGCCAATGTCACTAATGTTTTTGGCATTGTGCTTGTGCCGATGGTCATTACTTCATTCTTTGAATGCGGCGGGGCTGCAATTATTGGCGAAGGCCAAGGCGGTGTTCGCGGTGCAGTTATTGGAACGGCAATTGCCTCAATTTTCATGATTGCCTTAGTTGGTTTTTCAGGGGCGTTAATGGGACACACGATCCGTAACTGGATCCTGATCTTCGGTGGTAATGACTTATCACTTTGGGCAATCATTGCTAAATTTGTTGGCGCGCTATTTGGAGGAATATAAATGTACCACTATATTGAACGAATCAAACAAATTTGGGCAGATGTCGAAAAAAATGAACAAGGTAAGATTGAGCAGGCAATTGACACGTTAGTTAAAGCCAATGCTGACCACCATTCAATTTACGTCTTTGGTGCCAGCCATGCCGGAATCTTAGCGGAAGAAATGTATTACCGTGCCGGCGGCATGATTACCATGAACGCGATTTTTGGCAAGGAAGTCATGCTGAATTGCCAGCCGATTACTTCCACCAGCAAAATGGAACGGCTAGAGGGTTATGGTTCGGTCCTGGCTGATAATGTCAAATTTCAGTCAGAAGATGTTTTAATCTTACATTCTGTTTCTGGACGCAATCCCATTATTATTGACATGGCATTGGCTGCTAAAAAGCAGGGTGTAACGGTGATTGGTCTGACTAATTTACAGTATTCACAATCGGTTACAAGCCGGCATTCAAGCGGCAAGCGGCTGTTTGAGGTGGCTGATATTGTCATTGATAACCATGGTGATGTTGGAGACGGTGCCTGCACCATTGAAGGCGCAGAGCAAAAAGTCGGTCCTACTTCAACCGTAATCGGCGCATCAATTTTGAACACGATCATTGTTGAAACCTGTCAGCGGCTTGCGGCTGCCGGCAAACCCGTTCCTGTTTTTTACTCTGCCAATTTAGATGACGGGGATGCAAAGAATCAGCAGCTGATAAGTCAATTTAAGGACGTTATTCATTACCAATTTTAAATTTTAACAACAAAAGCCATTGAGGATTTTGATAAAAGGGTAAATCTTTATCAAAATGGAAGCAATGGCTTTTTCTGTGGATGTGTAAATGATAAGTTGCAGACAGATTGTTAGATGAGGCCCAGGTTGGTAAGTAAGTATTGTGCATCCGCGTTGTCCAGTTTCAAGAGTGCGTCTTTTAAGCACAGCCGTGGTTTTCCCTCACGGTCAAGCGTGGTGGTGGCGTGGCACAACGCACTTAAGATTGATTCGTGGACGACATCGACCGTAGCCCGGAAGTAGCGGTCAATTTTATCGTCGGTGATTGCCATTTGGGTTGACAATTCCTTTTGCGGAAAATGAGCAACCCGGTTGGCGGTAGAAAAGGCCAAAGTGATTTCGCCGCTGCCGTTGCCGGTAAAGGATCCGCTGCGGGTGATGCCGACACTTGACCGCTTGGCAATCCGCTTTAATTGCCGCTCGTTAAATGGAATATCAGTTGCGATGACGGTAATGATACTGCCTTTTTCTTTCTCCTTTGCGACATGGGCCAACTCTTGGCCGATTCTGATGCCGTAAATGGTCAAGTCCTCCAAGAAGCCGAAGTTAGCCATGACAAGTGCGCCGATTGTGTAGGTTTGACCATCAATCGCAATTTGTCGTGAGGAAGAGCCGATTCCGCCTTTTAAGTCATAGCAGCACATGCCGGTCCCGCCGCCGACACAGCCTTCTTCGAAATCTTTGCCGCAGTTTGCCAGCGCCGCATCAACGTCGCTCGGCTGAACACCAAAATCACGGATATGATTAATTTCACCGTCATTGCATTCCAAAACAATCGGGTTGACCGTTCCGGTTGACAAGCCGATTTCCGGATTGTCCTTCAGCATGGTTTTAATTAATTCTGTTTGCGCGGTGCCGACAGCAAAGGTGTTGGTCAGCAGAAGTGGTGTTTCGATTGTGCCCAGTTCTTCTACTTGAACCAGTCCGATGCTTTTGCCAAAGCCGTTGATTACCTGGCTGCTGGCAACAAACTTATCGCGAAAGCAGTTGCCCTCTCCGGGAATAATTGCCGTTACCCCCGTTTTAAAGTGGTCGTTAATGATCGTTTGCTGGCCCACCTTAACCCCGGGGACATCCGTAATTAAATTACGCTTTCCCGGTTTAGTTTGACTTGTAGCTTGTAATAATGTTTTTGTTAATCCCATGATTTACCTTCTTATATTTATAAAATTGGAAAAATAATTATTTAATTAGCAAAATATTCAAACTCAAACAGGAAGTTCATTTGCTAATTTTTATTTTCTCTTATCTTAAAACCTACAATTATAATTTTATACCTAACCCCAAGCCTTTATCTACAAGATATTTAATTATTTTGCCAAAAGTTATTCATATTTTGTTAAAAATATGCTAAATTAATCACATATACTTTTATAAACAGGAAGGAGTTTACTATTGAAAAATAATGAGAGTGAAGATCCCGAATTAAAGCACACGATTGGTGTGTTTGGTGGTAGCAATATTTTGATTGGAATCATGATTGGTTCGGGGATTTTTTATATTGGTTCCTATGTGCTAGAGCGTTCTAACATGTCGATGGGGTATGCATTGCTGGCATGGCTGCTGGCGGGTTTAGTCACACTGCTGGGAAGCCTCTGCTTTGCGGAATTGGGGGCAATGAATCCGGCAACTGGAGGCATTTACGTTTATTTGTCGGATGCCTTTTCTCCGGTTGTCGGTTACATGTTCACATTCCAAAGCATTGTTATTGGCGGCCCCGGTTCGATTGCCGCAATTGCCATAGCCCTGCCAATGGCGCTGAAGACATTTTTTGCGTTTGATTATTGGACTGTTAAATTACTGGCAATTGGGTTGATTGTCGTGTTTACAATTATTAATTATTTTGGTGTTAATGTTGGTCAAATGGTGCAGAACTTCTTCACAGTATTAAAGGTTTTGCCGCTGGTGATCATTATTGGTTTAGGTATTTTCTGGGGTAAGTTTTCTCCAGATCTTTCATTAAGTATGCATAATGCGGGAACGAACAATATTTTTTCGTTAATCAGCATGGTCAGCTTTGCCGTGATTGCCTCCTTGTGGGCTTACGAAGGCTGGACTAACCTGAATACCGTTGCTGGTGAGATGAAGAACCCGCAAAAGAATTTGCCTAAGGCCCTAATCTTGTCGGTTGGATTTACAACCTTAGTTTACACGCTGTTTAATTTTGCCATCTACCGGTCGCTGTCGCCGCAGGCAATTCATGCGTCCTTAAAAGCGGGAAAACTGTATCTGGGAACAGATGTGGCTGAGACTTTCATGGGTACCGCCGGAATTCTTTTCGTTGCCATTGCTATGGTTTTGGCGATGGCCAGTTCACTCAATGGGATGGTTCTGGCTTTCTCCCGGTATTATTACGCCGTTTCCAAGGATGGCTTGCTTTGGAAAACTTTAGGCCATATTCATCCGAAGTACAAGACACCGGATCATGGACTGTTTATGCAGATGACGATTTCGATTTTACTTGTCTTGACGCGTAATTTGGATCAGCTGACCTCATTGGTTGTCTTTTCTGGGGCAATCTTTAACTTACTATCGATTTTGGCGGTTCCGGTATTGCGCTGGCGCAAACCGGATGCGACGCGGCCTTATAAAGTTTGGGCTTATCCGTGGACGGTGATCATTGCTGCGCTTGCCTTTTTGCTGATTTTAGCGAATAACTTCTTGGGAGATCCGGTTACATCGCTATTGGGATTAGTGATTCCAGGGCTTGGGTCTCTAGCATATTGCTATTTCCGGCATAAATATCCGCAAAAAGCTAATAAGTAAAACCATTTCTTGCTGTGTTTGCTAAAATAGATGGGATGAATTAATAGGAGGTCAAAATGCAAAAAGAACAAGCAATTGAAATGATGAAGGCTTTCTCCGATGCCAATTCAACATCTGGCTTTGAAGAAGAATTTGTTAAGCTATTTACGGAAACGGTCAAGGATCTGGCCGATGTCGAGGTTGACGGGATGCTGAATGCTTATGCCGCCAAAAAAGAAAATAAACCGGGGCGGCCGGTGATTCAGATGGATGCCCATTCCGACTCGGTTGGTTTTATCACCCAGGCTGTTCGTCCCAGCGGCATGATCAAATTCGTTCCGCTTGGCGGCTGGGTAAAGTATAATATTCCGGCGCTGCGGGTGCGTGTTCGTAACCGTGACGGGGAGTATATTCCAGGTGTCGTTGCCACAAAACCGCCGCATTTTATGACCCAGGCCGAGCGCAATACGCTGCCGGAGGTGGCTGACATGTCGATTGATGTTGGTTCGAGTTCGCGCGAAGAAACGATCAATGATTACAAGATTGATACGGGCTGCCCAATTTTTGTCGACGTGAAGTGCGAATACAACGATAAAAATGGTCTCTTCTTTGGCAAGGATTTCGATGACCGCTTTGGTGCCGGCGCTATGGTCGCTATTTTAGATGAACTAAAAGGCGAAGAAACCAATTTTAACGTGGTTGGCGCGCTTTCCAGCCAGGAGGAGGTCGGCCTGCGCGGTGCTTATGTGACCACGAGAAAGATTAAGCCTGATCTGGGAATTGTCCTTGAATCTTGTCCAGCGGATGATACCTTTACACCTGCCTGGCTGTCCCAGACAGGCCTAAAGCGGGGACCAATGATCCGCGACATGGATACGTCATTTTTGCCGAATCCGAAATTTGAGCAGTATGTCTGTGACTTGGCCGACCAAAATAAGATTCCTTACACACGGTCCGTTAGAACCGGCGGCGGCCAGGACGGTGCGGCCATGTATTATGAAAACGGGGCACCAACCGTCGTCATTGGCATTCCTGTTCGTTATGAACATTCACCGTATTGCTTTACTGCATACGAAGACTTCAGAAATGCGGTTAAGCTAGCAACGGCTATTATTCGTGACATGACCACGGAACGACTTGCCGGCTTCAGTAAATTTAACTAAATATAAATAATATTTGTAAAAATTTAAAAAACGAGTAAAATATAGTTTCGAAGAAATAATTGAATGACAGAGAGCATTCGTTTTGGAGGAATTGAATATGGATACTACTAAGCAGCACAATCATGTACTAACTAACGACCAGAAGTGGACCATTGCGTCAACTTCATCAGGTTTTGCGTTGGAAAACATGGATGTGCTTTTTTTATCGTTTGCGATGAGTTCGATGATTGCCGAGTTGCACCTGTCAGGTGGCGCTGCGGGTCTGATTTCATCGGTTACCAACCTGGGAATGCTGGTCGGCGGTATCGCCTTTGGCATCTTGGGCGATAAAATCGGCCGGGTTAAAACTTTTAGCCACACGGTAATTATTTTTGCGGTGGCAACGGCCTGCATGGCTTTTGCCAATAATATTTATCTAATTTATGCCCTCCGTTTTCTTGCCGGTATCGGTGCCGGCGGTGAATACGGGGTTGGTATTGCTTTGATTGCTGAAAGCTTTCCTAAGAAACAGATTGGGAAAATGACCTCGATTGCGGCAGTCGGCGGTCAGGTTGGTGCGATTTTGGCTGCGCTGATTGCGGCCTGGGTGATTCCGACTGCCGGCTGGCATATGCTCTTTTTGGTGGGCATTGTACCGGTTGTTTTGACAATCTTTATCAGAAAGCACCTGCACGAAAGTGCGCAATTTTTGACTGCGCGTTCTGAAGAAAAAGGTTCACTGCTGTCTAATGTTGCTAAGAAGATGTTCGCTACACCGAAATTAACCTTCCAAAGTCTTGGTCTGATGCTGATGATGACGGTGCAAATTGCCGGTTACTTTGGCTTGATGAACTGGCTGCCGACGATTGTGCAAAAACAGTTGCACTTAAACGTTGCCAATTCCAGCTTATGGATGATTGCCACAATTGTTGGGATGAGCATCGGCATGATGACCTTTGGTTCAATCTTTGATTACTTTGGTCCGCGGCGGGCTTTTGGCATCTTCCTAATCGGTTCCGCCATCATGGTTTATACTTTGAGCCTGGCAACTAACATGGTGACCCTGCTTCTGATTGGGGCAGTTGTCGGTTTCTTTTCCAACGGAATGTTCGGCGGCTACGGTGCGGTCATCAGCCGCCTTTACCCAACGGAAATCAGGTCCAGTGCTAATAATATTATCGTGAATATCGGCCGGGCAATCGGCGGTTTTTCATCGGTGGTTATTGGCATTCTGATGGATCACTATAATTTGACGGTGGTCATGGGTTTCTTGTCAGCCCTTTACATCATCAGTTTTATCGTAATGATGAGTCTGCCAGGGCTGAAAAAGCTGGCACCGGTCAAAGGCTAAAACTTTTTTAAGCTGCCGTGATAACTGTGGTATAATAAATTGAATTTATAAAAAATAGATCACTAGGGGTGCAATACCAAAGCTGAGACAATACCCTTGGAACCTGAACGGGACAATACCTGCGCTAGGGAAGTGTTTTAATGGTATTTATTTAACTCCTTCTGATTTATTAATTGATAAAATTAGAAGGAGTTTTTTATGTTTACGAGATCTTCAAGGTGGAATGTTAAATCAATTATCTTGGTGGCACTGATTGGAATTATCATGGGTATTATTTATACTTACGGTTTTAACGGCGCGTATAACTGGATAAAATTATTGCTGGTTCCAACTGGTTTTGCTCCAGTGACGGACACTGTTTTCTCCGGCTTGTGGCTGATGGCTGCGCCGCTAGCAATGTATTTTGTGCCCACGGTCGGTTCGGGTACCGTTGGTGAGGTGCTGTCATCAATTGTTGAAATGGCAATCGGCGGCCAATGGGGCGCGCAAACAATCATTTCCGGCTTGATTCAGGGAGCAACCAACGAAATTGGCTTTTTCCCGAAAAAAGAACGTTACCAGAAATTTTCGTGGGCAAGCGTGCTCACCGGGGCACTTTTTGCCGGCCTAGGCATTTTTATCTCGTCGTACATCATGTACAGCTGGTATGCATTTTCCGTCACCGTTCAGATAACCATGTTTATCACCAACATGATTTCGGCAATATTGTTTGACGGTGTCTTAGTCAAATTAATTACAAATCTGTTTGATAAAACTTTAAAACCTAAAATTGCTTAACGAAGAGTATTTCTTAGATTACACTAAAAAACTGCGGCAGCTGCCGCAGTTTTTTTAATGTCTATTGTTCTTTTTGATTTAAGATGGAATGCATTTTGGTGGTCAGCATGTCAATCGCCACATTGTTTTTACCGCCCTCGGGGATAATAATATCAGCATAACGTTTGGTCGGTTCGATGAACTGGTTATACATTGGCTTGACTGTTGCCATGTATTGCGTAATTACGGAATCAAGCGAGCGTCCGCGCTCGTTCATGTCGCGTTCCAGCCGGCGGATGAAGCGAATATCGTCGTCGGTGTCGACGTAAACCTTGATGTCCATCAGGTCACGAATTTTCTTGTTAAACAGGACCAGAATTCCTTCCAGTATGATGATATCGGCAGGTTCGATATGTTCTGTCTGCTTGCTTCTGGTATGCGCCTTAAAATCATAAATCGGTCGCTCAATTGCCTGATAATGTAAAAGCTGGTTGAGCTGCTTAGTTAAGTAGGGAACGTCAAAAGCATCGGGATGATCGTAGTTAATCTTCATGCGTTCTGCCATTGAAATTCCTGTGTTGTCTTTGTAGTACGCATCTTGGGTCATAATCATGATGTGTTCGTTGGCGTTCATCTGCTCGGCCACTTTATGCGCAATCGTGGTTTTGCCGCTGCCGGAGCCGCCGGCAATGCCGATGACAACTGGCTTCTTAAGTTTTACCATTTCAGCTTCCCCTCCACTTAACTCAATTAATATTTTACTTTAGTTTGCATAGAATACCAATAGCTTATAAAAGCAGTTTGACATTTTTTCGGGAGAATTGAAAAAATTTTACAAATGATTAGCTTTAAGAGGCGAAAAAGTTAACGAATTTTGCAATTATTTTATTAAAAGATAGTACTTAGCGTTAGAATTAGTGGTGAAAGCGATTGATAGCAGCGGAGGCTTGCAATGCTCAAAAATGAAATTCTCAATTATCTTAAAACGCAAACTAAAACAATTGATTTAGCAAATCTTGGTGAGGAATATACTGCCAGTGGGATTGCTAAAAGATTAAAGGCAAAGCGTAATACCGTCAGCGTGTATTTAAACCAGCTTGCGAACGAACAAAAATTAGTCAAGATTGATTCCCGGCCGGTGTATTTTTTCCATAAAGCAGAATTTGAAAAAGTAAATTATCGACTGCCGCAAAATGTCTATCAGTCAACTGCGCAGGTGCAGCAGCAAAATGAACGGGAAGATATTTTAAAAACTTTTACTAAAATTAATCCCAGCTTAAAAGAAAGTATTGAACGCGTCCGAGCAGCAATTTTATACCCTAACGGCGGGTTGCCGCTGTTGATCACGGGTGAGAGCGGAACCGGTAAAAGTTATTTGGTGAGTTTGATTAATCGTTTTTGCCGTACGCATAAGTTAGTTTCTCATTCAGCGCCGTTTGTTACGATTAATTGTGCCCAATATGCCGATAATCCCGAATTGCTGACGAGCAGCCTGTTTGGCTACACTAAGGGTGCGTTTACCGGTGCTGACAGTGACCATCAAGGTGCCTTTGTTGAAGCAGATGGCGGTATTTTATTTTTAGATGAAGTTCACCGTTTGGGTCCTAAGGGTCAAGAAAAATTATTTACCTACTTGGATCAAGGCTTAGTTTATCCTGTGGGAGAAACGAAAAAAGGCAAGAAAGTTAATGTCCGCTTGTGCTTTGCGACCACAGAAGATTTGGATACCAATTTTTTGACCACTTTTATGCGCAGGATTCCTGTGAAAATAACCTTGCCGCCGCTTAGTAAGCGGGGAAAAGAGGAACGGCGAAATTTGGTTTACACTTTGCTTAACAATGAGCAAAAGAAAATTGGAAAAACACTCAAGGTCAGTGATCAGGTGGTAGAGATGCTGGGCAATTATCAGCCTGCCGGCAATATCGGCAGCCTAAAGAATGCGATTAAGATGACAATTGCCCAAGCAAATGCCGAACAGCAAAACAAAAAAGAGATAATGCTTACAGCATATCAGCTGCCGTCCGACGTATTAACTAACAGCAAACTTGAGTTGTATCAGAATCCGGGGAAGCCGCGCGTAATCACTGATGAGACACTGACAGAAGATTTGATCGCACAAAATTTTCCGGAAAAGAAAATCTTTCTTAACAGTTTGCTGCAATTAACTGAAACTTATGCGCAAAGTGATTATGATTTGCATAAGTGTGAATCTAAATTAAAGCAGATCGTTTATCAGCTATTTGACACGCTGTTATTTGAAAAAGGCAATAGCAAACAGCTTCCTTTGCTCTCGTATATCATTGAAAATGTTAAGCGCTTGTTTGACCAATTGAAAAATGCTTACCAGTTAAAAGTCAGTGGCAACGCAATTTATGCAATTAGCTACTATTTATTTGAGCGCCAAAAAATTCAGTGGAATACAAATGAAATGGCTAATCGGCAGATTTTGCTGCGATTAAAGCGGACAGTTCAAGAACAATATGCGGATGTATATACTTACGTTACAAAATTAATCAATTTGATCAAAGATACACTTGAAATTGAACTAGATGAAGTTGATTATGTTTTTTTGACGATCTATCTGAATAAGCTGGAAATAATAACAAAGACAGGGCTGGAGAAGGCCATCGTAATTGCTCATGGCTATGCGACTGCAGGCAGTATTGCCAATGTGGTCAACCGCCTGCTTAACACCCATGTTCTGGACGCATTTGATATGCCGATTAATGTCGGTGCGAAGCAGATTGCCAATGAAATAATTGATTACAGTGAAAATAATGACGTTACTCATGGTCTGATTATTTTAGTTGACATGGGATCACTAAAAGAAATTGAAACTTTGTTTCCGCGACAGCTCAATGCGCCAATTTTATTAATGAATAACGTGTCAACTTCGCTTGCACTGGAAGTAGGCGAAAGCATTTTAAAAAAGCGCAGTTTCAAGGAAATTGAAAAATTGGCTAAACAAGCCAGCCAACTGGAAATCAAATTAACCTATCCGAAAAATAACCGCCCGCAAGTTATCTTGACGACTTGCTATTCTGGAATTGGCACGGCCACCCACCTTGCCCGAATGTTAGAACGGTGTCTGCCAGCAACTAACAGGAAAATCAAGATTATTCCGTATGAATATCAGGCTTTAAAAGATGAACACAAGGTTCGCACTATCGGTAAAATGTATGATGTTTTGGGAATTATCGGAACTGAAAATCCAGCGATAAAAGGGATGGATTTTATTTCGCTTGAAAAGATTTTGTCTGATGCAGGCACAGCCAAATTGAAGAGCTGGTTGAAGAATATTTTTTCGGAGCAAGAAATTACTGCTATTTCCGATAGCCTTGTCAAAAATTTTTCACTCGAACGAACAATCAATTCGGTTACGATCCTGGATGCGCCTAAGGTAATTGAAAATATCACTATTTTTATCCAGGAATTGGAACGAACTTTTTCGTTGACCCTGTCGAATAAACAAAAGTTTACCTTGTATGTGCATATCAGCTATTTAATTGAGCGATTAATCAGAAAAGAAACCAATGATTTGGATCCGGAATTCGAGAAAGAATTTTCGCAAAAGCATAAACAGGAACTCCAGAAGATTGAAACTGCTTTTAGTGTGATAAAAGACAGTTATAGTGTGAAAATACCCCTTTCCGAGTTAATTTATATTGACCAAATTATTTTTCCGCGCCAGTAAAAGCGCTTTAGAGCAATGATTTAAAAGAAATAGCAAATTGTTTACCAGAGCTTGGCATGCAATTTGCTATTTCCTTTTTAGAAGGAGGGCAAGGAATATTCAAAAATATTGGATAATTTGCTCTTGCTACTTTTGTGAAAAGGAGAAGAAAATGCTTTTACGTAACATACTAATTATCATTTACGGCTTTATTATCAACTTTGATAAGGAAGGTCCTAAATTGGGAATTTCACAGCCCGTTGTTGCCGGTTTGATTGCTGGCTTAATCATGGGTGATGTCAAAACCGGTCTTTATATCGGTGGTACATTGCAGCTGATGACTTTGGGAATTACCAGTTTCGGCGGTGCCTCGGTTCCGGATTACCAAACTGCCGCTCTGATTGGAACTTACCTGACCATTGCTACTCACCAATCGGCCGCAATTGGGATCGCTTTGGCAATTCCGATTGCATTACTGATTGTTCAGGTGGATGTCTTAAAATGGTCTGCGAATATTTTCTGCCAGCAGAGAGCTGAAAAGTATGCCAATCAAGGTAATTACCGCATGATTAACTGGATGCAGTATTTAGCTACATTGTTTACCAGTTTTGTTTCCGGCATCCCGGTTTTGCTGACGGTTGTCTTGGGACCGAAGATCGTCGGCAGCTTTATTAACTACATTCCGGCGTGGCTTTCCGGTGGACTAAAGACTGCCGCAGGAATTTTGCCTGCTGTCGGAATTGGAATGCTGCTGCAGTATCTGCCAACAAGAGACTATTTTTCATACATTATTATCGGCTTTGTGTTAGCAATTTACCTGAAGATGCCAATTGTGGGTATTTCACTGGTAGGATTAGCAATTGCACTAATTTTATACAAGAATCAAACAAAGGGTAATAATGCAAATCAAGAAACAGTGACTGGAGGTTCTGACGAAGATGAGTAAAATGAAGAAATTATATAGAAAAGTAATGAATCGCTGGATTGTTTTTGGTGCAACTTCGTTAAACTATGAGAAATACGAGGGACTCGGCTATACCTATGCAATGCTGCCGTTCATCGAAGAAAATTACAAGGATGATCCCAAGGGGAAGGAAACAGCAATTAAAACCCAGCTGCAGTTCTTTAATACGACGCCTTATACTGCCCCATTTATTATGGGAATTGATGTGGGAATGGAAGAAAAAGGCAAGACAGCTTCATTAGAAGCGGTTAGTGCCTTGAAAACTGGTTTGATGGGCCCATTAGCCGGGATCGGCGACAGCCTGTTTGTTACAATTCCGTGGACAATTTTTGGCGCGATTGCTGCTAACATGGCATTGCAGGGAAATCCCTTCGGCTGTATCTTGTGGATTATTGCTTCCATTCTGTTGCGGCTAACCGCTTATCCGTTATTTAACGTTGGCTATCGCTCGGGAACTAAAATGTTGTCTTCAATTAACACGACTTTAAAGGCTCTCACGAACGCAGCATCGGTTTTGGGATTAATGGTAGTTGGTGCATTAGCAGCAACGATGGTTAAGGTAAATCTCGCGTTTACTTTTAAACAGGGTAAATTAATGATGACCGGTAACAGCATCTTGGACCAAATTATGCCCGGCTTATTACCGGCAGCGGTGGTCGCAATTATTTATTACCTGCTAGGTAAAAAAGTAAAACCACTGTACGTTATCTTGATTGTATTAGTGGTATCTGTTGTGCTGAATGCAATGCACATTTTGGCTTAAGGAGTGAGTGCAATGACGGAAAGTATGGAAGGAATTATCCATGTGCGAATTGATGACCGTATGATTCACGGTCAAGTTGCTACCCAATGGAGCGGGCGCTTGAATGCAACCCGCATCATGGTAATTAATGATTCAATAATGAACGATGATATGCGGAAAACAGTTGTTAGGCTGGCTGCGCCTGCTAATGTGAGCACATCGATTTTAGGCAGAGAAAAGGCATTAGCCAATATAAAAAGTGGCAAGTACAAAGGCCAAAGGGTTTTGTTAATCTGTGTTTCACCAATGGATGTTGATTATTTAATTGATAATGGCTTACCGATTAAAAAAGTAAACGTCGGCAACATGGCCCAACGTGAAGGCACTAAGCGTGTTCGGCCGTCGTTAAATATTACGGATGAAGAACGGGCAGCATTTCAGCGGCTTATTGATAAAGGGGTTGAAGTAACCGTAATCCCAACACCGCAGAGCCCAACCGTTTATTTGAAAGATTTTATTTGATAAAGAGGAATTGAATTCGATGTTCAACATTATAATCGCTACGCACGGCCATTTAGCAAAAGAATTTTTACGTGTTTTACAGTCTTTTTTTGGTGAAACACCCCAAATTGAAGCAATTAACTTAGGAGATAATGGTATCAGCATTTTTTCAAAGCAAGTTGACCAATTAATTAAGCCAATATTAACTGAGCCGACAATTATTTTTTGTGATATTGCCGGCGGTACCCCATTTAATGAATTTGCCCAAAAAACTACATGCTGGCAAAGTGAGTGTGTACTTTTTGGTGGAGTTAGCTTGCCCGTTCTTGTTGAAACTTTGAATTTAAGAATGCAAAACATCCCGTTTGCAGAAGTTGTGAGAAGAATTCAAAAGCTGCCGCTGCTAACCAAATTTGCTCCAGGTCAAGTTAAAGACAGCGATGATGAATAAAGAGGAATTTTAAGATAATGCAGAAAATATTTTATCAGCCAAAAGATCGCTGGTTCGGTGACTGTATGCCATTCTTTAATGAAGAAGATCAGACTTTTTATCTTTTTCACCAAAGGGATACGCGCAATCCTAAACCGTTGACAGATCCATTTGGCTGGTCACTAGTGACAACAAAAGATTTTGTGAATTTTAAAGATTATGGCGAGGTCTTGCCCAAGGGACCGCATGATGCGGCCGACCAGTTTATTTATGCGGGAAGCGTAACCCAGGGTAAGGGTGAAAAAATTGCTTTTTATACCGGGCACAACCGGCAAGCTAAACTTGCCAAAAGAACCTCCGAAATACTGATGTCGGCTACAAGTCAAGATTTAATCCATTGGCAAAAATCCGGTCAGGCGACGAGTTTGGTACCGCAACCAGGTTATGATCACAATGATTGGCGTGATCCGGTAATTGTTTATGATGAACAGCAGCAGCGTTATGTCCTTGTTTTAGGGGCCAGACTGCCGAGTGATAAGAAGAAACCTACCGGCAGATTAGTCTATTTTGTTTCCAATAATCTAAAAGATTGGGATTTTAAAGGCGACTTTTGGACACCCAACGAATTTAATATGTTGGAAATGCCGGATTTGTTTACGTTAAATAATACTTGGTACCTGCTGTTTTCGGAATATTCTGAGGATAAACGAACCAAGTACCGGGTTGGCAACAGTTTATTTGGCAGTTGGCATTCCTTGAGCGACGAATTTTTTGATGGTAAAGCTTATTATGCGGCGCGCACTGTGGGGAATGATCATGTTGGTCGCTATTTGAGCGGCTGGGTTGCAACAAAAGAAAATGATACTGATCTTGGCAACTGGGATTGGGGCGGTGCCTTTGTCCCGCATAAAATTGTTCAGCGTGCGGATAAGACGTTAGGAGTGACCTTGCCTGCGTCCATTGCTGCTAATTTTGCCATGACCAAAATTTTGCCTGAGTTTGTGCTTGGGCAGGCAGATGGCAAAAAGGAAGAAACAATCGTGCCTGATACTCCAGAACAATTCTTGCTTGAAGCACAAATTAAGGTTTTGGAAGATACAAAGGAATTTGGCATTAAGACTTTTGTCAACGAGGAAACTAGGGAAGGCTATCAGTATAAAGTATCACGACCTGAAAACGCACTTAAGTTTTCGCGCACGCCCAATTACCCGTGGCCGCAATATTTTACTACCGGCTTGCAGCGGCCAATTTCTTTAGAAAAGGGCAAGACTTACGATTTAAAGCTGATTGTTGATGATAGTATCGTGATTTTATATATTAATGGTGTTGCGTTGAGTGCAAGGATGTATAATAAAACTGGTCGTGAACTTAGTTTCTTTGTGACCGAAGGCAAGATTGCCGTTACAAAGATGAAATATTACACCCAGTGGCAGGATACTATTAGATAAAAAGATACTATTAGATAAAAAATTGAGGTAATTAAATGATTTTTACTGGATTACAACATGTTGGGATTCCAACAAAAGAATTTGATAAGAGCAAGCAATTTTATGAAGACTTGGGTTTTGAACTAGTCAACACAGAGGATAATGACGGCAGCCGGGTTGGTTTTTACCAACTAGGCGCGCTGATGCTCGAAAGCTGGGAATCACCAGCTGAAGCTCCTGGAAAGGTCGGGGCGATTAATCATATTGCGCTGGATACGCGTGATATTGACAAGGCCTTTGCCAAAGTGCAGAAGCTGGGCGTTGAATTTGTTGATGACGGCATTCAGAATTTGCCTTATTGGGAACACGGGATTAAATACTTTAACTTTTATGGTCCGAATAAGGAAATTTTTGAGGTTTGCCAAAAGTTATAATGCTGTTAAAAAAGAAGCCTGAATAAATTGGATTGCTAATCTGATTTATGGGCTTTTATTTTTGAAAAATTGATTGAATTTATCGTGGTTAAGCATATGATTAATGTGTAACTAAAATCACAAAGATGAAAGGAAGTTATTTATGCTATTAGGATCAATTGAAGCCGGCGGCACCAAGTTTGTCTGTGCGGTCGGCAACGAAAACTACCAGATTAAAGACCAAATCACGATTCCGACAACCTCACCTGCAGAAACGCTGCAAAAAACTGCAGCTTATTTTAAAAAATTTGCGGTCGAAGCAATTGGGATCGCATCGTTTGGACCGATTGAGGTTCGCCAAACTGCATCTAATTACGGCTTTATCACGGACACGCCGAAAGCGGGCTGGCAGAACACGGATTTTGTCGGTTATTTGAAAAAACAGGTTGATGTGCCGATGTTTTTCACGACTGATGTCAATGGTTCGGCCTATGGTGAATACGTGATGTCATTGTTGTCAAACGAGAACATTAACTCGCTTGTCTACTACACGATTGGCACCGGTGTCGGCGGCGGGGCGATTATTGACGGCAAGCTGGTTGGGTCGCTTGGTCATCCTGAAATGGGCCATGTTTTGCTCAAGCGCCATCCCGCTGACCTGGAGTTTGCGGGCGTTTGTCCGTTCCACCAGGATTGTTTGGAGGGCTTGGTTTCGGGGCCGACATTTGAGGCGCGGTTGAACAAGGCGGGCAAGGATGTGCCGCTGACTGATCCTGTCTGGGACATTATGAGCTATTACGTTGCTCAGGCTGCTCTGCAGGTTACCCTGATTTTGCGCCCGGACAAGATTATTTTTGGCGGCGGAGTCACAAGCGAGGCCTTTTTGAAAAAGGTACGGCGGGATTTTGCCAAGATGCTTAATGATTATGTTCATGTGCCAGCACTTGACCAGTATATTACCTTGCCGGAAATTCAAAACAACGGTTCGGCGACCGTGGGTGATTTTGCATTGGCACAGCGTCTGCTGCGGGAATGAGCATGAAAATCATTTAGAAAGCAAATGTTAGTTTTTACTTATTTTTTCTGTTATTATAAAAAATAATGTTGATAGTAAAAATCTTTTGGTTATAAAATGAAAAATACCCTGAGCAATGTCTATAACCGTCGCAGCGAAGAAATTTTGTTTATTCAGCAACAGAAAAAGACGACGGTTACTGAACTGATGCAAAAGTTTGCTGCTTCCAGAAGCACGGTCAACCGCGACTTGGACTTACTTTTAAAAAAGCAGCTGATTATCAAAGAATACGGCAGCATCACGTGGATCGGGATGGCAACTGAGGAAGCGGATGTTGGGCAGACGACCGCTGTGCAACTCCCGTTTTTGCAGGCAGCGGATTTTGTCGGTGTTAAGCAGATCTTTGTCAATGCGGGTCCGTTTGCTGAAGAGATAATCAAGCAGCTTCTGGCTTTAAACATTAAAGTAATTACCAATAATTTGCCAATTACGGGACTTGATCCGGCAGCAGTTGTTTATGTTGGCGGGGTGATTGGACGGAGCAGCAGTTTTTCTTTCTTTTTTGGTGATTCGGCACTCAGAACAATCAAAAGTTTTAACCCGGAGCTGGCAATAATTTACGCAACGGGTGTTAGCCAAAAAATGATTACAACCCAAACCTTGGAGCAATCACTAATAGATCGGACAATGATTGAGCACGCAAAGCAAAATTGGGTTTTGGCAATGACTGCGCAAGAAAATCATGAGAGCAACTTTATGATTGTCAAACGTAATTTGGTAAGTAAGATTTTTCTTATAAAGTAATAGAAAATAACCGTATGAAAGTTTATACGGTTATTTTTATACACAAATTTTTTTCTGGGTATATATTTATCGCGTAAGCGATATCTAATAATTAGGAGGAAAAACGAGTGGCAAAAAACAAATTTCTGTGGGGTGCATCCCTCTCGGCCCACCAGACAGAAGGGGCCTGGAATGAAGACGGCAAGTCGCCCTCTGTTCAGGATGTGCGGCCGCGGGCCAACAAGCAGATTGCCGACTTTACCGTTGCCGTTGATCACTATCACCGCTATCGCGAAGATATTAAATTATTGGCGGAAATGGGGATCAAGGCGCTGCGAATTTCAATTCCGTGGACGCGGATTATTCCTGACGGTGTAGGTGAAGTTAACCAGGCAGGAATCGAGCATTACCAAGATGTCATCCAAACGATCCTTGATAATCACATGATTCCGGTTATTACCACTTATCACTTTGACTTGCCGGAGGTTTTGCAGAAACACGGTGGATGGACGAAACGGGCCATGATTGACGCCTATGAAGCCTACGTCAGAGTATTGTTTACTAATTTTGGTGAGCAGGTGAAGCATTGGCTGACCATCAATGAGCCGAACATCATGCTGTTGTCTGACCAAAAAATTTTGGGTTTTTCATACACCCATCAGGAAAGGTACCAGGCATTTTATAACCTGATGATTGCGGAAAAACAGGCAATTAAGGCGTGTCACGAATTGATTCCTGACGGCCAGATCGGGCCGGTGCCCAACATTTCCTATGTTTATCCCGCAACTTCTAAACCAGAAGATATTCGGGCTGCAATGTACTTCAACAGTGTCCGCAACTGGGCCTATTTGGACTTTTCGGTTAAGGGGCTGATCAACCCGATCTTTAAGAGCTATTTGGCCGCCACCGGGATTAACCTAACAATTTTACCGGAAGACCGTGAACTTGTAAGTCAAAATTTCCCCGATTTTTTGGGAATAAACTATTATACAAGTGCAACGGTTGAATTTCCTCAGGTGGGACAAGACCGGATGAACGGTGTCAGTGATCAGCAGTCCGAAGATGTGTTTGAACACGGCTTTTATAAAGGAGTAACCAATAAGTACCTCAAGAAAAACGATTTCAACTGGACAATCGATCCGCTGGGGCTGGAGACAACACTGGAAATGATTAATGACCGTTACCACCTGCCAATTATGATCACGGAAAATGGCCTGGGGGCATACGACCAGTTGACAGAAGATCAACAGATTCACGACCAGTACCGAATTGATTACTTGAACCAGCATATTCAAAGTATGCTAAAGGCCAAGGACAATGGCGTTGAGATGATCGGCTACTTGCCATGGTCGGCATTGGACCTGATCAGCGTTCATGAGGGCATTAAAAAACGCTACGGTTTTGTCTATGTTGACCGGGATGAACAGGATTTAAAAGACCTAAAAAGATATCCCAAGGACAGTTATTACTGGTACAAGAATCTGATTAAGAAAATGGAGCAGAAAAATGAATAAGTTTTTTAATTTTTTGGAAAAACGTATATTGCCGCCGTTAAATAAAATTGCTAATACCAAGGTTATTCGGGGAATCATGAATGCCGGCTTGGCTGCCGTTCCCTTTACAATTGTGGCCTCAATCTTTTTGATTATTGGTAATCTGCCGCAGATTTTTCCTTTTGCCGCGGACTTTTTAAGCAAGACAATTTTGCGGTTTGCCAATTTTTACATTCTGGGAAGTACAATGGCCTTAGGCTCAATCGCGATTTATTATTCGATTGCGGTTGGTTACTACTATATTGAAGAGTACCGCAAGGCCGGTGAGGAGCAACTGAATTCTTTCACCGGTGCTTTATTGTCACTGTTTGCCTTCCTGCTGACGATTCCTTCTGTCAATTTTAAAGACGGGCTGGCACAAGGTGCTAATGTTAAACCGGTTAATGGCGTCGGCGTTGTTAATGGGCTTTCCTTGACCGGTGGCTGGATTACCCGCTTTGGCGGTATCGGTATTTTTATTTCAATTATTACGGGTATCGTTGCGGTTCAGTTATACCGTCTCTGTGTCAACAAGAACATTACGATTAAAATGCCGGAAGGGGTACCTGATGGAGTTAGCCGCTCCTTTGCCGCGCTGGTTCCGGCAATTCTTGTTGCCTTTGTTATGATTGTCATGAACGTGATTTTGGGGATGTTCCATACCGACCTGCATATGCTATTATCGGCACCGTTTGCTTTTGTCAAAAACCTGACGGGCTCATGGGCTGGCGTAATGGTCATCTTACTCTTAATTCACCTGCTTTGGATTGTTGGGGTCCACGGTACAGCAATTATTAAAAATAGTTTCATTAACCCAATTTTAATTGTAGCGTTAACAGAAAACATTAACGGTGCCCATAATATTTTTGCTGGTGACTTCATTAGTATGTGGGTCTTCATCGGCGGTGCCGGTGGGACACTTGGCTTAGTTTTGCTGATGGCCTTCAAGGCTAAATCTGATCAGCTGAAAACCTTGGGTAAAACAGCTCTTCTGCCCGCAATTTTCAATATTAATGAACCGGTAATTTTCGGTGCCCCGATTGTATACAACCCGTATCTGATTATTCCATTTATTATTAACCCAATGGTGCTGGCTTCGATTGCCTATTTTGCAATTAAAATCGGTTTTGTGGGTTACGTTAATGCTGCAATTGCCTGGATCCTGCCAGTCGGCGTAGGGGCCTGGATCGGCACGCGTGGAAGCTTAACCGCGGTGCTGGTTGCCTTGATCAATCTGGCTGTGTCAGTTTTGATTTACTATCCGTTTTTCAAACTGTATGATAACAAACTGGCTAAAGAAGAAATGGAAAAGAAACAAGCGATTAATTAAGTTTTACTTAACGTAACAAGATTAATCGTTGTTGCAAACAAAATTTTAGGATAAACATTTTCTGTCTGCTATGATTAACTTATAATAAAATTACAAAGCGGAGGCTGACAAAATGAAATATCCTAAAACCAAAGAAGTTTTAAATCAATTAGTTGCTGATCTGACCCAAATGCACATGATCGTACACCAACATCACTGGTACATGCGCGGCAACCGGTTTTTGAAGCTGCACCCATACCTGGACAAGGTAATGGATGAGCTATCTGGCCAGATTGATGAAATAGCAGAACGCCTCATCGCGCTTGACGGCGATCCGGTTTCTACCTTGAGTGATATTGCCAAAATGACGAAGATCAAGGATGAGGAACCTAACTGGAACGAAACAATCGATGAACGTTATGCCAAGATTGTCGATGGTTACCACTACCTTGAGCGCCTATACCAAAAGGGGCTGGAGGTATCTGATGAGGAGGGTGACTATTCAACTAATGACATGTTCACCGGCTTCCATACCGCCATTCAAAAACGGATTTGGATGATGTCTGCAGAAATTAATAAGGCACCGAACAACGATCCAGAATAAATTAATAACAAAATAAAAACTCGGAGCGATGCAGCTTCGGGTTTTTGTTTTGCGTTAAATTATTGAAGTTTAGTAGACAACTGGATTAAAAATATTCATTGTTCGTTGGACTTCAAACTGATCAGAAGTTAAACCAGTGATTTTTGAAAATAGCTTAATAATTTCAGGAATCGACAAACTACTGAATAAATGTAACCTGGTATTATGCACCGTTGAAGGTGACCAATTGCCAAGCGTTTGCAATTCAGGATAGTTCTTTAGATTAATTTCTTTTCCGTCCTTGAGTTTAATTACGGTGGTTGTCCTAGTTAAGGCATTGACAACTGCTCTAATACGTTTCCCCATTTTACTTGCCTGACTTTCTTATTAAATGAAATTGTTATAGAGCGGTGAAAACGGCTGGAATACACTCTTAGTCACTTTAACCGTAAACTTCGTGGGATTAAGTCCCGTGATTTGCGAAAAATGCTTGTTTATCTCCTCATTACTAAGTGGGCTGAAGAGGTGCAAATTCGTGTTATTTTTGGTTGACGGCAGCCAGGTTCCTAAACTTTGCAGCTGAGGATAATCATCAACGTTAATCTTGTTGCCATCCTTTAACTCGATTAATATTGTTACTCGACAAACAGAATTATAAAGTGATTTGAAAATAAATCTTCCAATTTTAGCCATTTTAATACCTGACTTTCTATAATTCAGATCCCATCTTTTTTAAAATTAATTATCATATAATTAATTTTAAGGATATTATAGACCGGAAAGTGAGCGGTATCAATATCTTAGAAAATATTTTATAATTAAGATATTAATTTGTTAAGATTTAATTCGGAGGCCTGATGAAAGTTCAAGTATCATTGATTGTTGCTGCCTATAACGAAGAACGGCTCTTGCCGCGCTGCCTAACTTCTCTAGCACAGCAGGATTTTACTAAAAAATATGAAGTAATTGTGGTGGATGACGGAAGTACAGATAAGACGCCGGCAATTATTCAGAAATATATTGCAAACTATCCGGAAATTTTTAAAAGTATTAGACAAAAAAATTCAGGCCAGGCGGTTGCCCGCAATAATGGGCTCAAAATTGCACGGGGCAAGTATTTGGGTTTTACCGATGCCGATGACTGGGTGGAACCCGATTACATATCGGCTTTATATGCCAATATTGAAAAATATCAAAGTGATGTTGCTGTCTGTGATGTTCATAAAATTTTTGTCGACCAAAATAAAGAAAAAGACGTGCGGACCCTTCCCTGTGCTGAAGGACTGATTGCAGTCGATGCTTATATGACGGTCGCTGAAAGCAATTCTTATTCTTGGAACAAGTTATATCGGCGGGAAATTTGGCAGTCGTTTCAGTTCAAGCAGATGGTTTATGAAGATCTTGACATCCTGCTTCCCATTATCAGCTGCTGCCGGCGGTTGTCCTATGTTCCGCAGCCTTTATACAATTATTATAAGCATGACAACAGCACGACAAGCTCGTATCTTAATCCCCGCTTATTTGATATTTTTACCGCTTACCGTGATTTAATCAATGATACTTTGCCCGTTTACCGTCAGGAAGCCCAGTTCTGCGCGGTAAAGCGAATCCTGCGTAACATGAAGACGCCTGGTTTTAGATATTATTTGTCTTATTTTATTGCCTTTCTGCAGGAAATGGATCTTGACAATAATGACTTGCTTCGCAGCAACAAATTTGCTGCTGCTCTTTCTTATTATCGCCAAGTGCAGCTGCTGCCGGATAATTTTTATTTTACATCTACTATTGTTATGCAAAATTGGCAGCATTACGGGAAAAATGATCACTTAGCATTAATTGATAGTGAGCAAACGCTTTTGCAAAAACTGGAACAAGATGGTGGGATCGTGGTTTTGACAAAAAGTAAACTTGCTTCGCCGTTCGGATTTTTGCGGGCACTTAATAATTTTGTTGTTTGGGATGACCAGCATCAGTGCATGATGTTGGGATTAAGGCCGCACCACCCGCTGCTTCAGTATTTGCTGTCGGCTGAAGATGAATCCGATTTGTCTGCCCAAATTAAAGAAATTTTTGACCATCCGGTTTCTTCGGCTGCACTTTTATTTGATGTTCAAGTGCTGCCGCTATCTGCTTTGCAAAAACAGCTGCTTTTGCAGCCTTAATAAATAAAAAATTATCTCTAAATTTTTTTGCTATAATTGAAGTGGTTTTAGATCGATACTTAGTTATTTAGAAAGCAAGTACAATGAACAAAGAAGAACAAGATGAGTTGAAAAAACGGGCAGCAGTCCAGGCTGCCCAAGCAGTCAAGCCCGGAATTACACTAGGCGTGGGCACTGGGTCCACCGTTGCTTTTTTAATTGATGCTTTGGGCAAGCGCAAAGAGGAAGAGGGCCTTTCTTTTAAAGCAATTGTGACCACCTCAAGCCGAAGCAAGAAGCAGCTTGAAGGCTGGGGTTTCAAAGTTAATGACATGTCTGAAATTGATCAGGTAGACTTGACGATTGATGGGTCGGACCGGGTTGCCGCTAATTTTGACGGAATTAAGGGCGGCGGCGGTGCCCTCACCTTGGAAAAAAATGTTGCCGTTAATTCCAAGAAAAACATTTGGATTGTTGATGAATCAAAGCTGGTTCAGCGCTTGAGCGGCTTTCCGCTGCCGGTTGAAGTTCTGCCGATTACCTGCGAGCAGAATTTCCGCCGCTTTGCCGAGCAGGGCCTGAAGCCGCAGTGGCGGATGGCTGACGGCAAACGTTTTGTTACCCATTATGGAAATTACATTATTGACTTAGCAGTTGATCCGCTGCCGGTTCCGCACGGGCTTGCCGACTATTTAGACCATACGGTGGGTGTGGTTGAGCACGGTTTGTTTCTGGGAATCTGTGATGAGCTGATCATTGCTCATAGCGACGGGAGAATTGAGCAGCGTGTTAAGTAAAAAGTGGTGAAGCTAGGATGTAATGTTGCCTTGCTTCACTATTTTTTGTAAACAGAAATTTTGCTTAAAATTAGGTGAAGTTGTAATCTACCTATCAGTAGGAGGTAATCTGATGACACAAGAAATTAAGATTGGGAAGAGTGACGTGGTCACAAGCTCGAAGTTAGGTCTTGGGACCAACAAGGTCGGCGGACACAATCTCTATCAAGATTTAAATGAGCAGGATGGCTATGCTCTGCTGCGTGCAAGCTTGAAGAAGGAAATTAACTTTTGGGACACGGCCTTTGCCTACGGCCTGGGCCGTTCCGAAGAAATGATCGGCGATGTCCTGCAGGAATATGACCGCTCACAGGTGATTGTTGCTACTAAGGCTGCTCAAGATAAAGATAATGGCATGGCCATCAATAACTCGCCGCAATTCCTGCAAGAAGCGGTTGATGAAGCCTTATTGCGTCTAAAAACTGATTATATTGATATTTTTTACATTCATTTTCCGGATGAAAAGACTCCGAAAGATGAGGCCGTGGACGCACTTGATGAGATGCGGCAAGCTGGCAAAATTCGGGCAATCGGGGTATCCAATTTTTCGCTGGATCAGATTAAAGAGGCTAATAAGAATGGCAAGGTGGACATCGTTGAGAATGAATTCAGCCTGATCCGGCGGCAGCAGGCAAAGGAAACCATGACTTATCTGAAAGAAAATAATATTTCCTTTGTTCCGTTCTTCCCGCTTGCTTCCGGCTTGTTAACCGGTAAATACAAG
This sequence comes from Lactobacillus sp. ESL0791, assembly GCF_029433255.1. Taxonomy (NCBI): domain Bacteria; kingdom Bacillati; phylum Bacillota; class Bacilli; order Lactobacillales; family Lactobacillaceae; genus Lactobacillus; species Lactobacillus sp. ESL0791. The sequence goes on along the minus strand of NZ_JAQTHU010000001.1, from coordinate 1,512,913 downwards.
GCTTCCGACTGGGATAAGTTTAAACAGACCGACAACTGCAAGCTTCTTGGCACTTTTTCTGAGGGTCAGTTTGACCAGGCAATTGCCAGTGTCGATCAGGTCAGAAAGATTGCGCAAAAGCATGAAGCAACGGTCACCCAGGTAGTTTTGGCTTGGTACATGGCTAATCCGGAGATCAGCGTGGTCATTCCAGGTGCGCGAAATGTTCGGCAGGTTGAGAGCAATGCCGCAGCGCTTGATGTGCAGTTGACACCGGCTGAATACCAGGAAATTGACCGGGCTTTTAGCAAGTTTTAAATAAAATTGCAGTTGACTGAATTCCAGCTAACTGCTTTTTTATTTAAAAAGGGGGCAGTTTTGTTTTTTCTTTGGTATGATTAACTTATTATAGAAATTATGAGGAGGGGTGATGATGCACAGGACACCGTTGATTATTAGTACAGATCCGGGAATTGATGATGCGGTTGCGATCACGATCGCGCTGTTTGCACCGCAGCTTGACTTGAAACTAATTGTGGCAACCTGGGGCAATGTTGCCTTGGAAAAAACTCTGGCAAACGCAATGCGGCTGGAAACTTTTTTGCAGACCAAGGTTTCGGTTGCTCGCGGAGCCCAAATGCCGCTGCTGCGTCCGGTTATTAATGCGGCGGCGGTTCATGGTGAATCCGGTATGGCCGGTTATACTTTCCCTGAGCCTGACAGTAGGCTGCTTGACCACCGTTTGGCTGCTGAAGCGTTACATGAAGTGGTTTCAACCAGTCCAGAAAAAGTAACCTTGATGCAGATTGGTCCGGCCACCGATTTTGCTCTGTATTTCAGGCAGTTTCCCGAGGATCTGACAAAAATTGCCAAGCTGGTTATCATGGGCGGCGCTCTTGGCCGGGGCAATTGGGGCCCGTACAGCGAATACAACGTTGCGGGGGACCCAGAAGCGGCCCAGATTGTTTTTTCTAGCGGCGTGCCGATTATGCTGGCACCGTTAGAGTTAGGGCAGCAGGCCTTTGTTGATCAGCAAGTTTTAAATAAAATCCGCAATTTAGGCCGAACAGGGGACATGCTCTATCATCTTTTGACTGCACTAAATGATCAAACTGCAAATGACGGCCGAGAAATTTATGATGCCTTGGCCGTGGGGATGCTGCTGCGGCCAGACATGTACACGTTTGCCTCGGCGTATGTGGCAGTAGACACGAAGAGTCCGCTGTCCTATGGGGCATCTGTGATTGATTTTGATGATTTTTTTGACAAACCGCAGAATGCTCAGGTGGGCGTCAAAGTTGACCGGCAGGAATTTAATTCTTGGTTTGTTGAGGCAATTAGTAGAGCGGATAAGCAGGGAGAATAGATGGCGGATTTTGTTTACCGGACGGTAATGCATGATATCAAAGAAAAAATTTTAGCAAATGAATATGACGGCATGCGCCTGCCCGACGAACGCAGTCTAGCTGAGTACTACCATGTCAGCCGTTCATCGATGAAAAGGGCAATGGAACTGCTGTCACAGCAGGGGATTGTTTTTAAAAAACGGGGTAGCGGCACATTCATTAACCCGCTTTACCTGAAAAATCAGGCGATGTTCCGCTATGAAGGTTCAAACCTGGGCTTGACGGATAGTATCAAGGCTCCGGGGAAAAAACAGCGGATTAAGTTGCTCGACTTCAAGGTGGTTAAGGCTTCCAGTGAAATTGCGCAGGATCTGTTTCTTGCCGAAAATGATTTTGTCTATCAGTTTAAACGTCTGCGTTTTTTGGATAAGCAACCCTTTTTGATTGAACGGGGCTACCTGCCGATTAAGATTGTGCCCGAATTGAAGGCCGATAACCTTAAAGAATCACTCTTTAATTACCTTGAAGATACACAAAATAAGGTGGTCACCAAAGCCTTTTTGAATATTACGGTTGCACCCTCAAGCACAGAGGATCAGGACAAAATGCAGCTTGCCTCAACCGAGCCGGTGGGAGTAATGGAAGGGATTTTCTTCCTGGATGACGGGACTCCGTTTGAGGTGTCCAACATGCGCGTTCATTATCAATACATGCGCTTCAATACTTTTGTTAATTTGAACAGATAAAAAGACGAGCTCAGCTCGTCTTTTTCGTTAACCTAAATAAATTGTTTGACATCAGCAATTGGTGTCGTATAAACAAACGAGAGGTTGGTATATTTGGTTTTTTCTGCCAAATTATGCATGAACTGCTGCTGCTCACCGGACAGATGCAAGTGGTACAAAGCAACCCGGGCCTGAATGTACATAATCAGCTTGCAGGTGTATTCAAGCGGGTGGTCGTTGCTGTCAAATTTTCGTAGTACCAGGCCGATTGCATCCCGAATCTGCTTATATTTGCCAATATTCAATTCATTAAAAGTATCGCTGAAATAACTAGCATAAAACTTGGTTAATTCCCGATAAACTTCTTGGATTAATTGTTGTTGGTCATTAGATAAAGATTTAACCATAATTTTCTTCCTTTTTTAAAACAGAAATGACTTGGGTGTTGCTGTTAAATTGTCGCTGCCACTTTTCTGCTAACGGGTAATCGGTGATCACAACATCAATTTTGTGCAATGGCACCGATAAATACGGAATCGTTGTCTGCTTATCGAATTTGTAGTTTTCTGCAATTACGACTACCTGCTTGGCACGCTGAACCGCGGTTTTAACCAGTTCAGCGTCACTCATCTTGACGGAATAAGCACCGTCATCGGCAATGCTGGCGGCGCCGATAAATGCGGTATCGAATTTTACCTGTTGCAGTGTATTGATTGCAGCAAGCGAATAGTTATAACGCTGCTGTTTATTTATTTTTCCGCCCAGCAAGTACACGTTGGGTAAGGATGCTTGCATCATTGCTAGCGAATTGTCGAGTGAGTTAGTTACAATTTCAATATCGGTTCCGGTTAACAGTCCACACAATTTTTTTAACGTGGTTGAGGGTCCAATAAAATCACATTGACCAGGATGGATAAAATGTTTGGCCATTTGCGCCATCTTATTTTTAACCGGTGAATCAACTTGATTTCTTGTCAAAAAGCTAGGGGCACTCTCACGATTCATTTCAAGTAAGCCGCCGTGAACCCGTAGGGCTTGACCCGTAACTGTCAGGTGGATAACGTCGCGCCTGGCGGTATCGAATGAAATATTAAAAGTCTTGGCAATATCGCGTGTCAAAATGCGGTGTTTAGCAGTCAAAATTTTTTTGATTTCCTGCAATCGTTCTTCTTGTCGCATGATTTCATCTCCTAGAAATAATTTAGCATTTTTGCAAATTTATTTAAGCATTTAATACGTAAATCTTGCAATCTTTTCTGTATTTATCAGTATTTGCGCATAATCTAATAGAATTTAACAATTAAAAATTCCTTTGCAGCAGGATTAGTGAATTTTTTGTTTTTAGCAAATACTTATAAAAATTGGTTCGTCCCAATTTTTATAATGGTTGCTTTTATCTTAAAAGCTGGTATCATGAACTTGTAACAAAAAGTAAAAATATTAGTAAGAGATTGCTTAAAGGAGAAAAAGAATGGCAGTTAATTACGATTCAAAAGAATACTTAAAGAGTGTTGATGCACAATGGCGGGCAGCAAATTACTTGTCAGTTGGTCAGCTCTTCTTAATGAAAAATCCGCTTTTACGCCGCGAACTAAAAGCAGAAGATGTTAAACCTAAACCGATCGGCCACTGGGGCACTATTTCCCCACAAAACTTTATTTATGCCCACTTAAACCGGGTAATTAAGAAGTACAATTTGGATATGTTTTACATCGAAGGTTCGGGGCATGGCGGTCAAGTTATGGTTTCTAATGCCTATCTTGATGGCTCATACAGCGAACGCTTTCCAGATATTCCGCAAAATGAGGAAGGCATGACTAAATTATTTAAACGCTTTAGTTTTCCGGGCGGTTCAGCTTCCCATGCAGCGCCGGAAACCCCGGGGTCGATTCATGAAGGCGGGGAATTAGGTTATTCGTTGTCTCATGGCACCGGCGCAATTTTGGATAATCCTGACGTGATCGCCGCAGTTGAGATTGGTGACGGTGAATCCGAAACTGGCCCGCTGGCAACCAGCTGGTTCAGTGATAAATTCATCAACCCGATTAAAGATGGTGCTGTTTTGCCGATCTTGCAGATCAATGGTTTCAAGATTTCCAATCCGACAATTGTTTCCCGCATGAGTGACGAAGAATTAACCAAGTATTTTGAGGGCATGGGCTGGCACCCATACATTATTTCTGCTTATGATGGCGGTGAATTTGACGGTTACAAAGACCACATGCAGGTGCACGAGGAAATGGCCAAGCTGATGGATACGGTGATTGAAGAAATCAAGGCCATTCAGAAGCATGCACGGGACAACAATGATGCGACTTTGCCGCACTGGCCAATGATCATTTTCCGAGTACCGAAGGGCTGGACGGGACCAAAATTTGACCTCGACGGCAACCCGATTGAAAATTCCTTCCGGGCACACCAAATTCCGATTCCAGTTGAGCAGGATGACATGGAGCACAAAGACATGCTGGTTGATTGGCTGAAGAGCTATAAGCCGGAAGAATTATTTGATGAAAATGGTGCCCCAACCGCTTTGGTTAAGGAAAATCTGGTTCACGGCGACCAAAGAATGGCGATGAATCCAATCACTAACGGTGGTAAGGATCCTAAACGCCTGGCTCTGCCGGACTACCGCAAGTATGCTTTGAAGTTTGACAAACCGGGTTCGGTTGAAGCCCAAGACATGGCTGAGTGGGCAAAGTATCTGAATGAAGTTGCCGAACTTAATCCGGATACCTTCCGCGGTTTTGGCCCCGACGAAACTAAATCCAACCGCTTGTTTAAGTTGCTTGATGAACAAAAACGGCAATGGGAAGAATCCATTCACACGCCTAATGATGAAAATCTGGCACCAAGCGGCCGAATCATTGACTCACAATTGTCTGAGCACCAAGATGAGGGCTGGCTTGAGGGCTACGTTTTAACCGGACGCCACGGCTTCTTTGCCACTTACGAAGCCTTTGGCCGGGTTGTTGACTCAATGCTCACCCAGCACATGAAGTGGCTGCGCAAGGCCAAGGAGCAATATTGGCGTCATGATTACCCGTCTTTGAATTTTGTGGCCACCTCAACGGTCTTCCAGCAGGATCATAACGGTTATACTCACCAAGATCCGGGTATTTTGACCCATATGTACGAAAAGAATCGTCCGGATTTAGTGCACGAATACTTGCCGGCAGATACCAACTCACTTCTGGCAGTCTCGCAAAAGGCTTTCACTGAGCGTGAATGCATCAACATTTTGGTCACTTCCAAGCAGCCGCGGCCGCAATGGTTCTCAATTGATGAAGCAAGTAAAATTGCCCAGCACGGTTTATTCTACATTGATTGGGCCTCAACCGATCAAAATGCTAAACCGGATGTGGTTTTTGCATCAACAGAAACCGAGCCGACGATGGAGTCGCTTGCTGCCATTGACATTCTGCACAAGGAATTTCCGGATCTGAAGATACGCTACATTAACGTTATCGACATCATGAAGCTTATGAACACCAAGGATAATCCTGAAGCAATTTCTGATGAAGAATTTGACCAGCTGTTTCCGAGTGATGTGCCGGTAATCTTTGCTTGGCACGGTTTCGAGGCAATGATGCAGTCGATCTGGTTCGGCCGTAAGCGGTCGAACATCCATATTCACTGTTATGAAGAAGAGGGCGATATCACAACACCGTTTGATATGCGGGTTGTTAACGAGCTTGACCGCTTCCACCTGGCCAAGGATGCTGTTTTAAGTATTCCGCGTTTGGCTGATAAGAGCGCCGGTTTTGTTGCAAAAATGGATGCACTTCTTGCAAAGCACCACCAATACATTCGTGATAACGGCAAAGATATGCCTGAAGTCACCGAATGGAAGTGGACGGGATTGAAGTAATTTTTTAAAAGAATACATTTTTGATTAATAAGAGTCTGATTTGCTGAAATCAGACTCTTATTGCTTTAATGAAGCTTAGTAGATGGTATACTAAAGGTAGGTTTATCAAGTTCAGAAATATTATAAAAATTAGGAGAGCAAATTTTTGCTTTCTTTTGTATAATTAACTTGTGTGAATATAGTTTTTTTACTTTACAGTATGCGAGGTTTTGAATTCAATGGAATTTGAAGAATTATTTAAACAAGAACGTGTAACACGTAAATTTTCTAATAAAAGGGTTAGTGAAAAAATTCTTGCCGGAATCATTAAGGAGGCGCAGCTGTCGCCGTCGCTCTTAAATTCGCAGCCGTGGCGTGCCTACGCGGCAACTGATCAGGCTTTAGCCGGTTTGCGCAAAGAGTTTGAGGAAAAGACGAATGCGGGTGAAACGCCGCATGAGGATTTTGCGGCAATGTTATCGCTTGATTGGGACACTTTTCCAAGTCAGAATATGGCAGCGATGGGCGCTTCGCAGGCATATTTCTTCCGTGATAAGCTGGATTTATTTACAGAGGCCAACAATACCATGTTTAATGCACCGGCAGTAGTGTTTTTGACGGTTCCGCGCAAGTCGCCGGCTTGGTCTGTGTTTGACTTAGGAATTTTTGCCCAAAGCATCATGCTGCTGGCCCTTAACCGCGGCTTGTCAATTATGCCGGCGCACTCAATGGTTTCTTACCCCGAGCTTGTTCGCAAATACGTGCACATTCCAGAAAGCGAATTGGTGGGGATGGCGATCGGTATCGGCTATAAGGATAAGGGCGCCGAGGTAAACGACCCGAAATTTTTCCCGGACCGGGTTCCGTTTGAAAAAATCTATCAATTGAGTAATAAATAATTTTTAGCAAAAAGGAAGATTTATATTTTGAGTACGACACAAATAATAACTAATTTGGTAGCAACATTAGTTATTTTTGTATTTGCAGCTTTTTTTGTAGCTGCTGAATTTGCCTTGGTGCAGACCCGTCCGAGTCAGTTGGAAGACATGATTAACAACGGGCAGGGCAACCAGAAAAAATTAAAGCGTGCCCTGCACATGGTGCACAACCTGAATGAATACTTGTCGACCACGCAGGTGGGAACCACGCTTGTCGGGGTCGTTTTGGGTTGGTTTTCTGCCGATACGCTGGCGGTCTTGTTTGAGCGCTTGTTCTCGTTGACAGCGTTGAATCATACCGTTGTGCGTTCACTAGGAGCACTGCTGGGCGTGATCCTCTTGACCTACTTGGAAGTGGTGGTCACAGAAATTGTTCCAAAAAATATTGCGATCGATATGCCGGTGAAAATGCTGCTGACACTGAGTGGGCCTCTGCAAATTTTTCATACTTTGGTTTATCCTTTTGTTTGGCTGCTGAATTCCAGTTCTAACGGTCTGTTAAAAATAATGGGCTTTAAGCCGGCAGATGAAGAAAATCAGGTTTATTCACAATCAGAGATTATTAAACTGTCACGCAACGCCGTTCATGGCGGCTCCCTTGATAAATACGATCTGACCTACATGCAGCGCGCATTTGAGCTGAATGACAAAATCGCTAAGGATATTATGGTTGACCGCACGCGGCTAGCGGTGATCAACGCAACCGATACGGTCGGCCAGGCGCTGAAGATGTACCTTGAAGAGGGTCACAGCCGGCTGCCGGTTGTCCGCAAAAACAACAAGGATGACGTTGTAGGTTACATCTATTCGTATGATATTGTTCAGCAGAGTCAGGTGGACAAGAAAGTGCCGATCACGCGGATTATTCGGACGATTATTACGGTGCCCGAGTCGATGCCGATCCAGGATGTCCTGCACCTGATGATTAAAAAGCACACACCGATTGTTTTGGTGGTCGATGAGTACGGCGGTACCAGCGGAATCGTGACCGATAAAGATATTTACGAAGAGTTGTTTGGTACTGTTAAGGACGAGATTGACGACGTTTCCGATGATTATATTATTAAGGACAAGAATGGCAATATCCGTGTGTCTGGGAAAACCACTCTGTATGATTTCGAACGTTATTTCCGCACAAACTTAAAGTGCTTTCAGGATAGTGATATTATTACCATCGGCGGCTACATGATGGAGCATTACCCTGACCTGCAAAAAGGGGAGACGGTCGAACTTGAAGGTTATGCCTTTACGCTTGACACGATTGAGCAGGGCTTTATGCGCTGGTTTACCGTCAAAGCTGCTGACAAAAAAGCACCGGTACCGGTAAAGGAAGAAAAGTAGATATAAATAAAAAAAGAAGGTTTTCGCTAAGCGATTGCCTTCTTTTTAACTGGTTAAATAATTGTGCTGTATTATTTGTTATTAACCTGCTTAATGATTTCGGGTTTAAGAACCCCAATGTAGCGCAGATTGCGGAAAAAGTTCATGAAGTCCAGACCGTAGCCGACCACAAATTCATTGCCCACTTTTGAACCATAATATTCGATCTTAACATCGGTTGTCCGGTTGGCTTCCTTGTTGAGCAAAACGCAACATTTAACACTTTTGGCACCGCGCTTCTTGAGCAGATCTTTCATGTATTTAAGGGTCAAGCCGGTATCAACGATGTCTTCAACAATTAAAACATCGCGACCCTTGACGTTCGTTACTAGGTCGGAAATCAGTTTAACCTTGCCCGATGATTCGAAGCCATCCCCGTAGCTGGAAACATCCATGAAATCAATTTCTTCCTCAACGTCCATTTCCCTGACCAAATCGGTTAGGAAAAAGATTGCACCTTTCAGTGCGCCAACGACAAGCGGCTTCTTGCCCGCGTAATCTTCAGTCAGCTTTTTGCCTAAAGTGACGCACATGTTGTGAATGTCATCTTCGGAAAATAGTTTGTGGTCAATAATTCTGTTAATGTTATCGGTTTTCGGCATTTATCTATCCTTCATTCAACTAGCGATCTGTTTACTGATAACTGAAATTATACCATTCTTTAGGTAAAAAGGCAGTTCATTCATAGCTATGTTTTGTATATGTAAAAAAATTTTGTTATTCTAAGATTTTCGACAGATTGTATTACCTGGTAAAAGTAAAATTTGTTAGAATAGAGCAGTAGGAGGGCCAGTATGGATCGCTTTCATCACAAATATACGTTGCCGGCAATTTTAACGCTGCTGGTGGTGGTTATTGCCGCTCTCTTGATTGGGCTTTTAAATTTAAAAAAGCAGACTACTCTGCCGCTGAATACTAATGCCAGTGCGGTGGGGATCGAATTAAATCAAGATGTCGATTACGTCGACTTGCATAAGCTGCAGGCCAATGGTGTCTCATTTGTTTATCTTAAAAGCACCCAGGGGCGCTCTTATTTCGATGACAATTATTTGTCTTACCGGGACCAAATTTTGGGGACCAAGCTCGCCTTCGGGACAATCATCTCATATAGTAATGAGTCGACACCGCTGGAGCATTACCGTTATTTTACCAAAATGGTGGGGCAGGATACCGGCAGCCTGCCAATTATGCTTGTACCCGCAGTTGACAGCAGGTCCAAGAGCTATTTGGAGCAGATGGGGCAATTTGCCCAGATGCTGCAGCAAGCAGGCAAGCAGGTCATAGTGGCCGTGAATTATAAGTACCGCGGATATTTTGCTAAGTCAACCAAGTTTATTTCCTTTGCAAACAGGCGCCCCGACAGGGTGGAGTATGCTTTTTGGCGTTATACCACTAACGGTCGGGTTAAAAATATTAGAGGATTAGAGAATAACGTTACCATGTTTTCATATAACGGAACGGTAACGCAGTATAAACAGAAATATGGGCAGTTAACACAATAATGTATCAAGAAAAAGTTGCAGAAACACTGACAAAAGAGGGCATTACTAAACCGACCATGATTCAGGAACAAACCTATGAGGCGATTAAGGCGGGGCAGAATCTGGTGGCATTGGCCAAGACTGGCACGGGCAAGACGCTAGCTTACGCGCTGCCGGCGCTGGAAAATACGATGCCGGGTGCCAAAAACAGCCTGGTAATTATCGCGCCCACGACCGAATTGGCAGTGCAGATCCGGCAGGCAATTAATCCTTATATTGCCGCCCTGGGCTTGACCGGGATCAGTTTGGTGGGTGCAGGCAACCGCAAGCGGCAGGAGGATACCCTGAAAAAGCGGCATCCGGAAGTTGTTGTGGCCACGCCAGGACGTTTTTTTGATTTATTTTCGAGCAACCGAATCAAGACTGCCGAAATCAAGACACTGATTATTGACGAGGCGGATGACGTTCTGGAGTTTGGTAAGCTGGAGCTGATCAGCGCGCTGGGGCAAAACCTGGCGGTTGATGCCCAGATTTTGCTCTTTGGGGCGACTTCTTCGCGAATAACGGACGAGGCGGAAAAAATGTTTGCGCGTCCGTTTCAATTGGTTGATGTGCGCCCGCAGCAGCAGACAACGAGTAAAAATTACTTTCTGCAGGTCGATAATGCGCATAAGATTGAATTTTTGCAGCGACTGACGCAGCTGGACCATTTCAGGGGGATTCTGTTTTTTGATTCCAACCAGGCAATGATGCGCTTTGCCGGGATTTTTGCTCATACCAAAACCCAGTTTACCCTGCTGACAAGCGAATTTAATAAAAAACGGCAGCAGGAAGCACTGCAGGCGTTTAAACGGGGCAAGAGCAAGCTGCTGATTGCTACCGATGTTGCGGCGCGCGGCCTGGATATTCCCGGGCTAACCTACGTGATCAACTTTGATATTCCCCGTGAAGTGAATACCTACCTTCATCGAGCTGGTCGCACGGGCCGGATGGGTAAAATCGGTTATGTTGTCACACTTGGTGATGACCATGATCTGCGTGACCTGAAAAAGCTGCTGGCCGGGAAAATTGCTCTGGAACGTGTCTATTTTGCGGGTTTCAAGCTGACGACCAAGCGGCCGCGGGTAAAGAAAAAGCAGGGTGAAAGGAACATTACGGTTACTAGCGAAAGTAAAACAGTTAAAACTAGACACCGAAAACGCCGCAATAAAAATAAGGGTTATCACCCGCACTATTTAAAGAAAGGAAAAGAATGAATCGCTTAGTTGCCTGGCTGGAAAATTATGTCTTACCGCTTGCTAACCGGCTGGCGCAGGTGCGCTGGCTAGTTGCGTTGCGGGATGCGTTCATCACCGTGATGCCAATCACGATTGCGGGGTCGCTTGCCGTCTTAATCAAGAGTTTGATTGAGGCTGCCAAGGTTAACCTCGGGTGGAAGACCTTCGCTTTTGTCATGCAGCCGCTGGTTTTGATCAGTAACGTTGTCTGGCGGGGGACTTTTTCGCTGTTTGCGCTGTTTTTTGCGCTGACTTTGGGTTATCAGCTGGCAAAAAATTTGGAGGTCAGTCCGCTGGGGGGCGCAGTGGTTTCACTTGCGTCCTTTACCATGAGTATTGCTAGTTTTGTTAATTTAAAAGTCCGCGGCGTTAATCTCACAATCCATAATGCGTTTGATATTTCCCAACTGTCAACAACCGGTACCTTTACCGCAATTATCTTTGGTTCCTTGGGCGTTGTAATTTATGCTTTCTGTCTGCATGAACGCTTCATGCTGCATTTTTCGACAACTTTGCCGCGGGCTGAACAGGAGGCCTTCGATTCGCTGGTTCCCGGAATCATTGCCATTTTTGCCGTAGGGCTGATCAATTTTATTTTTCAGTCGGCAACTGGCACCTACTTTGGCAATTGGCTGCTTAAAACAATTCAAATTCCGCTCGTTAATATGGGGCAGGGTTTTGGCATGGTCTTGCTGGTTACATTGCTGGTGCAGATCTTTTGGTTCTTTGGCATTAATGGAATTAGTGTGCTGGCCCCGATTCTAGATTCAATCTGGCTTCCGGCACAGAACGTCAATGTTACCGCGGCTCGTGACGGCAATGTGCCACCATTTTTGTGGGTCCGGGGCTCGTTTGACGTTTTTGCTTGGTTTGGCGGGGCGGGCGGTACCTTGATGTTGATTGTGGCTATCCTGCTCTTTTCTAAGAGAAGTGATTACCGGACAATTGCCAAGGTTGCGCTGGCTCCGGGGATTTTTAACATCAATGAACCGATTGTGCTGGGCTTGCCCGTTGTACTTAATCCGGTCTATTTCATTCCCTTTGTGCTGGCACCGCTGGTAAATGTTGCTTTTTCATACTGGGTCAGCATCATGGGCCTGGTTAATCCTGTCCAGGTAGCTGTTCCGTCGATCATGCCGCCATTAATTGGGCCGTTCTTGGCATGCAATTATGATTGGCGCGCGATTGTTCTTAGCTTGATTGATATGCTGATTGCATTGGCGATTTGGACACCGTTTGTGTTCGCGGCTGATAAAATTGCCGATGCGGACAAGACACCGCAATTTTTTACGACACAATACTAAAAAGTACGGCAATTTTTATGACATAACAATAAAAAATGTGGCATTTGCGTGTTAATTTTGGTAAAGTTAAAGAGTGCGACCCCGTAGTTCATCTGGATAGAACAATGGTCTCCTAAACCGTAGAGGTGAGTTCGAATCTCACCGGGGTCATCGAAATATAGCTGTAGGTGCTTATAAATTAATGATTTAAGTTTACTATGTTAGCCAAGCTATGCTAAATGTAATTTTATGGGATTCCACTTTTCGTATTACTTGTATAAATGTACGTGTTATTGTACGCTAAGTAAAAATGGAGGTATAGAGATGGAGGCTGTCTCATATTCTGGATTTAGAAAAAATCTTAAACATTATCTTACACAGGTTAATGATGATTCTACTACTTTACTAGTCACTAATCGTGATGATGCGGAAAATACTGCTGTAGTGATGTCTAAACGTGATTATGATAGTTTGATGGAAACTATTAGGATTATGAATAATCCATATTTAATGGACAAAATTAGACAGGGTCGTAAACAAATTGTTGACGGCAAGGCTAAGCAGCATGAACTGCTTGACAATGATGATTAAAGCATGGACTGATGCCGCTTGGTCGGATTATATGTATTGGCATAATCAAAATGATAAAGCGACAATTAAACGAATCAATCGCTTAATAGAAAATACCGACCGTCATCCGTTTGAGGGAATAGGAAAACCAGAACCTTTAAAATATGAATTAACTAATGTGTGGGCGAGAAGGATAACGCAAGAACATCGTTTGCTTTATCAAATAGATGACAATACAATTTATATTTTAGCTGCAAAGGATCATTATTGAACTTTTGCGAAGTCATTAAAAAAGCTTTTGGTTATCAATCAAAGGCTTTTTTTAATGATTATTTATTCATTTTGCTTATTCTTGCGGTATTCAAAGCTGAACCCACTTTTAGATAAGATATTATATAAAATTTGTTCAGAAGAAATTCCAGATAGTATGGCAATTCAACGGATTTTGACGCTTTAAAGATTCAGCAATTCCTTCTTTTTGGCCTCAAATTCTTCTTGGGTAATAATATTGTCATCTGCCAATTGCTTATATTTCCGTATTTCTTCCGGGATGACATCATCTATAGCGATATTTTGATTATTTTCCTCTTCTTCTTGAGCTTTCCAGTTATCAATAATTGAAGCTACGGCTTTTGCTTTTGAGATAAGAGAATCCATAAGGGATTCGGTCATTTCGGTTGGAATAGTTAAAAACTTAATCTCAAACTTGCTGCCATCAATCAAAGTAATAACTAAGCCAAAATGATCAAGGTATCCCTTTTCTTTTCCCCCGGTCACGCCAGCAATAATCGCACCGGGTGTGCCGGCAATTAGTGCACCAACAATCGCGCGGGTAAATACATGGTGCTTGTTTTTAACGTGGTCCTTTTCGTTTAAGTCATACGAGACAATCTCACTAGCATCAACGAAGCGGGCATCTTCTAAAAATGTTTTACGAATATAAATCTTTCTTGCAGCAATATTAAAGTAATAGTGAGAATATCTAACAGAGTTCTTTTTAAAATCTTCTATTTGCTGCTTTTCTTTCTCTTCTTTAGCTTTTTGGATTTGTCTTTGCTGTTCCATTTCTAGCTCAATATCAGTGAAATCTTTGCCTTGATCCAGATATTCGTTGAAGTCAGCAATTGTATGGTTAGCAGCCCAAATTTGGGCATCATCGGTTGATTTAGTAAAATTATATTTGGCCATACAACTTTCGCAAACATAAACCGAATCTTTAAATATTAAGTAATGTTCGCTGTGCTTGAGGCTTTGACAACAAAATACACAAAATGCCCTATTCTTTTTCTCTATCCGCTCATTATCTTCTTTGGATGATGTATAAGCTACCCAAATACCAAAAACCGAACAGAGTGAAATGATGATTTTTAGGAAGATATTAGTTGATTTATCAGACAAATAAATCAGAAAAACTATGCCGATGAGCAGCCATACCCAAAAGCGTTTATACCAAGGCTTATGCGGTTTTTTATTATGCTTTTTTGTTGATACAACGATGTCGCCTTTGTCCTTATTAGTATCTTTAGTTTTTTGGTTTTGCCGCTCTATTTCTGATTTAATATCAGAAAAATCTTTATCTTGATCAAGATAGTTTTTAAAGTCAGCAATTGTGTGATGAGCGGCCCAAGTGTGAGCATTGCTAGGTGATATCGTAAAATTATATTTAGCCAGACAATCTTCACAAATGTAAGCCGACTTTTTAAACTTTAAGTAATGTTCACTGTGCTTGAGGCTTTGACCGCAAAGAGCACATGTTGCGTTATTCTTTTTATCTGATCGACAAATTCCCCATATCCCAAAAACTGCACAGAGTGAGACAATAATTTTTATGAAAATATTAGTTGATGTATCAAACAAATAAATCTGAAAAATTGTTATAATAAGTAGCCATACCCAAAAGCGTTTATACCAAGGCTTGTGCGACTTTTTTTTACGTTTTTTTGTCGCTACATTGGCTCTGTTTTTATTCTCATTTTTATTGCTTTTTTCTGTTTTTCTAGCCATAATCAAAACTTTCTAAACAATTATATTTAATACGTTTTTATTATAAACCATCTATTCTTATAGATTGGAACAAAATTCGTTTTTATGAGGAAAAAATGCTCCTGCTCATTTCAATGCCAGTCTATTAATTTCTGATAGTTGCCTTTGCGATTTTAAGTAAAACTGCTATTGATTTTGTCTTCACATGTTAAGAGTAAAAATTCGTATATTTATTGTATTTAGTTTGTTTAGCAAGTATAATTTTAACTAAATTAGGGAGGGAAAATTATTATTAATTCAAGTAAACGAAAACTAGCTTTAGCCGGCTGGCTGCAGGCCAATGATATAGTTAGCTATAATGTTCCCTTAAAGTTACAAAAATTTATTTTCTTCTATGAATGTGCATGCAAAATAAATGGCAAATTCTATGAATTTGATAGATTAAAGGGATATAAAAATGGCCCTGTTTTTAGTACAGTATGGGGTGATTATACTAGAAACAGGAATCAGTTTGATATATATGCTGATAAAGAGTATAAATCTGAAAATAGAGATTTCATTAACAATGATATTGTTTTAAAAGTCGGCTTTTTTATAAAGACATGTACTGAGCAAGAATTGTCTGATATAACGCATACAATGAATATATGGAAATGCAAAGAAAATAGAATTTTGGCTAATGAATATCAGGTGCCATTAGATGATGAAGATTTCAATTCTTCAGATGCACAATTGATTAATAATATTCTCTCAATTTATCCAATTAAAATGATAAATAATAGTAAAGTGATTTCTATTAAAGATAAAATTTTCATTTTATCTAAAAAAGATGCAGATGCAATGTCTCCACAACAAATGGATACATTACAAGAGCTGGCTGATATACAAGAACTGGAAAATCCAGTACATATTTCTATTGATAATGAAGATAAGAAAGGACGTTTATTAGTTGATTAACCAACAAGATGTTATAACAATAAAATTGCCTTTCCCTAATATTAGTTCTGATCTTGCAGTAACTGCGCATATGTATATATGTGACAAAAGAAATAAAGATGATTATTTTTTTGTAGAGTGTCAAACATTTAGAAATAAATTTTATCATTTACATAATTATATTATTGAGCGAGCAGATATAACCAGAAATCCATTTAAAAATACCTTTTTAATTGATTGTGATAAACTTTTTAATATTAGAAGTGTTTCAATATCAGAAGATTTATTAACACGTAAAAGACGAGATGTATCAGAAGAATTGTTTAACGAAATTGAGAACAAGTTAATCAAAGAAAGTTACTTAATTAACGAAATAGATAGATTAGATGTTTCAAGATTAAATAGGAAAATAAATTTGTTGCCGCGTTAATTTTATAGATGTTCTCCTAACCGGTTTACTATACCAAATAAAAAATAGCTTCCCACATTATAACTTCAGTTAGTTTGGGAAGCTATTTAGTTAATTTGGAATTCAATCACCGCCTACAATGTGGAGCTGAAGTTCGCCTAAAAAATTGTAAGCATTACTATTATAGAATGAATAGTTATAAAACAGGAAATTTCTACGTTAAATTATGATTTTGCGAATCATCATCCATAGTTAAATTACCAACTGTGCTCATTTCGGTTGCTGATAATGGTAAAATGGTAGAAGATTAATAATTTGAAATTTGGAGCAATGAAATGTTAGATAAGAAAAAACAGATTTGGTTTATTGGGATTAAGGGAACAGGTATGGCCTCTTTGGCACTGTTGCTGCATGACCTAGGCTTTAACGTTGCGGGCAGCGACATCACCGAATACACTTTTACACAGGTGCCGTTGGAAAAAGCGGAAATTGAAGTTAAGCCGTTTGCTGCGGATAATATCAAGGCTGCGGGCCAAGTCGTTGTTAAGGGTAATGCCTTTAAGGAAGATAATGTTGAGGTCAAAGCCTGCAAGGAGCAGGGAGTTGAATGGCAGAGCTACCCCGACACGGTTGAGGAAGTGGTGCAGATGCACACCAGCATTGGCATTTCCGGTACACACGGTAAAACTTCGACAACTGGTCTTCTGGCTCATGTCTTGGGCGAGGCTGCGCCGACTTCTTACCTTATCGGTGACGGTGAGGGCAAGGGCGTGCAAAATTCACGCTTTTTCGTTTATGAGGCCGATGAATACCGCCGCCACTTCTTGGCCTACCACCCGGATTACCAAATAATGACCAATATTGATTTTGACCATCCGGATTACTTCAAGGACCAGGCTGATTATACTTCTGCTTTTCAAACCGCGGCCGAGCAAACGAAAAAGGGTCTGTTTGTCTGGGGCGGCAATAAACGCCTGCAGAATCTTAAGGTCACGGTTCCGAAATATACCTATGGCTTTGCTGCTGACAATGATTTTCAGGCGGTGGCGATTGAGCGCAAGACTACCGGTTCGGCATTTGATGTCCTGGCTCATGGTAAAAACATTGGCCGTTTTGCCATTCGTTTATTTGGTGATCATAACATTTTGAATGCCTTGGCCGTAATTGCGGTTGCTTATACCGAACAGATTCCGGTGGAAGACATTCGCAAAGGTCTGCTTACTTATCACGGAGCTAAACGGCGCTTTTCCGAAAAGGACTTCGGTGATATTAATATCATTGACGATTATGCTCACCACCCAACAGAAATGCGGGCAACGATTCAGGCAGCACGGCAGAAGTTTCCGAATAAGCGCTTGGTCGTGGTCTTTCAGCCGCACACATTCTCCCGTACGAAAAAATATGCGGCTGACTTTGAAGAAATTTTACGCGGAGTGGACAAGGCCTATGTTACACCAATTTATGCGTCAACTCGTGAACAGAGCGGTGACATTTCAAGTGAAGATTTGATTGCGCAAATCCCAGGTGCTGAGGTAATTGATTTGGAAAATATTGCCGACTTGACGCAAAATAAGGACAGCGTGATTATTTTCATGGGCGCTGGCGATATTCCGAAGTACGAGGATGCGTTTGAAAAATTGCTGCAAGGATAAAAAGTGTTCAATTTAATATTGCAATTCTCGAAAAAATATTTATGGTCAAATGATCAATATGACATATGTTTTCGTGAAGGACAGTCGTATTTGAAAAGTTGTCATCAAAATTAGAAAATATCAAGACAGGTTCACCACCTGCCTTTTTTATTGTCAATTTTGAATGATTATGAACTAACTTGAACGATTGCTATAGTTTTTTATAACTAAATGATAACTTTAAGCAAAGATAAATTGTATTAGAGATGTAGAAAAATTTACAATAATAATTTAAATATACAAATTCATAGTAAGTAATTTAAAACTACTAAAGTTTTTCTTTATAACTTGATCATAGAAGTACAAAAAGCTTAATAACAAGATAAATTTTAATTATTAACATTATAAAACATGTTGTTATTAATTGTGATTAAATAAGCAATTAGCAATGATGGAATGCTTTAAAATAAATGAAATATTTGTTAATCATAGCAATTATGTTTATAACTATATCCTTATATAAAAATAAATTTATTATACAAATTTTATGCAAAACGCTTAATCTTTTTAATAATCGTTCTATAATATTTGCTATTAAGCTTATTAATAATATTAAGAATTATTCATTGAATAATTCGGAAAGGACGAAATATGTTCGGAAAGAACAATTTTGATGAAAAATTAAGAAGAATGGAAATGCAGGCCAAGAAAGACCGCTTCTCTATCAGAAAATTGGCAATTGGTGCTGCCTCTGTTTTGCTTGGTTTTAGTTTCATGGGAGTAGCCAGCCAAACGGCTAAGGCTGATACGCTTGCTGCTGGTCAGCAGGAAACGGTTGTTGCTAATAAACAGGAAAATGCTAAAGATGTGGCTAATAAGCCTGAATTATCAACTTTTTCGGGTTTAAGTGCCTTTTTACGGGGCGGCAGTGAAGAAGAGAGTAGCGCTAGCGAAAGTAGCACTGCAAGTCAGGCTTCAGGAGCTTCATCAGCAAGCAGTTCAAGTGCAAGCGAAGCTTCAAGCAGCTCACAGGCAAGCGAGGGCAGTCAAAGCTCAAACGCATCACAAGCAAGTACTGGGTCCACTGCTTCACAGGCCAGTCAGGCAAGTAGCAGCGGTTCGGAAGCAAGTGCTGCTTCAACCGGCTCAGTTAGCTCTGACGGCGCACAAAAGATTAAAACCACACACGCAAATGATATTGTGATTCACCACTTATTAGTGGATGCTTATGGCAACAAGACCACAACACCAGTTAAGGGCTTAGGTGACGAAAAAGGTGATACATACATTGATGGTTATATTGGTGATACCAAGACCATTAGTGCGACTGATCCAGAGCAAGTAGCACCAGATGGTTACAAGATTGTTGCGGATCAAAAGAGTGTGACTTGGACCTTTGTCAAAGATCAGAATAAAGAAATAATCTTTTATTATCAGATAGTACCCACTGTACAAGAGAACCCTGGCATAAGCACTAGAGATGACTATACGCCAGCAACAGATTTTACTTGGCAATATAATTCTGATAATACTGCGTATATGAAAAAATTTAATGGCAGTGAGCAATATGTTAATATTCCACCTACTATTGTCAATCCAAGCAATGGACAAACTTATACAGTAACAAGAATTGATGGTAATTATGGTGGTCAGGGTGATGGTACTAGCACTAGTGAGTCTCCTGCTACTCCGAATGGGTTAATCAATAATAGTCAAATAAAATCATTGACAATACCTGGTACGATAAAGACGCTATATTGTGGTACAATTGGTACCCTGCCTAATCTAGAGAGTTTCACTTGGGAAGAAGGAGGAACTACTATTTCCCAATCAATTCAAGATCTAGGTCCTGGAGTTGGAAATTCAGCTAACGATTACTTTTGGGAAGTATTTTGGAATACGCCAAAGTTAGTTCGTTTGTATTTACCATCTACTTTAGTAAATAAGGTGGATCCCAATAGAAGTAGGCCTGACCAAATAAGTACTCTAATTGGACACTCTACATCTCCGTTAGCTCGTTTTAATAATATTGATTATGTTATGAACAACTTTGCTCATATATATTCTGATGATGGTGGGCAAACTGAAACGCCGCTTTCTGCTTATCGTGATATTAATTATTACATTCCCGATGCTAATAATAATTTACAGGATCCAGATATAGTTCAATATACTACGAGTAAAGGTTATCGTCTTCCAACTTCAATTAGTAACGTACAAGGTGCTACTTATGATGCTACAGCTAAGAATTTCAAACTAAATCCGGGAGTTACTTCAATTTCATATGATACTACGATTGATATGTCATCCTTGAATAAGCCTAATAAAGTTCTTAATATAACGCTTGTAATATTTAGAGGCAGCATTGGGGCAAAAGATGCTACATTAAATGTTGGTGATTCATTTAGTTTAGCTAATAATTATGCTGGTGGTACTACTGCTGATGGCAATACAATGTATTGGGATAATTCTGGTGTGAGTGCAACCATAACTGATAGTAGTGGTAATATTGTTCAGCCTAGCCAAGTAACGCAGCACTCTGGTACGTATAATATTAAGTATACTTATACTTATGGCTTTGATGCTGACACAATTCAGTCGAACCAAGCTACAATTACGGTTAATCAAACTAATAATATTACTGTATCATTAATTGATGCGAAAACTGGTACGCTTATTACCAGTATTCAGCCAACGGTACCTAATTTAGTGACTGGCACTTCATTAGATTTAAGTGCAAATAGTACTATTCTTCAATCAGCTATCCCACAAGATTATCACTATGCTTTACCAAACGAATTGTCTAACGGACAGGTGCAACCGGGCAATCCTGTATATGGCGTTAGTCCACAGAATATAAATGTTTATATCAGTAAAGTTACACAAAAGGCGCCAATTAATGTTCATGCAGTTACGATTCCGGGTGATAGCACAGCAGTAGTTCAGGTCCCACAGTTTGCAGATCAAACAAGATGGGGTGAATTTTTAAATACTACCAATAATGTGATGGGCGTCGCATGGTCTAATCCTGCAGATGTAAATATGGCTAATGGACCACTTGATCCGGCTTCAGCAAGTCATAAGGCAAATATTGCAGTTAAATTAAAGGATAATTCTATACAAACAATTAATGCAGACTTAAATGTAGTAGGTGCAACTGATGCTGGAATTACAACAGGCTTTAATAGTAATAGTGATCGTTCTAAAGATGTGGATGATGCAGATGCTAAGGCTGCTGTAAATAGCAGTGCAATTGCTGATTTTGATGTTACGAAATACACTTGGGCTGCAGACGCAAACGATAGTCAATCAGTAGACACAACTTGGAGTAGCAATTCAGAGCAGCCACATGATGCTTATGTTATTGTTCATTATAAAGATGGAACAAAGCAAGCTGTCAAAGTTCAAGTTAAGATTATAAGTCAAAAAGATCAAAATGCTGCAAGTGGGCATGTTGTCGGCCAGAAACAAAACAAGAATATTGGCATGCATGTCAATGAAACAGAAGCTGGTCAAGATGGCGTAGATGCTTTACAAAAAGACCATTGGAATGATTACTTTGATAACACGGATAATGTTGCGTCAATTAAGTGGCACAATCGGCCTACTGTAAGTAGTGCCACAGAAGATGGAGCGCCTGATACGACCGGCTCATTAGATGTAACCTTCAATGATGGCTCAACGACAACAATTACAGGAGTTAGAGTAGACGTTGCAGGTGCTGAGGCAGATGATAATGCTAAGGCTGATTCAGAAATTCCTTTGAATAATGATGCTGGGTCTTATTTAAGCGAGACTTCTAAAGATAAGATTAAGGGCTTTAATCCAACATATTCGTATGCTGATAAAGATGGTAATCCAGTCAGCACACCGAAGCTAAATTATCATGATGGTGAAAAGCAGACGATTTATGTAAAGGTGACTTACCATGACAATAGTAGTAAAGAAACAGGCAGTCAGCTTGTAAGTGTACCAGTAGCAGTAACTAGTCAAGCTGATAAATATAAGTTAACTGGCAATACTATAACTGTTCATGCTAAAGATGATGTATTGAGTGGTACAGTTGGCAAACCAGCTGATGTGTTAGGCGCGACTGATGGAAAAGGCAATGCAGTTAATGCAGGTTCAATAGTTAATGAAGTTGACTGGAATCCAGGTCAAACACTTAATACGGTGGGCTCATCTACAGCAACGGGAACGGCACATTATAATGATGGTACAAGTACTCAAGTAACGTTTCCAGTTAATGTCATTGGTGCAGTAGCTAAACCAAGCAATACAGTATCTAATAAGCCATTAGACAATGATCCAAGCAAGTATTTAGACACAAGTTCACTAAATGGCAGCAAAGAGCAACCAAGTTATACATATGTGGATGCAAATGGTAAAGAGACCACAACACCCCCGACTTTGACATATACTGATGAAAACAAAGGCAAAGAGGATGTAGTTATTCATGTAAACTATTCAGATGGCAGCAAACAGACAATTAAGGTGCCGTTTACGATAGCTAAGCAATCAGACTCATATAGTTTAACGGGTAAGACAATAATTATTCATGTTAGTGATACAGCACAGAATGGGAAAATTGAGCCAGTAAATGATGTTGTTTCAGTATCGGAAGGGACAGCAGCTGTTAATTCTGCTGATACGGTTATTGATCATGTTGATTGGAATGCCAACCAAATCTTTAATAGGATTGGTGATGGTCAATCTGCAACAGGAACAGCAACATTTAAAGATACTACAACAAAGTCATTTGCTTTTAAGGTAAATGTTGTAGGTGCTAAGGCAGATCCAAATGCGACAGTTGATTCAAAGGTTCAGTTGACTGGTGATGGTTCACAGTACTTAGACAGTGATTCCAAGACAGCGATTGGCAACTATAACCCAACATATAAATATACTGATAAAGACGGTAATGCAGTAGCAGCACCTACATTAAGTGCTGCAGACGGCAAGACAGGTCAGAAGATTTATGTGACGGTAACTTATCATAAAGACAGTACGAGTGGAACTGAAACAGGCAAACAAACAGTTGAAGTACCGGTAACAGTAATTGATCAGAGCAGCCAAGCTATTAATAATGTAAGTCAAGCACACGCTATGACTATGCATGTGGGTGAAAATGATACGAGTCAAGATAGTTACCTTGATAACGCACAATGGGGCAGCTACTTTAATAATACAAGCAATGTGAAGAGCATGGCTTGGGCAACTAGGCCGACAGTTACTAGTGCTACTGCGACTGATACCCCAGACACAACTGGTTCAGTGACAATTACGTTTAACGATAATTCCGCTAAGACGTTGACCGGAATTAAAGTAGATGTAGTTGGTGCAAAGGCAGATTCAAATGCAACAGTTGATTCGAAGGTTCAGTTGACTGGTGATGGTTCACAGTACTTAGACAGTGATTCCAAGACAGCGATTGGCAACTATAACCCAACATATAAATATACTGATAAAGACGGTAATGCAGTAGCAGCACCTACATTAAGTGCTGCAGACGGCAAGACAGGTCAGAAGATTTATGTGACGGTAACTTATCATAAAGACAGTACGAGTGGAACTGAAACAGGCAAACAAACAGTTGAAGTACCGGTAACAGTAATTGATCAGAGCAGCCAAGCTATTAATAATGTAAGTCAAGTACACGACATGATAATGCATGTGGGTGAAAATGATACGAGTCAAGATAGTTATCTTGATAACACGCAATGGGGCAGCTACTTTAATAATACAAGCAATGTGAAGAGCATGGCTTGGGTGGCAAGACCAAAGGTTAGTGATATCACAGCAACTAATACCCCAGACACAACTGGTTCAGTGACAATTACGTTTAACGATAATTCCGCTAAGACGTTGACCGGAATTAAAGTAGATGTAGTTGGTGCAAAGGCAGATTCAAATGCAACAGTTGATTCGAAGGTTCAGTTGACTGGTGATGGTTCACAGTACTTAGACAATAGCTCTAAGACAGCGATTGGCAACTATAACCCAACATATAAATATACTGATAAAGACGGTAATGCAGTAGCAGCACCTACATTAAGTGCTGCAGACGGCAAGACAGGTCAGAAGATTTATGTGACGGTAACTTATCATAAAGACAGTACGAGTGGAACTGAAACAGGCAAACAAACAGTTGAAGTACCGGTAACAGTAATTGATCAGAGCAGCCAAGCTATTAATAATGTAAGTCAAGTACACGACATGATAATGCATGTGGGTGAAAATGATACGAGTCAAGATAGTTATCTTGATAACACGCAATGGGGCAGCTACTTTAATAATACAAGCAATGTGAAGAGCATGGCTTGGGTGGCAAGACCAAAGGTTAGTGATATCACAGCAACTAATACCCCAGACACAACTGGTTCAATAACAATTACGTTTAACGATAATTCCACTAAGACGTTGACCGGAATTAAAGTAGGTGTAGTTGGTGCCAGTCATAAAGACGGCAGTGAACTCAATTCTGAGGAACCTGTGCCAACAGATAGTGATAGCTTAGGCAATTATCTTAATACAGGTACAATCAGTGACTGGTCACCGACGTACAGTTTAGTTAAGGCCGACGGCACGCCAGCAACTAGTCCATACTACAATACGACTTGGACATCAGGCAGCCATGAGTCAGAGGATATTTATGTCAAGGTAATGTATCATAAGCCAGGCAGCGGAATGACCGGAGCAGAAGATGGTTTTCAAATTGTAAAGGTTACAATTGGTTTACGGCAACCACCAACACCTGTTACACCTGTAGTTATTACGCCAAAAGGCGGAATGGTATTTGTAAAACGTGGACAACGGTTAACTGCAATTGAAGCCCAACGTGCGATTTCAAATCATGAAGAATTGGATAAGGCAAACGCAAATTATAGTTGGGTTACGCCATTACCTAATACGCAAATGTTAGGAAGCAAAATTGGACATGTTCGCGTATTTTATAAGGGGCAAACAACGATTGTAATGGTAACAGTTATGGTTACTAATTAATGAAAGGGGAAAGTAAAAATAAGTTACTATTTATAGCTTAAGTTTTGAATATGTAAAAAAGCTAATGCAGTTTATGCAACTGTGTTAGCTTTTTTTGTGGGTGCGCCAAGCATGGGCAATAATTAGACGGTGCAAGTCCGTTGTGAGCCATCGTAGTTGGAATTACTAGCTAAAGGCAGGGGTTTCTATCACTAGTTAGACTTTTCAGTGCGTCCAAGGTAAACTGTTGAACCAATGAACAAGAATTGACTATAAGGCCGGTAATAGTGGATAAGGCTGCTAAACAAGCTAATACTACGTGAAACTATTGTAGGTAGAGCCAGCGGTTAAATGACAGGAAAGTTATTGTTCTTACCCGGGGAGGTCTGTTTGACTGATTTTAGCAGCGGTATATTTGCCCAACAAGAACAGTCTGAGCAGTGATGTTCGGTTAGTCAGACAGAAGTTAGCCAAGGTCATAGTAGCTGGTAACAGTGAAGGACCGAACTACAATTATTATCACTTGATTCAGGAAGTGGAGATTGTACGCTCAACACAGAAAACAGAGAAATCTGGCTGCCAGCAAAGAACAGTTATGGAAGAGCAAGGGTATGCAGGAATGTGCAGCACGGTTTCTGGTGAAAGAAGAAGTGATGAACACTCATTACGAGAGAAAGTGCTAGACCGTAATAATTTAAATGCAGCCTACCAACAAGTAAAACGTAATCATGGTGGAGCAGGCATTGATGGTATGACTGTTGATGGCTAATTCACTTATATAAAGGAACACAAGCAGGAGCTGATGCAGCCTGCGTGATGAAACATATAAGCCAAAACCGGTGAAACGGGTAGAAATTCCGAAACCGGAGGGCGGCATGCGCAAGTCTTAACACCAATTCTGGAGCCTGTGTTTTCAGATAATAGTTATGGGTTTCGACCAGACAGAAGAGCTCAAGATGCGGTGCGAAAGTGGTCGAATAATTACAATCAAGGCTATCACTATGTGGTTAGTCTTGACTTAAAAGCCTATTTTGACAATGTTAATCATGACCTGTTGATGAAGTTCCTTGAACAACATGTTTACGATGAATGGATTCTGCACTTGGTACAGAAGTTTTTAATCAGTGGGGTAATGAATGGGCAGATTCTTTGAGAAAACAAAGGGACGCTGCAAGGCAGCAAGCTCTCCTTTCGCGGTGAGTATGTGAAATTGCCATTATATAAACTCTATCAGTTTTAAAATTATAAGAGTCGCGACTTAACACCGACGTCTAATATTGTTATTCATGGATCTCAATGCTTATTATCAAGATCTTGCTCGGGTACTTTTTCCCAATGCGCAAATTATTATTGATCGCTTTCATCTTGTTCAGATGCTTAATCGTTCCTTTAACCAGCTGCGAGTCCAAACCATGAAACAGTATGAACATAGCGACAGCCGTTACAAACTGCTCAAGTTTTACTGGAAGTTTTATTTAAAGCCGGTAGCTGATTTAAAAGGCGATAAACTCAAGTACTATCACCATCTCAAAAGGATGTCTAATCAAGCTTTTATCGTAGATGAGGGACTTGATTGTTCGCCCAAGCTGAGAAACACCTATAATTTCCTGCAAGGCTTTAGTAAAGCATTGAGAACAAAGAATGTGGGACAAATGTTGGAATTACTAGACTGCAAAGAAGATTTAGGTACACAAATGAAGATTACGGTTAAAACCTTCAAACACAATCGCACAGCCGTTCTAAACGCCGCAAGATTTAAGTATGCCAACGGTTGTGTTGAGGGAACTAACCGCAAGATTAAGCAAATAGAGCGGACAGCTTATGGCTATCGAAATTTTGATAATCTAGTAACCAGAATCATGCTGGAATCAAAAAATAGTGTGCTAAAAGAAAACACTTTAAGCAAGATTGCTTAAAGCATTTAAAATCAAATATTATTTTTCATCAACAGCACTTGACGAAGAGCCGTTATTTTCAGGCAAATATCTACCAATTTCCTTATCATCGTGTGGTTATGCATCCAAGAAAATTAGGGTCACCTTGTTTACGTGTCGTTAAATTACTTGCTGTGACCATTATTAAATCTATATATCTTATTTTGAAGTAGTGTTAACACATGTTATTACTAATGTAATAAGGAATCATGTTGATATCAAGATTTGATGGTTTTAAAAAACTTGATTTTAAGCAAATTATCGAAGAAATTTACTGTAATAATAGTTCCAAAATATTTTTGTTCAGTACTTCATGTGCTTTCATGGAAGACTACCGTATTTGAAAAGTTAATATCAAAATTAAGAAATTATAAAAACAGGGTTAACCCCCGTTTTTTTGCTAGTTATGAATGATTTTGAATTATGATGAACGAATTTGAACTATTTATACAAGTATATCTAATTTAATAATAAGAAATAATAGTGTAAAACAAAAATTAATCATGTTGATGATGTAGCAGAAATTTACGGTAATAATTCAAATATAAAAATCTACACTAAGTAATTAAAAAAAGACTAAAGTTAATTTTTATATCTTTATCATTGAAGCAAAAAAGCTTAATTGTAAGACAAATTTTACCAAATATTTTTAAAAGAAACTAACTATTAGTTGCTTATCAGACATAAAAAATATTGTATTGCAGCATTAGTAAATATAATATTTGATATTATTAAATATATTGCTAGTTAGTGTAAGTGTATAAAATATACTTGACAATAAAATACTTTAAAAACAATAAAATTCTTATTAAGTATAGTAATTATATTTATAGCTATATGTTTATATAAATGCAAATTTGTTATGTAAAGTTCATGAAAATTGTTTAATTTTTTAAAGAATCGATTTATAATAGATAACATTAAGACTAGTAATATTTAAGAATCATTCTTTGAATGATCTAGAAAGGACGAAATATGTTCGGAAAGAACAATTTTGATGAAAAACTAAGAAGAATGGAAATGCAGGCCAAGAAAGACCGCTTCTCTATCAGAAAGCTGGCAATTGGTGCTGCTTCTGTTTTGCTTGGTTTTAGTTTCATGGGTGCAGCCAGTCAAACGGCTAAGGCTGATACACTTGCTGCTGGCCAGCAGCAAACGGTTGTTGCTAATAAACAGGTAAATGCTAAAGATGTGGCTAATAAACCTAAATTGTCAACTTTTTCGGGGTTGAGTGCTTTTTTGCGCGGCGGCAGTGAAGAAGAGAGCAGCGCTAGCGAAGGCAGCACTGCAAGTCAGGCTTCGGAAGCCTCCTCAGCAAGCAGTTCAAGTGAAAGCGAGTCCTCAAGCAGTTCGCAGGCAAGTGAGAGCAGCCAGGGATCAAGTACATCACAAGCAAGTACTGGGTCCACTGCTTCACAGGCCAGTCAGGCAAGTTCAGCTGGCTCGGAAGCAAGTGCTGCTTCAACCGGCTCAGTTAGCTCTGACGGCGCACAAAAGATTAAAACCACACACGCAAATGATATTGTGATTCACCACTTGCTGGTAGATGCTGATGGCAATAAGACGACGACACCAGTTAAAGGTCTAGGTGACGAAAAAGGTGATACATACATTGATGGTTATGTTGGTGACACCAAGACCATTAGTGCAACTGATCCGGAACAAGCAGCACCAGATGGTTACAAGATTGTCACTGACCAAAAGAGTGTGACTTGGACATTTGTCAAAGATCAGAATAAGGAAATAACCTTCTATTATCAGATGGTGCCAACTATACAAAGTAATGATAGTTTTTCGAAGCTATATAACAACAAAGTATTGACTAACGCTGGAGCTAAAGCTGGTAGTATTAATGCTGGGCGTGATAGTTCAGGTCAAGTTAAACTAGCATATTTTAATGGGCTAAATGGACCTAATAATGTTCCAATGACTAATTTCGGAGATATAACTTCCAGTGGTGGTAATACTACAGATGTTGGACATGCTCCTTGGGGCATGTCAGTTGAAAATAGAGTTCCAATTTATTTAGTTCCAGGTATTAATATTGTTAAAGGTGATGGTGAACGGCTAGGCTGGCTATGGCAAGATAAGAGTGATGGCAATGATTATCCATTTATAGCTGGTATTAATAATAAATTTGATGGCGCTACGACTGATACTGGGAGTAACTGGCGGTTGTGGTCGGTTACACAAACACCAACCACAGGATTGACCAATGACCCTTCTAATCCTGATAGAAATGCTACAATTACTTTAAAAACCAGTGGTGACTTTAAGTTTGGGACTCAGAATACATATACTTTAGATATCACAATGACATTAAAACCGATTGGTAACATTGTTGATTATAGCCTAAATGTAAGAAATGTAACGGCAATTGATCATCCAGAGAACCCTAATCCAGATTTGCCGGGATTATGGGTTGGTTCAATGTATGATACAGATTTAGGTGATGGATATAATGGACCGGCTAGTGGGACCCCAGGTACAGCAACTACGCCTGCAGATAAAGTGCCTTTCTTTTATACTGGTGCCAATCAAGGACTATATTTAAAGCATGATGGCTATAAATTAAAGCTTGATTATACTGGAAAATATGCACCGACTGGTTGGGCCGCTGGTGACTGTAATCTTGGTTTTAGTAATGTTAATATTACGAGCCCATCCTCATTGGGACAAAAAACTGCAACATTGGCAACCGCAGCAGCTGCTGATACAGCTGCATTTGATAAAGATAGTGATTCCGCGGTTTTAATGATTTGGAATGGTCAAGATCTGCCTAATAATGGTTCGAGAAACTTAGGCTTTCAAATCACAATTGACTCTGAATCAGCTGTTGTACCATCTGTAACAACCGATAAGAAAGGTGATAATTATACTGGACATGATTATACCGTTACCGGAAAAGTAACTTCATTTGATACAGCGCCTGAAGCATATCCGCTTAGATATTTCTATGAAATTGACGGTGATTCTAATACTACAACTGAATTTACTGGCCCTAGTGTAACTACTGCAGGAACATATAATTATAGTGTAACTATCCCGTCTAATAAATTAACTGTTGGTGATACCCACCAGGTATCAATCTTTGTTGAAGATCAGTATGGGAACTATTCTGTTCCTGCTTCAATTAACTTGACTGCTAATGCTGAAGTTAAAACTAAGGATAAAATTTATTATGTTGGTGATGACTTTAATAAATATGATGGCTTTGCAGGCGGAATGAAAGTTGATACTTCTGATATGACTAGTGGTGACATTAGCTCGGTAGTTATCCAAAATTCTTCAGGACAAACAATTTCTGAAAATAATTATGCAAGTATCACTTCTAATCCAGATAAGTATACAGTTACTTATACTTACAAATACGGTAACGGTAGTAAAGGTGGTAGTACAAGTGCTACAGCTAATATTACTGTTATCCCACGTAAATATATTACGATAAATTATATTGATCAAAAGGGTAATGCGATTTTAGCAAATAATTTAACTGGATTAAGCGGCAATTTAACTAGTGGCAAGCATCAGAATTCTTACGGCAGTGACTTTGCTATATCACCAAATGAAATATTGCCAGGCAATCACTCATACTCTTATGTTAATGCGACCGATGTTAGCGGTAATGCAATTGATCTTACTAATATTAAATTCGACAGTGAGAATCATGTCATCAATTTAGTTTATAAGACAGTAAGCTATAATAATACACCAATTACTGTTCATGTAATTGATAATCCTAGTGGAGCAGAAAAAATACCGGAATTTGTAAATCAAGCTAAATGGTCTTCATATTTAGACAATCTTACTAGCAATGCAACAAGTGTTGAATGGGTTAATACAGTAGCAGAAAAGCAAGCTATTCTGTCAAGCATAGGACAAAAATCAGCAAAAATTAAAGTGAATTATGATAATGCTAATGTAATACTTGATAATATTAAATTAAATGTAGTTGGTGCAGAGCCAAATACGGATGCCAAGGCAAATTCAATGCAATCATTGGATCCTGACGCAGGCAAGTACTTGAGTGATGATTCGAAAGGCAAGATTAGTCCATTCAAACCAACATATCATTATATTGACGATAAGGGGAATGAAACTACTACACCGCCAGTATTTGATGCCAGCAAGAATGATGCCAATGGCAAGCAGACATTACATATTAAAGTAGACTATGATGATGAGACATCACAAACAGTAGATGTGCCAATTTCAGTAGAAAGTCAAGCAAGTCAAAATCATGGAAATGTTTTTGTGAAAAATGATGAAGCTAATCCGATCAAAACGCACGTTAATGCTAAGATAACTAACGATGATCTCAAGGGATTGGTAGTAATTGGTTCATTAGTTGAAGGCAAAGATTATAGCCTAAGTTGGGGAAGTACAGTAGATACTTCAGACACAGGCCTTAATAATGGAGAGAAGAATACTAAATATGCAGTCAAGATAACTTATGCAGATAAGACAATTGATACAGCAGATGTTTGGGTCGATGTGGCCGGAGCAACAGATAAGGGTAATCCGACAATATTTAACAGTGGTAGGATTGTTAACAAAGATACAGATGACCAGTCTGCTAAAGATGCTGTAGACAGCAGTAAAGTAAGTGGCTGGGTAGATAAGTTTAGTTGGGCTGCAGATGCAGGCAATACAACTGCTTTAAGCACTAAATGGAATGAAACATCTGGTCAACCGCATGCTGCTTATGTAATCGTTCATTATCTTGATGGCACTACTCAGGCAGTTAAGACGACAGTTCAGATTGACAGTCAGAGTGAGGAGGCAGCGGGAAGATTACGGTTAAAGCAAAACTTTTTGATGCATATTAACCAAAGTGATGCAAGACAAGATTTGTATCTTGATGCAGCTCATCGTGCTGATTACTTTGAAGATACTGCTGCAAATAATAACGATAATATTATGGATAAGATTGCTTCAATGGTATGGACTACTAGACCGAATGTAAGTGTTCCAACAGATATTATTGGCAATCCAGATCATGCAGGCATAATTAGTTTTGTCCCAGATACTACGGGTGTAATAAAAATCACTTTTAAAGATGGGTCAATTTTATCTTTGCCAAATGTTGCTACTGATGTGCTTGGTGCCAGACCAAATTCTGATGCAGTAGCTTATTCAATGGCTTATACTATATTTCCAGTAGAGCCCGCTGCATACTATTTAAATTCATTAACGGTTGACCGCTTCTTTAAGTCAAACTGTAAATTTTTAGATAATGGTAAAGAGGTAGATAATTTAGTCTTAAATGCTAAAAATAATGACTCGAGCGGTAAGCAGATGGTGCATATTAAGGTAACATATGGTGATGACGGTTCTTCTCAGATTGTAAATGTTCCAGTTAAAGTTATCCCAATGAATGAATCGCAGCATGGTCGTGTTCATGCTGACACGATTAAAACGCACGTTAACGCTGATCCAAATAATGGTTTAGCTGATGCGGTTAAGATTGGTCAATTGGTCGAAGGTACAAATAAAGATTATTCATTAAGCTGGTCGACCAATCCAGATTTAACAGCTAATGGATTGGATAATGGTGAGAAGGGTGGTGAGTATCCAGTAAAGATAACTTATGGAGATAATTCTACTGATACAGTAAATGTTAGAGTTGATGTAGTTGGTGCCAGTGGTAGAGCTGGCAATGAGCTCAATTCTGGGCAACCTGTGCCAACAGACAGTGATAGCTTAGGCAATTATCTTAATACAGGTACGATCAGTAACTGGTCACCGACGTACAGTTTAGTTAAGGCAGACGGCACGCCAGCAACTAATTCAGACTACAATACGACTTGGACATCAGGCAGCCATGAGTCAGAGGATATTTATATCAAGGTAATGTACCATAAGCCAGGCAGCGGAATAACCGGAGCAGAAGATGGTTTTCAAATTGTAAAGGTTACAATTGGTTTACGGCAACCACCAACACCTGTTACACCTGTAGTTATTACGCCAAAAGGCGGAATGGTATTTGTAAAACGTGGACAACGGTTAACTGCAATTGAAGCCCAACGTGCGATTTCAAATCATGAAGAATTGGATAAGGCAAACGCAAATTATAGTTGGGTTACGCCATTACCTAATACGCAAATGTTAGGAAGCAAAATTGGACATGTTCGCGTATTTTATAAGGGGCAAACCACGATTGTAATGGTAACAGTTGTGGTTACTAACTAATGAATGAAGGAGAATTTAATGATAAGTAAAAATAATCAAATAGAGCGGTCAAGAAAAGCAAAAATGCAGAACAAAAAAAATCGATTTTCTATTCGTAAATTAACTATTGGCGCAGCTTCTGTCCTGTTGGGTTTTAGTTTTGTGGCTATGAATGAACAAATTGCTAAAGCTGATACAGTTGACGCAAATAATCAAGAGACTAGTACAAAAACTGAAGAGAAATCAACTTCAAATAAGACTGTTCAAAGTAATACTACAAACAACGCCAATCAGACTGTTCAAAGTAATACTACAAACAACGCCAATCAGACTGAGTCTGATTTAACTACTTATAAGGGTTTGCATAGTTTCTTACGTGATGATTCACAAACAACAGATCCTCAAGATAGTAATACAGCTTCTTCATCTGAAGAAGCTGTAACTGGAAAGCACATAGATCATTCAACTGATTCTGGTGCTTTGGCTGATGCAGCAACTGATTTACAAACGGAAATTAGCAAAGGACATGATTTTGTTGCAACTGATTCATATAAGAATACTACAGAGGATAGACAAAAGGGTGTTACTGATGCAATTGCTGATGGACAGACTACCTTAGATAAATACAGCAAATATCTAAGTACCAATAATGATGCTTTCAAAGTTAATGTAATGGATTTAACTGATGCTAAAATAACGATTGGTTCCATGATTACTGCTGCAACAAATACAGTCAGTACACAAGACCTTAATTCTTATGGTGGTTGGGGTCTGCAATTCGCAGATGGAACTTTGACAATTAAGGCAGTTTCCTCATCTAACAGTACAAATGATCAAAGTGAACCGTTTTATAAATTTTTAAATGATCAGGGACTAGATGCGTCCAACGTGACTAAAATTATTATTAAAGATGATAATGGTGGTATTACTCTTAATCAATCTAACAATAATGTTGAAAATAATAGTGGTGTATTTGGTAATTTAACTGGCTTAACGTCAATTGATGGCTTAAAGAATATTAAGCTTGATACATCTAGTACTCAGGGATTGCATGGCTTGTTTGCAAATGACTCTAGTTTAACGAGCTTAGATTTTCATGGTTTTACTTCTGCTGCGAGACTTATTAATGATATGTCTTACATGTTTTACAACACCACAGCACTAAAGACGCTTGATCTTACTGATCTTAGAATTATCGGGTCAAGTACACTTAACGTGGAAAAGATGTTTGAAAATGCTGGTATAGAAGATGGCTTTAAATTAATTCTTGATGCTGGCAGTATCCCAGAGAACGCCGACATTGGTGAAGGTAGAAATTATGTTCGGGCTTTTAATGCCGGTAAAATATATGTAGGCACTCATGATGATAGTACAACAACAGGTTATGATCAAATAGCTGCTTTACAAGGAGCTATTGCAGGTGGAGTGGCTGCCGATACTTATGTTATGAGCAATAAACAGGCAGCTAGTTTAAGATATAGTATTAGCCCTAACAAAGCCTGGGTGGTAAATCTTCATCCAGGACAAAGAAGCGTTAATGTAACAGATTTAGGAAATAATATGTTATCCGGCGATACTTTGAAAAATCTCGAACAAACATCAGATAAAATATTTACGGATAAAAAAATAATTACTGGTTTAAGCTGGATGACTTTCAAAATGACTACTTCGCCTACAACAAATCAAGGGTATAAAGATAATGATGTAGGCACTACCGCTGGGATTACAAATGACGCTACAGGTACAATTCCTTCTACTTCAGTACCTAATCCAGAAGATACTATTAAAATAAATTTTGCTGATGGCACATACACATATATTAGGGTAAAATTTGTAGTTGCTGCTGCAGAACTTAATTCTGATGCTAATCCAATTTCCAGTCAAAAGGATACGACAATATCACCAACTGAAAAGATTGATCCTAATAACCAAAATAATAGTGACTTAGACAAGGCAATATTGAACTATGTTAATATTCCTAATGAATGGAAAAAGATGGATGAAGGTAAAAGTGAAGCAGATCCTAAATACATTAAATACATTACTATATCTAAAGCGGATGGCAACGCTCTTGATCTTGATTGGAGTAGGCTTGCAGGTAGTGACGATGTAAAATCTGAATCTGCTAAGATAACTATTCATTTTACAGATGATTTTGATGCGAATGGTACTATGCAGAGTCCAGGGCAAGAAATTACGGGTAATGTTCAGATAGCCAGCATGGCTAAAAGTAGTGGATTAAGCTTTACTCCTCAGCAAACCTACCCAACAACTAATGCAAGTGGGATTTTAGCCACTGCACAGGTTGAACTTAGTAAAGATCCTAATGCTATTAGCATGATATGGGATCCTTCTGCGCCAGTACCTACATTTACTACATTAGGTTTACATAGCCCTCAAGTTCAAGTAACTTTTAAAGACGGTTCAACTGGACTGAAGACTGTTCCTGTAACAGTGGTTCCTAATCCAGGTGAATCAAATGCTGATCAGATAGTTAAAGAAATAGTGCAAAATAAGCAGGTAGACTTAGAGATTCCACAATATACTGATTTAACTAATGATCACACATTAGCTGCCAGCGTTGCTGCTGGAGTTAACTTGCCCAAGGGTACAACCTTTGCTTGGGATCAAAGTAAGCTGCCAGATACTTATACTAAAGGTACTAAAGCAACTGCCTTTGTAATTGTCACCTCCCCGGATGGTTCGGTGGCAAATGTTCCAGTTAATGTCACAATTGGTGATCCAATAACTCACGATATCAAGTTAAAGCATAATGCCTATCTTTATAACAAACATGGTGAACGTGCAAATGGGATCAGTTTGAAGACTGGATCGGTAATAACAGTTTTTGGTACAAGAGTAATTGATGGACGTAAGTTCTATTTGACTAAAGATGCTGCATACTACATTGCTGTTGGTAACTATAATCCCGTAACCCGTAAGTTGGATAAAACTGCCCTTACTTATAATGGCAAAGGCAAGAAAGTTGTTAGTGCTAAGAAATTCAAAGGAGAGCAGATTCAGACTTATGGTATTCCGGTAGTAATTAAAGGTAAGGAATATTATGCAATTGGTCATAAATGTTACATGCGCAAAGTAAACTTCCCGCCAACTCCGGAATGGGTTGTTCCTAGATTAACAAAACAGGATTTGGCAGATGGTGTAGTGCAAAGACAGTTAAAGAAAAATGCATTTGTTTACACTAACAAATTGAATCGAGCAAATGAAGTTGTTTTGAGTGCTGGTTCAATTATTAAAACTCGTGGCACTAAGACAATTAGTAATCAGCAATACTATGATTTAGGTAACAATATGTACGTTGATGTGCGGAATGTGAAAAGAGGATAATTTGATGACTAGTAAAAATAATCAGAATGAACGCCTGCGAAAGATATCAATGGAGAATAAGCGAGATCGCTTTTCAATCCGTAAATTGGCAGTTGGTGCCGCTTCGATTCTATTAGGTTTCAGCTTTATGGCTGCTAGTGGACAAATTGCAAAGGCTGATACAACTGATCCAAATAGTCAGGAAACAAGTGTTGACAGCAGAAAGCAAACGGTAGATTCTGAAAAGACAGAGACTGCTGTTCAAGATAAAGGTGCAGCAGCAACTGCTAAAGTTTCCAGTGTTAAGAAGTCAAAAACAGATGTAACTACTTACTCTGGGTTGCATGACTTCCTGCGGGATGGTTCAGAAGAAACAGAGCAAACAGAAGGTCAAGGTTCTAGCGCTCCTTCTTCCTCTGAAACAGAACAAACAGAAGGTCAAGGTTCTAGTGCCCCTTCTTCCTCTGAAACTGAAAATACAAATCCAGAACAAGAAACTGGTGCAGAGCAAACACAACCTGCTAGTGCAGAGGATCTAGCAAATGCTGCAAGTGACTTGCAAACAGAAATTGGCAAAGGCAATGATTTTGTCAAGACAGATCCATATAAAGAGGCTGCAGCTGACAAACAGAAGTCAGTAACTGATGCAATTGCACAGGGACAGGCTACTTTAGATAAATATAATAAATTTATTAGCACAAATGATGATAAATTTAAAGTGAGTCTTTTTGACCTAACTGATGCTAAGGTAACAATTGGTGCTATGATTACGGCTGCTACTAATACAGTGGGAGCGCAAACTATTACTAATATAGGTGATGATGATGGTTGGCACTTGGATTATTCAGAGACATCTTCTGGGGATGCAACACTGATTGTAACTAAAGCAAATAATAGTTACAATGGCGTAGTTAATGATAGCACTACGCTTTATGACTATTTAATAAGCAAATTGGGCACAACTAATGGACGTGATTTGATTAGTAAGATTAAAGTAATTGAGTTTGATGAGCCACGTGATAGCTCAGGTAATGCCCAGCTTACACTTGCACAAAGTGGAACAAACTTTGATGGTAATGCTGAAATAATTTATGCACCTGATGATACTCTTCACGAAACTCCTCTTAATGAAACATCTGTTGCTGGACACGGTTTGATTAAGTATGGACAATTAGGACATTTTAAAAATTTAATAAAAATCAAAGGTTTAGAAAATGTTGATATAGGAGCTACTGCAGGTGCTGGTCTTTCTTACCTGTTTAGTGGTGACACTTCTTTAACCGAGCTGAATCTTAGTAACTTTGATACTAGTCATGTAACAAATATGGAAGGAATGTTTGATTATGATATTAAGTTACAAAAGCTGAATTTATTAGGAAAGTTTTCTACCAATAATGTAACCAACATGAGCAATATGTTTGCATATAATTGCAGCTTAACTGATTTGAACCTTACAAATTTCAAAACCGATAGTGTGTCGGACATGAATGCTATGTTTAAGGGGAACTCTAAACTTCAAACTTTGAACTTAGGCTCTGCCTTTAAGACTGGCGGTGTTAAAGATATGTCTTATATGTTTGCGAATAATAATGCTTTAACAACGATTACGACTAGTGCTGGTAATAATAAGCTTGATTTTAATACTGGTATTGTAAAAGATATGTCTTACATGTTTTTTAATGATAGTTCCTTATCTTCTTTGGATCTTGGCGCAAACTTTAATACCAGTTATGTTGGACAAGGTAGCGACAAAGATACTCCTGTTGGCTCTCCTTATCATACGGGAAATGGAATGGCTAGCATGTTTTACGGTATGGCAAAGTTAAAGACATTAAACCTTGGCTCCCAGTTTGACACTAGGCATGTAAAAAACATGTCTAATATGTTTTCAGGCGATAGTGCATTGCAAAGTTTGTCTAATACCCCAGATGGCAAACTTGATTTTGATACAAGTGGGATAGATAATACTGTCGATGATGGTACAGGTATCCCTGCTGACCCTTCGACAGGTGCTCCAGCCACTCCTGGTGTCACTGGTTTGTATGGTATGTTTACGGGTGATGCTGCATTAACGAGTTTAAAACTAGGTCCTAATTTTCAGTCTCATGATATAAAAAATATGGGCGCAATGTTTAATGGGGATAAAGGGCTAAAGGAGTTGACTTTTGATCCTAATTTTAAAGGAGTCGCAGTTTCAGGTTCTTCAGATGCTCCAAATGATATGTCAACTATGTTTAAAGGTCTTTCCTCACTAAAAAGCTTAGATCTTTCAAACTTTGTCTTTCCTAGCTTCATTAATGTTGATGATATGCTTATTGACCTTGGTGATCCTGAGTATTTTGAATTGACACTTCCTGCTGAAAAAATTCCTAATACATGGACTGGAACTACTGTTTTTCCTACCACTACTGTGCCTGAAGCAGCTGGTATTGGACAATTTTCTAGTTATGACCCGTCAACAAGTAGTCGGAATAATAATACTTCAAAAGGTTATATTCGAGCTGTACACAATGCTTCTGGTGGAGGCAATGTGGATGATCCTCAAGGCAACTCTTATACTGGTTCTGCTATAAATAATTTGTATAATTCTACTGGCCCTGGTGATACTTATATTATCGCTGCTGGAGCTAACAATAAAACTTATCTTCCAGACAGTTCTGTTACGCTCACACTTCATGCTGGTCAGAAGACGGTAGATAAAAACTTAGTCAACAGTAAATTGAACTTTATAGTTAAAGATCCACTTACGAATGAAATTCGTCATAAATATAGTGAATCTCAACTTGAAAGCATGCAAGATAAACTGGCTAAAAGTAAGCACGTTATTGAAAGTACTGAATGGCAACCAAATAAAGATCTAGATGATCCATCGGTTGCTTCTAGTAATTCGCTTGGAATGGTGTCGAATGGCAACAATATAGTAACCACAGCAGGAGATATTATTACTCCAGATCCAATTCCTAATGATGGCACTAGTAATAAATATGCTCTTCTTAAGATTAATTACGGCGATGGTACTGTAAAGTACATTAAAGTAACGTTTGATGTAAAGGGTGCTAAGGCAAAATCAAGCACTAAATTCTTTACTAGCAGCTTGACTCCAATTTTAGCTAATAAGCCGTATACATTTTCGAATAATGATGTTGTATCAGATTATATTGATTTAAGTAATATAAATGGACAGCCCGTTGCTCAGCCTACTTCCTATTCTGTTTCAGCTACTGCTAGTGGTACGGGAGATGTTGACATTAAGTGGTCAGAAACCGGTAGTTCTTCTGATTTCCAACCGGGTGGTGATCATGGTGAAGTTGACGCACAAAGAAAAGTCTATGTAACTGTTAACTATGCAGATAACAGTAAACAAGGTATTTTTCCGATAAACGTACCAATTAAAAGTATGGAAAAAGTTAGTCCACTGACAAGTATTAACAATCAACAAACTTATCCGACTGCTAAAAGCACAAATCTTATAACTAATATAAAAGCTAATGCCATAAGTCAAGACAGTAATATTACTGATGTTGTTTGGAGTGATGGTCCTACACTTACACAAGTAGGTACACAATCTGCTTCTGTTAAAGTAAGCTATGCAGATAATTCTTATAAGATTTTACCAGTACTAGTTCAAGTCATTGCTCAACCAAAACCTGGTATTTATGATGACATTGCGCATCAAGGAAATATGGGGGTTCCACAATATACTGATATAGGTAACGACCAACAAGCTGTTAATGATGCTGCTGCTAGTGCATCTGTACCGAACGGAACAACTGCAAGCTGGGGCGACAATACATTGCCTGATACCAACAGCAAAGGTGATAAGGGTTACCACTTTATTAATGTAACTTACCCAGATGGTACCGCGACTTCAATTCCGATTAATGTTAACGTTGGCAATGCTAACATTAAGGATATAACCTTAAAGCACAATGCTTATATTTATGGTGTGGATGGTAAACGAGCAAATGGCATCACCCTGAAAGCCGGTTCAACAGTTACTACTTATGGTACGAAATTGATTAATGGTCGTGAGTTTTATCTGACGAAGGATGCCGATTACTATTTAGCTGCAGGAAATGATAAGCCAGCAGAGCGAAACCTTGTACAGGATGCCAATGCTTACAATAAGAAAGGTAAGAAGCTCAAGACAGTTAAGCACGCGGGAACCAGGGTTAAGACTTATGGTGCACCAATTCTGATTAAGGGTAAGGAATATTACTCAATTGGCAAGAATAGATACATTAGTAAGGACAGCTTCCCGCCAACTTCGGACTCAACGCTCCCGGGCTTAAACAAGGGCAGCCTGTCAACAACAGGGAGTCGGATGCGCTTGAAGAAGAACACTTATCTTTACGATGAGAAAGGTCAACGTGCAAATAGTTTAATCCTGAAGTCGGGTTCAATTATTCAAACGCATGGTTCAATTCAGATTAATGGCAAGAGCTACTATGCTGTTGAGACTGGTGAATACATTAATGCAAAGAATGTTGATGAGAACTGGCTAGGATAGGTTAAGAAAGAGACAATTTTTTGATTGCCTCTTTTTTTTAATGGCTGTTCGTCAAGGTCAGTTGATGAGAAATAATATTTAATTTGAAATACTTTAGGCAATTGCGCTTAAAGTATTTTCTTTTAGCACGGCATTTTTTGTTTCCAACATGATTCTGGTAACCAAATTATCAAAGTTACGGTAGCCGTAAGCTGTTCGTTCAATCTGTTTAATCTTGCGGTTGGTGCCTTCAACACAGCCGTTGGCATATTTCGATGTTGCTGCATTGATTACAGCCTTTTGGTTGCGATTAAAAGTCTTAAGTGTGGTTTTCATTTGCTTTCCTAAATCATCTTTACAGTTTAACAATCTTATCATCTCTTGCTCGTCGTGTGTTCGCAGGGCCTTACTAAAGGTCTGCATCAGTTCATAGGTTGACCGTAACTTGGGGCTGGCATCTAGGCCTTCATCAACGATAAAAGCTTGATTAGACATTCTTTTGAGATGGTGATAGTACTTCAGCTTATCGCACTTTAAATCAGCCACTGGTTTTAAATAAAATTTCCAGTAGAATTTAAGCAATTTATAGCGTTGATCACCAGGTGCAAATTGTTTCATTGTCTGCGTCCGCAGTTGGTTAAACGACCGATTAAGCATCTGAATGATGTGGAAACGATCGATAACGACTAGAGCGTTAGGAAACAGCTCATGGGCAACATCTTGGTAATAAGAATTAAGATCCATGGTAATAGTTTTTACCTGCTTCCTAACAGTTAAAGGAAAATGATTGAAATAAGCGACAATATCTTTCCTTAAGCGAGTTTCTAATACCCGAATAATGCGATGACTGGCACCATCAATGCAAATAAAGTGCAGCTGTCGTCCAACGCCGCGAAATTCATCAACACCTAAATGTGGCGGTAGGTAATCATAATCATTTGCTCGCGGCTGTTTACCGAATTTAGTCAGAACGCGCAATACTGTATGATTAGAAACATTATTAGCCTGAGCAATTTCTTTCATGGAACGATCGGTAGTCAATTCTTGGAGAATCTTTTGTTTGCCAGGTTTAGCAAAAAAACAGCCCTTGTCAACTAATGAACTGCTGGCCAAGAAGGTCTGATGACAATGACGACAAAACAGCCGCTGTTTGTTCAATTTAATCTGCAAAGGGTGAGAAGCGTTGTAAGCAGGATAATGAACCATTGAAAGATAATGCCCATTATGAACTAACGGGCCATGACAAGTGGGACATTGTGTCAGAGGCAATTTAAGTTCAGCGACTAATATTTTAGTAACCTGATCATCAGCTAAATAAAAATCAAAGAAGATAAGATTTTTATCTTTAACATCAAGCAGAAATTTAATAGAATTAGTAAGAGAGGACATGATAAAACTCCTTAAAATCAAGAGATTGTGGTAGATTAACGGATATTAGGGAAGACAGTTTTAGCTGTCCTCTTTTTTTGCCTTTTAAGCAAAAAAATATCCTGTTAATAAGATACCATAAGGGTACTCATCAACAGGATAAATTGTATAGCCGTTATTTTGTGCTTATGCATGAATTAAGCACTTTAGAGTAAATGGCATCTAATAACAGAAATTGTCTTCAACCAAAAAAGCTGGAAACTGTTGTAATAAATACTTTGAAATATATTACTATAGTCTATGGTGATATAACATATATGATGACAAAGTGATTTAGTATTAATTAGATTTTTGTTAAATATAGGAATGTAATTCATAACTATACTTTTATATATATGCAAGTTTATTATGTGAAATTCATACAACTTGTTTAAATTATTAAAGAATCGTTTTATAATAGATAATATTAAGATTAATAGTAATATTAAGAATCATTCTTTGAATGATTCGGAAAGGATGAAAGAAATATGTTCGGCAAGAACAATTTTGATGAAAAACTAAGAAGAATGGAAATGCAGGCCAAAAAAGATCGCTTTTCTATCAGAAAGCTGGCAATTGGTGCTGCTTCTGTTTTGCTTGGTTTTAGTTTCATGGGTGCAGCCAGTCAAACGGCTAAGGCTGATACACTTGCTGCT
The DNA here is from genome assembly GCF_029433255.1 of Lactobacillus sp. ESL0791. Taxonomy (NCBI): domain Bacteria; kingdom Bacillati; phylum Bacillota; class Bacilli; order Lactobacillales; family Lactobacillaceae; genus Lactobacillus; species Lactobacillus sp. ESL0791. The sequence goes on along the minus strand of NZ_JAQTHU010000001.1, from coordinate 1,470,160 downwards.
GGTCAGCAGGAAACGGTTGTTGCTAATAAACAGGTAAATGCTAAAGATGTGGCTAATAAGCCTAAATTGTCAACTTTTTCGGGGTTGAGCGCTTTTTTGCGCGGCAGTAGCGAAGAAGAGAGTAGCGCTAGTGAAGGCAGCACTGCAAGTCAGGCTTCGGAAGCTTCCTCAGCAAGCAGTTCAAGTGCAAGCGAAGCTTCAAGCAGCTCACAGGCAAGTGAAAGCAGTCAAAGCTCAAACGCATCACAAGCAAGTACTGGGTCCACTGCTTCACAGGCCAGTCAGGCAAGTAGCAGCGGTTCGGAAGCAAGTGCTGCTTCAACCGGCTCAGTTAGCTCTGACGGCGCACAAAAGATTAAAACCACACACGCAAATGATATTGTGATTCACCACTTGCTGGTAGATGCTGATGGCAATAAGACGACGACACCAGTTAAAGGTCTAGGTGACGAAAAAGGTGATACTTACATTGATGGTTATGTTGGTGACACCAAGACCATTAGTGCAACTGATCCGGAACAAGCAGCACCAGATGGTTACAAGATTGTCGCTGACCAAAAGAGTGTGACTTGGACATTTGTCAAAGATCAGAATAAGGAAATAACCTTCTATTACACGCAGGTGCCAACAACGCAAACTGATGCAGCTCCAAGCTTTGCACAGCAGTTTAATAATAAGACTACTAGCTATGAATCTCCCGAAAAGAATACGCTTTATGGTGACATTCCTGTTGGGAATGGCATTAGGTTACGATACTTTTTTGGGACGACTCTTGATGCTCCAATTTCAGGTTCTATGGTTAATTTTAATTATACTGCTTCTTGTGCTATACCAAATTATAATTTAATTAGTGTAAGTACAGATAGTACAGGTCAAGTCACAGAGCACCAAATTAATGGTGGTTACGCATATTATTATAATGGAACTTATTATGGAAATATAAGGCTGGGCATTAATGGGGATATAAATACATTAACGAAACCAATATTTATTAGACTGTGGAATATAACTACCACGGGTTCCAAAGGTAATACTTTAGGTGCTAAATTAACTGCATTATGGTCTGCAGATTATAATATCTATGGTAAGATCTATACAATTGATTATACTTCGGTAATGGAGTCTAATGGGGGGCTGATTAATTATAAGACAACAGCGAGAAATGTTACTGGACTGGTTAATGATAATCACACAATTGATGCTGCGAATAATATTAATCATGCCTTTTTTGGATGGAATATGGATACTAAATTTTTAAACAATGATCAGGTTCCCTTGTTCTATATTGGTAACAATCAGGGAATTTATTTAGAGGGTACCTCTGCCGACACAATCAATGGTGTTCATCATAAGTATCGGCTCAACTTTAACTTTAGTGGTCCAATAGCTCCTACTGGTTGGGCAGGTACATATTATCAGTATAGTTATACTAACCCAAAAGTTTTCGGCCCTAGTTTGAGTACTGCTTTAGGTCAAAAAGTACCTAAAGGTCAAAAAGCTCCTGATGCAGGTGCGCTTGCTTTCGGCGATGCTTCTTTAGCTGATGTTCCCAAAGATACTACCGGTGGCGGAGAAACGGTAGATTCTGGTATATTTACAATTTGGGACAGGCAAGACTTATCGGTTGGAGATTCTCAAGATATAGGCTATCAATCTAGTATTGTAGACGAAATGGCCAGTGCTCCTAAGTTAAAGCTGGACCCTAATGGGGAAGATTATCGTGGTAATGAAATTACTATTCATGGAACGGTTACTGAAGAAGATGCTTCCTTAAGAGATAATTTGACGTACACGTATAATATTGACGGTGATTCGAGTACAACTCACTCTTGGTCAGGCCCTAAAGCTGCTGATTTTGTGAATAATGATGCTGGATTTTCGTTTACTGTTCCAGCTCAACCACAGCTAGTGGATGGTAAAGATCACTCAATTACTGTAACTGTTACTGATGCAAATGGAACAGTTGCAACTCAAACTTATGCTTTACGTGCTCCTGCAGCTAGCATAACAGTCCATCACTATTGGATGATGAGTAATGGTGATTTAACTACCGACAAAGTTAAATCAGATACTTATGTGGGTGGTAAAGTTGGACAATCAGTCATCGTTGGTTTAAATGATCCAGATCAGGCTGCACCAACTGGTTATCATTTAGTTCCTGGCCAAAGTGATTTCAAGCAAGTAATGCCGGCTTCAGGAATTGGTGAAGTTGCCTTTTACTATACGGGTAACGCAACACATGATGCTGATAAGAATAATATTATTGTTCACCACGTTTTAAAGGATTCCGGCCAACTTGTTCCTGGCATGAATGATACTAGTGTTAATGGTATTGTAGGTGAAACTGGTATTGTTAAGGCAAGTGACCAGCCAGCACCTCCTGCTGGTTATAGTTTAGTTCCAAACCAAGCAGACCAAGAATTTACATTTCAACCAACAGTTACACAGGATGCTTACGTTTATTATGTAGCGATTGCTGCAAAACAAGGTAGTTCAATTAAAGTTCACCAGGTAACTATCCCAGGTTCTACCCCTGTTCAAGTCCCGCAATTTAGCGGTGATAAGTGGGGCGAGATATTAGATGGTGATTTGAGTCATGTTAAGTCAGTTGATTGGGCCGATCCGATTGCTGTAAATCAGGCTAATGGCATTTTAGCAACTAGTGGTAATAAATCCGCTGATATCAAGGTAACGTTTGATGATGAAACCACATTTTTGATTTCTGGTGCTCCAGTTCAAGTTGTTGGTGCTACAGCCGGTGATGGACAAGAATTTGACAGCAGCACAACGGCAATTTCTAAAGATCAGAGTTTTACTGATTCAAAAGGTTATGCGAATATCAGTGCCTTAAGTGGCATCGGCGATGTTGACCATTACACATTTTCTGACAGTGCTGATGGTAGTACCAATATGAATATTAATTGGAGTACAACAAATGGTACAGGTCAAAAGCAAGGCTATGTTCTTGTTCATTATAAGGATGGCACAGCACAAGCTGTTCCGATTACAATAAAAATTAAGAGTCAATCGGAACAGTCTGGTGAAGGCGATAATAAGTTAAGCCAAAGCAATCCTATGGTAATGCACGTTGGTGAAAGCATATCTGGTCAGGATAAATATGTAAGTGAAGGCAATCGTGATAAGTATTTTAAAAATACAAATAATGTAAGTTCGATTGCTTGGAATAAACGGCCAAATGTTAATCAGACTGGCACAAATACAACGGGGTCAGTAACAGTAGGATTCAGTGATGGCTCAAGCAAGGTCTTAACGGGAATTACTGTTGATGTAGTTGGTGCAGAGCCGAATGCGAATGCTAGTGCCAATTCAATGAAGCCACTGGATCCTAATCCAAGCAAATATTTAAGTGATGATTCAGTAGGTAAGATTAAGCCATTTAATCCAATATATAGTTATGTTGACGATAAGGGCAATGATATTGTTGATGCAAATGGGAAACCTACTAGTCCGACTTTTGATGCAAGTCAGAATGATAAAAATGGTAAGCAGACTGCTCATATCAAAGTAAACTATGATGATGGAACATCACAGATAGTTGATGTGCCAATTTCAGTAACAAGTCAGAAGGATCAGAATAAGAACAATATTAAAGTTAATAATGGTGAAACCAATCCAATTAGGACACACGTTAATGCCGATAAGAATTATGGCTTGAATACTTCAGTTACTATCCCTGGCTTGACAGAAGGAACAGATTACAGCTTGAGCTGGGCAAGTGCACCAGATGTTACAGCAGCTAACTTAACTAATGGAGAAAAGAAAGCTAAGTATACAGTTAATATAACTTATAAAGATAATACAAGTGATACAGCAGATGTTTGGGTAGATGTTGTTGGCGGTGAAAGTTCAGAAGTAACAACCAACTTTAATGTTAAAGACAATGCTGCATTAACAGCTGATAAAGCTAAAGCTGCATTGAGTACAGCAAGTACAACTGCTATAGGCAAATTAGCTAATGGTAAAAATGTAAAATACAGTTGGGCAAGTGATGAGAATGGCACAGCCTTAAATGTAGATACATCAGATAGCGACGGTAAGACAGCATATGTCATTATTGATTATGGTGATGGAACCAAGCAGGCAGTTGCCGTAAATATTCATGTCAAGAGTCAAAAAGAACAACATAGTGGCAAGATCAAAGTTAATAATGATGAGACTAATCCAATTAGGACACACGTTAATGCCAATCAAAATTATGGATTGGACACTTCAGTTGCAATAGATGGTTTGACAGAAGGAAAAGATTATACCTTAAGCTGGTTAGGTGATGCTTTTTCTGTAACGGATGCTAACTTAACTAATGGAGAAAAAGACAGCTAAGTATACAGTTCAAGTAACTTATACGAAGGATAATACAACTGATACAGCAGATGTTTGGGTAGATGTTGCCGGTGGTCAAAGCTCTGGTGTTACAACCGACTTTAATGTAAAAGACAATGCTGCATTAACAGCTGATAAAGCTAAAGCTGCATTGAGTACAGCAAGTACAACTGCTATAGGCAAATTAGCTAATGGTAAAAATGTAAAATACAGTTGGGCAAGTGATGAGAATGGCACAGCCTTAAATGTAGATACATCAGATAGCGACGGTAAGACAGCATATGTCATTATTGATTATGGTGATGGAACCAAGCAGGCAGTTGCCGTAAATATTCATGTCAAGAGTCAAAAAGAACAACATAGTGGCAAGATCAAAGTTAATAATGATGAGACTAATCCAATTAGGACACACGTTAATGCCAATCAAAATTATGGATTGGACACTTCAGTTGCAATAGATGGTTTGACAGAAGGAAAAGATTATACCTTAAGCTGGTTAGGTGATGCTCCGGATGTAACGGATGCTAACTTAACTAATGGAGAAAAGACAGCTAAGTATACAGTTCAAGTAACTTATACGAAGGATAATACAACTGATACAGCAGATGTTTGGGTAGATGTTGCCGGTGGTCAAAGCTCTGGTGTTACAACCGACTTTAATGTAAAAGACAATGCTGCATTAACAGCTGATAAAGCTAAAGCTGCATTGAGTACAGCAAGTACAACTGCTATAGGCAAATTAGCTAATGGTAAAAATGTAAAATACAGTTGGGCAAGTGATGAGAATGGCACAGCCTTAAATGTAGATACATCAGATAGCGACGGTAAGACAGCATATGTCATTATTGATTATGGTGATGGAACCAAGCAGGCAGTTGCCGTAAATATTCATGTCAAGAGTCAAAAAGAACAACATAGTGGCAAGATCAAAGTTAATAATGATGAGACTAATCCAATTAGGACACACGTTAATGCCAATCAAAATTATGGATTGGACACTTCAGTTGCAATAGATGGTTTGACAGAAGGAAAAGATTATACCTTAAGCTGGTTAGGTGATGCTCCGGATGTAACGGATGCTAACTTAACTAATGGAGAAAAAGACAGCTAAGTATACAGTTCAAGTAACTTATACGAAGGATAATACAACTGATACAGCAGATGTTTGGGTAGATGTTGCCGGTGGTCAAAGCTCTGGTGTTACAACCGACTTTAATGTAAAAGATGACGCCGCATTAACAGCTGATAAGGCTAAGGCCGCATTGAGCACAGCAAGTACAACTGCTATAGGCAAATTAGCTAATGGTAAAAATGTAAAATACAGTTGGGCAAGTGATGAGAATGGCACAGCCTTAAATGTAGATACATCAGATAGCGACGGTAAGACAGCATATGTCATTATTGATTATGGTGATGGAACTAAGCAGGCAGTTGCCGTAAATATTCATGTCAAGAGTCAAAAAGAACAACATAGTGGCAAGATCAAAGTTAATAATGATGAGACTAATCCAATTAGGACACACGTTAATGCCAATCAAAATTATGGATTGGACACTTCAGTTACTATCCCTGGTTTGACAGAAGGAAAAGATTATACCTTAAGCTGGGTAAGTGCACCGGATGTTACAGCAAATCACTTAACTGATGGAGAAAAGACAGCTAAGTATACAGTTCAAGTAACTTATACGAAGGATAATACAACTGATACAGCAGATGTTTGGGTAGATGTTGCCGGTGGTCAAAGCTCTGGTGTTACAACCGACTTTAATGTAAAAGATGACGCCGCATTAACAGCTGATAAGGCTAAGGCCGCATTGAGCACAGCAAGTACAACTGCTATAGGCAAATTAGCTAATGGTAAAAATGTAAAATACAGCTGGGCAAGCGATGCGGATGGCACAGCCTTAAATGTAGATACATCAGATAGCGACGGTAAGACAGCATATGTCATTATTGATTATGGTGATGGAACTAAGCAGGCAGTTGCCGTAAATATTCATGTCAAGAGTCAAAAAGAACAACATAGTGGCAAGATTCAAGTTAATAATGGTGAGACTAATCCAATTAGGACACACGTTAATGCCAATCAAAATTATGGATTGGACACTTCAGTTACTATCCCTGGTTTGACAGAAGGAAAAGATTATACCTTAAGCTGGGTAAGTGCACCGGATGTTACAGCAAATCACTTAACTGATGGAGAAAAAGACAGCTAAGTATACAGTTCAAGTAACTTATACGAAGGATAATACAACTGATACAGCAGATGTTTGGGTAGATGTTGCCGGTGGTCAAAGCTCTGGTGTTACAACCGACTTTAATGTAAAAGATGACGCCGCATTAACAGCTGATAAGGCTAAGGCCGCATTGAGCACAGCAAGTACAACTGCTATAGGCAAATTAGCTAATGGTAAAAATGTAAAATACAGCTGGGCAAGCGATGCGGATGGCACAGCCTTAAATGTAGATACATCAGATAGCGACGGTAAGACAGCATATGTCATTATTGATTATGGTGATGGAACTAAGCAGGCAGTTGCCGTAAATATTCATGTCAAGAGTCAAAAAGAACAACATAGTGGCAAGATTCAAGTTAATAATGGTGAGACTAATCCAATTAGGACACACGTTAATGCCAATCAAAATTATGGATTGGACACTTCAGTTACTATCCCTGGTTTGACAGAAGGAAAAGATTATACCTTAAGCTGGGTAAGTGCACCGGATGTTACAGCAAATCACTTAACTGATGGAGAAAAGACAGCTAAGTATACAGTTCAAGTAACTTATACGAAGGATAATACAACTGATACAGCAGATGTTTGGGTAGATGTTGCCGGTGGTCAAAGCTCTGGTGTTACAACCGACTTTAATGTAAAAGATGACGCCGCATTAACAGCTGATAAGGCTAAGGCCGCATTGAGCACAGCAAGTACAACTGCTATAGGCAAATTAGCTAATGGTAAAAATGTAAAATACAGCTGGGCAAGCGATGCGGATGGCACAGCCTTAAATGTAGATACATCAGATAGCGACGGTAAGACAGCATATGTCATTATTGATTATGGTGATGGAACCAAGCAGGCAGTTGCCGTAAATATTCATGTCAAGAGTCAAAAAGAACAACATAGTGGCAAGATTCAAGTTAATAATGGTGAGACTAATCCAATTAGGACACACGTTAATGCCAATCAAAATTATGGATTGGACACTTCAGTTGCAATAGATGGTTTGACAGAAGGAAAAGATTATACCTTAAGCTGGTTAGGTGATGCTCCGGATGTAACGGATGCTAACTTAACTAATGGAGAAAAGACAGCTAAGTATACAGTTCAAGTAACTTATACGAAGGATAATACAACTGATACAGCAGATGTTTGGGTAGATGTTGCCGGTGGTCAAAGCTCTGGTGTTACAACCGACTTTAATGTAAAAGATGACGCCGCATTAACAGCTGATAAGGCTAAGGCCGCATTGAGCACAGCAAGTACAACTGCTATAGGCAAATTAGCTAATGGTAAAAATGTAAAATACAGTTGGGCAAGTGATGAGAATGGCACAGCCTTAAATGTAGATACATCAGATAGCGACGGTAAGACAGCATATGTCATTATTGATTATGGTGATGGAACCAAGCAGGCAGTTGCCGTAAATATTCATGTCAAGAGTCAAAAAGAACAACATAGTGGCAAGATTCAAGTTAATAATGGTGAGACTAATCCAATTAGGACACACGTTAATGCCAATCAAAATTATGGATTGGACACTTCAGTTGCAATAGATGGTTTGACAGAAGGAACAGATTACAGCCTGAGCTGGGTAAGTGCACCGGATGTTACAGCAAATCACTTAACTGATGGAGAAAAGACAGCTAAGTATACAGTTCAAGTAACTTATACGAAGGATAATACAACTGATACGGCAGATGTTTGGGTAAATGTTGCCGGTGGTCAAAGCTCTGGTGTTACAACCGACTTTAATGTAAAAGATGACGCTGCATTAACAGCTGATAAGGCTAAGGCCGCATTAAGCACAGCAAGTACAACTGCTATAGGCAAATTAGCTAATGGTAAAAATGTAAAATACAGCTGGGCAAGCGATGCGGATGGCACAGCCTTAAATGTAGATACATCAGATAGCGACGGTAAGACAGCATATGTCATTATTGATTATGGTGATGGAACCAAGCAGGCAGTTGCCGTAAATATTCATGTCAAGAGTCAAAAAGAACAACATAGTGGCAAGATTCAAGTTAATAATGGTGAGACTAATCCAATTAGGACACACGTTAATGCTGATCAAAATTATGGCTTGGACACTTCAGTTACTATTCCTGGTTTGACAGAAGGAACAGATTACAGCCTGAGTTGGGTAAGTGCACCGGATGTTACAGCAAATCACTTAATTAATGGAGAAAAGACAGCTAAGTATACAGTTCAAGTAACTTATACGAAGGATAATACAACTGATACGGCAGATGTTTGGGTAAATGTTGCTGGTGCCAGTGATAAAGGCAAAGACTACAATAAGCTCAATTCTGAGCAACCTGTGCCAACAGATAGTGATAGCTTAGGCAATTATCTTAATACAGGTACAATCAGTGACTGGTCACCGACGTACAGTTTAGTTAAGGCCGACGGCACGCCAGCAACTAGTCCATACTACAATACGACTTGGACATCAGGCAGCCATGAGTCAGAGGATATTTATGTCAAGGTAATGTACCATAAGCCAGGCAGCGGAATAACCGGAGTAGAAGATGGTTCTCAAATTGTAAAGGTTACAATTGGTTTACAAAAACCACCAACACCTGTTACACCTGTAGTTATTAAGCCAAAAGGCGGAATGGTATTTGTAAAACGTGGACAACGGTTAACTGCAATTGAAGCCCAACGTGCGATTTCAAATCATGACGAATTGGATGGAGCAAATTATAGTTGGGTTACGCCATTACCTAATACGCAAATGTTAGGAAGCAAAATTGGTCATGTTCGCGTATTTTATAAGGGGCAAACAACGATTGTAATGGTAACAGTTATGGTTACTAATTAATGAAAGGGGAAAGTAAAAATAAGTTACTATTTATAGCTTAGGTTTTAAATATGTAAAAAAGCTAATGCAGTTTATGCAACTGTGTTAGCTTTTTCTGTTCTAAACCTGAAAGCTTAGCAAGCATATACTAAGTAAGCACAAAATAACTGGCCGTCTTCTACTAACCCGTTGGTTTTGCGATAATTAGCTCAAGAAATGATTTTTGAGGTGATTTATTTTGGAAGATAAACATGATTTCGTTGAAGTTAAATTAGATAGCCAACGGCCTAAATTGCCGCCCACTAAGGCACTACAATTAGGGATTGGGCAAAATAAAACCGTAATTGTTTATAATCGGATTCAAGATTATATTTTGCAGGCACTTTTAGAGGCGGTCTTTGATCATGATCATTGACTTACATCAAATTGATCGAATCTACCTAGTTTGCGGTAAAACCGATTTACGCAAGGGAATTGATGGACTAATTACGGTTGTCCAGAATCAATTTAAGCTGGATCCTTATTGTAGTAACTTATTTTTGTTTTGCGGTACGCGTAAAGATCGCTTTAAAGGCTTACTATGGGAAAATGATGGCTTTCTATTGTTGTACAAGCGCTATGAGAATGGTCGTTTGCAGTGGCCGAGCAACCAAGATGCTGTGCGGGAACTATCGGCTAAACAGTTAACTGGATTACTGCAAGGCTGGTCATTGGAGCCGACTATTCATCCTTATCAATTGTCATAGAAGGTGCCAGCTGTTATTGCGTAGCGCTTTCATTTATGCTAAACTCCTATTAATTTACTTAACAGGAGTTTTAAGCATGTCTGAAAAAGATCAAGAACTTATCAAAAAAGATCAAGAAATCGCTGAATTAAAAGCTAGAGTCAAAGAATTAGAAGAAATGGTTAAATATTTAACCAAAAAACTTTATGGAACTAAATCCGAAAAGGTTAATCCAGATCAGCTTTCGTTGTTAACGGATGATGATAGTGTTTTTAACTCAGCAGAGCACCCCGCAGACCAAAGCAAAGCCAACAAAACTGATCAGACGTGCACAAAGCCAGCACAGAAGTGTCAAAAAACGTCCAGAGCAGAAGCCTTAAACAGTAAAGTTGAAGTTAAGGTAACTATCCTCAAACCAGACCAGGATCATTGCATCCATGGTCACAAACTAACTAAGGTTGGCTGTAAACTGCTTCAGACTAAGCTGCGCTATGTTCCGGCTAAGTTGGTCAAAGAAGAAATTTATACCGAAATTTATAAGTGCGAAGATGCAGACGATGAGCAAACTATCTTTTATCAAGCTCAAGCAGCTACAGATTTATTTGCCCATAGCTTAGCAACATCAGATTTAGTAGCCGAAATAATTTATGATAAGCTAGCGTTAGGGACACCCTTATACCGGCAACTGCAGAACTGGCAACGCCTAGGCTGGCAGACTAGTAATGCAACTCTAGCCAATTGGGTAATTAATGGTGCTAAGCTTGTCAAACCAGTCTATGATGCAATTCATAAGCATTTGCTGGCACAGCCATATCTTCAAGGTGATGAAACAACTGTCCAGGTCTTGCGTGAAGCAAAGCGTCCAGCCCAGTTCAAGTCATATGCCTGGGTGATGCGAACGGTTGAAAGAGCTAAGCAGGCAGCAGTTTATTATGCTTATAGCCCCACGCGTGCTAGTAGTTTTGCCCAAGAACTATATCAAGGATTCACTGGCGTTTTGCAGTGTGATGGTTATGCTGGTTACAATCTAGTTGCTAGCAAGGCACGAGTTGGCTGCTGGGCTCATACGAGACGAAAATTCTTTGATGCCTTAAAAACTGACGAGCAAGCCCAAGTGCCATTTGACATTATTCAAAAAATGTTCGCTAAAGAATGAATGTGGCAGAATTTACCGGCAGCCGAGCGTTTAACGATGCGGCAAAAAGAACTGCAACCATTACTAGCTGAATTTTGGAAATGTGTGGTAGAAATCAAGGTATTGCCTAAGTCACGTTTAGGTAAAGCCATTGCTTATGCAAATGGACAACAAGAGTATTTAAATCATGTTTTAGATTATGGTGAAGTCGATCTAAGCAACAATACTTGTGAACAAGCAGTCAAGACTTTAGTGATTGACCGCAAGAATTTCCTTTTTAGTACAAGTCCTAAAGGCGCAGAAGCGAATGCAATTTGGTTAACGCTAATTAAAAGTGCGACTGAAAATGGCATAGATGCACTTGCATATCTAAAGCTTTTATTAGAGGAGCTGCCAAAATTAGGAGCTTTTCCCCCAGAAGAAGCATTGAATACATATATGCCATGGGAACAAAAGTCCACAAATCAAGAAGTCGCTTAAGCAGCAGAAAACGCCAAGAAAAGAAGAATCTTGACGCTTTTGTGCTGCTATTTGTATGCCTTCAAGTACGTGTGGTTATTTTGTGCTTACGTTGGAATCATTAGCTGGAGGTAAAATTTTCAGTTTGCCCAAAGCAAACTGCTCCAACCGATGGACAAGAATTGGCTATAAGACCGGTAATAGTGGATAAGGTTGCGCAGCAAACTGAAGTCTGATACTACGCAAAATTATTGCAGGTAAGCCAGCGATTAGGTGACAGGAAAGTTATTGTTCTTACCCGGTGAGGTCTGTTTTACCAGTTTATAATAGACAGGTTAAGTAGTGATACTTAATTGATAGGATAGAAGTTAGTCGAGGTCATAGTAGCTGTTAAAGCAGTGAAGGACCGAATTACAACAAATTGTATCTTATCTAGGAAGTAGAAGTCTGCATAGACAACAGAATGAGGACTACCAATAAAGAGTAGCTCTAGGAGAGTGAGGGTATGTCTGGAGTGTGCAACAGATTTCTGGTGAACAGAAGGATACAGAGACTTGAAGAGAGTAAAATTGTGCGCCGTATACGGAACCATGTGTACGATGGTGTGAGAGGTCGGTAATGTGAATTACCTCTTACTCGATGGTCAAACTTATTCGAGCAATAAGGTGAGGTCATTCTTAAAATATTAATTTAGTAAAATTTAGTGATTTGAGCTTGTTATTTATATCATGATAATATAAAATCTATGGCTTTAAAAATTTAAAATAGTATTCTTGGCTATAATATAAAATATTGTGCTTGTTAACATTTACAAGAATAAGACTAAAATTAAATAACTATTGTCTAATACAGCTTTTTATAAAATCTATCTATTATCTTTATTTATTACGTAGCGTTTATATATAATGTTTAATTTATTTACCAATGGATATATAATTCCTTTAGTTATGATAATTTTATTAATCTTAAAGGAAGTAATTACTTATGACAATAAAAAATAGTGAACAATTAAGGCAAAATTTGCTTCAAGCTAGCAAAGAACGCTTTTCAATTCGTAAATTAAGCATTGGGGCAGCTTCGGTGCTATTAGGATTAAGTTTAGCTGGTGCTGCTGGAGAAACTGCTAAGGCAGACACTGTTGATGTTCCAGGGCAAACACAAGATTCTGATACAAGCAATCAATCAGCAGTCACTACTACAAGTACAAATAATGACCAAGCATCTCCACAAGAGTCAGTTAATCAAGCTTCACAACGACCGATAGTTCCAGAGAAAGGCACACAATCGTCTGCTAAAGATGAAGATGTGACAACAGCACCAGAAAAGGATGCTTCAGCCAAGAGACAAATTACCCCAACGGCTTCACTACAACGTGGAATGCCTATAGTGGATAAGAGTCAAACAAAAGTGGGGACTTGGGACGAGTTTACGGCTGCATGTGCAGATGAAAAAGTGCGTAAAATCACACTGACAAATGACATTTCCGATAAAGGTGCACATTTTGCACACCCTGATCAACCGTCTGTAGATGTCAATGGTTATAAAATAATTGATGCTAATAATAAAACTATTACTAACGAAAATATTAAGTGGTTGGACATTAACGGTGCTAAAAGTCCACTAATTATTCAAAATGCAACAATCGCTATTGGTTCAAGTGACGCAACTTATCGGGTACAAGGTTTTAGTCATGTATATCTAAACGATTCAAAGCTAACCAATTTTGCTACGAATGATCCAACCAGTTTGTCAGGTAAAATCTCATATACAGCGGCAAATAATATGTATGAATGTTTTAAAAATTCTGTTGAAATAGCTCCTGGTTCCCAGATAGATATGAATATTGATGTTTTATCCGATAATCATCCTGAGCTATTGTGTGGTGGTGGTCTAATAATTGGAAATGGTTCAACAGTCAATATCAAGACTCGTGACCAAGAAACTATAGATACGAATGTGTTTGTAATTGGTGATGATGCTAATTTATCAATTGATTCTGATGCATGTTGGCAAGGTGGAAGCTTAATGAACGGAATTGATTTTCAAGTTGGCAATAATGCCAGCTTTTTAATGAATGATTGGCATTATTTTAATTTTCAAACAGATATAAATATTACAGCGACTAATCCGAGATTAATCAAAACTTATGGAGTTATTGTTGGGCATACCGATATTACTGGACAAAATATTGCGGTAAGTGATGGAGAGAATAATTGGCTGCTGAATCGAGCCACTAATCTTAATTTAGGTTCAGGTTCACCTCGACCTGATTTTGCTGGTACTGTTGATGTTACAACCGATGATCCTTATTCAAATTCAGCGGATGAAATCATTACTGACGGTAAGGCCAATTACATTTATGCTGGTTTTAGTGGTGAAAAAGCGTTAGAAGCTTATAATTTAGCAACACCAGTCTCTTCATTTTGGTTAGGAACGGACGTGGATCAAGTGCTTATAAAGTCTGATGCTGGCTTGTATGATGTTAAAGCAAGTCCAATAACTGTCAATAAAGGGCAAAAAATTTCACTTGCAGATTTGACATCCAGTTTAACCTTCATTGATAATCATGGCTTTATTTATACATTGGAGCAATTACAGGGGAAGGGTGGCACAAGACCAATCGTTGTTGATGCTAATTTACTTGCTGGCAAAGTGATGAATAATGATGGTCAACTGGCAAATCTTAATTTCTCAATTGATGACAATGGAAACTTTGTAAGTGATATTAACAGTTTAGATGGCCGTTTGGGCAATATGGTTCTCCGGGTAATGTACGCTGATGGTACGTATGATGATGTACCAGTTAAAGTGACAATTGCGGATAAGACGGCGTAATCTTGTTGCATATTTGAAAACCTAAATATTTTGTAGAAGTCTCTTAGATTTGAACCTAAGAGATTTTTGTTAGGTTAATCAGCATGGGAAGTAAAGAATGAAGAAAAAGAAGTTGCAAATGATGAAGTTGTCGAAAGTTTGGCTTGGAATTAAAAAATTGGGGAAAGCAATAATTATAGGGTTAGAGATAATTTTGATAGCAGCTGCTGTTTTAGTTGATTACTCTAAAGGATCAAAATTTATGGATTTTATATGGGTTGTTCTTAGCTTGACTCTTTTATTGGTAGTAAGCTGGATTTACTTTTATAAATATGAGACATTAGAAAAATTGATGAATACAAGAAAAAGAAATAAATTTGATTATTGAAGCCAATATGAGAAAGGATTGAATTAGATTAGTCTATTAAGATGAAAGGTACAATTGCGTATTTTTTCTGAATTTCATAATTAGAACGGCTGAGTTTAAAAAATTAAAGCCTATAAAACTAGAATACCGATTTTTACTTTTTGTGAAATAAATAATTTGAAAAAGCATGTTACATTTTCGGGTTCTAAATCGTTAGTATTAGTGTAAGACATCCAGCGCGCAGGTTACTTACATAAAATAGCAACATCAAGAATACGAGAGAGGTTTTTACGATGAATTTTGAACTAATAGCTCAGTCAATCCAATATACTTTCAGCAATGCTAAATACAAAGACGGCAAAAAGTCTCGAATTTTTAAAAATGTGCGTGAACAATCCTCAGCTGATAGCTTAGCCAAAGTTGGCAAGGCGATTGCGGGTCTGCAAGATGATGCCTTGAGTGAAGCAACACTGATTCAGAAGCAGGGCATTCAGCTTAGTGAACAAGAATAGTATCATAGCGATAATTGGCAGCAGAAAATAAGGAGATAAAAAATGACAACGACTACTACACTAAAATTAACTTTTTTGAACAGTAAAAACAAAAAGACCAGCTTATCATTTCCGGATGCGGCAGATAATCTGGGCGCAGATGCAGTGCGCTCGGCAATGAACGTGATTTCCGGTGAAAATGTCTTTGAGAAGGAAGAAACTGAATTGTACAAGGTTCCTAAAGCCGCTGACTATATTAAACGGACGGTTACCAGTGTGTTTGATGATCCGCAGGCTGCGGCGGGCGGAGCAGAATAGCCTTTATAGGTTTCTGGTGATTCTTTAAGCAATAAATATTTTAATTTAGCAGTGAATCGATTTTCAACGAATAATTGATTCACTGTTTTTTTGGCTTAAATTTTAAGCAAAGTAATAAATAGACTGATTCTTATTAAATATGTAAAAGACATTTATACAAATACACTTAAGAAATTTTAAAGGTACTCCTTTCAGCTTGTCTGATATAGCTGAATTTTATAAATAGCTTATCATGGATAGCTTATCAGCGTAAACATATTACTTATTTACTATTGCTATAATTTAGCAGTTATTATTTAAGCGATATATCCATAAAATTAATAATTATAATACTAAATTATAAATTTAATATAGCTAACTTATATTCAACTTGATAAATAGCATATTTATTAACTGATAATATAATTATTAGTTTTGCTTCAAAAAATTAATTTATCAAATCCCTATATGACAATGATTTTATCACGTGAATGATTTGCATATTTATTTAAAATCGCTTGCTCAAATTAACTATCTGCTTATATAAATATTTATTTTAAATTAATGCTACAAAATAATGTTTATTATATTTTATTTAAAAAGTTTGGTTTTTACTAAAATAATGGTAATATATATTTATTAAAATTAATTTTAATGATAAAGGAGAATAACATGCTGGGGAAATCGAATTTTAGTGAAAAGCTAAAAACAGTGGAAATGCAGTCTAAAAGGGACCGCTTCTCTATTAGAAAGCTGGCAGTTGGTACAGCGTCTGTTTTAATAGGTTTTAGTTTCATGGGTGCGGCAAGTCAAATGGCTAAGGCAGATACTGTGGGTTCAGGTAGTCAAGAAGCGGATATTGAAGACAGCAGGCAAACCGAAAGCAAGGAAACAGGTCTGAATATTAGTGATAATGCTGGGGCAACAACTAATAGTAAAAAAGCAAACAATGTGTCTAAAGCTGATGTGACCACATATTCAGGGCTAAAGAGTTTCTTACATGATGGCTCGGAGCAAACTGCTTCAACTAAAGAAATTGAAAGTCCAACTGCGGAATCACGTGCTGAAACTAAGTCCGCAGATAGTGCTGCGAATTTGGCTACCGCTGCTACTGATTTGCAAGCCGAAATTAAAAAAGGCAATGACTTTGTCGCAACTGAGCCGTTTAAGCAAGCTGCAGAGGATAGGCAAAAAGCGGTAACAGATGCGATTACTCAGGGCCAGGATGTCTTGGATAAATACAATAAATTCGTTGATACAAATGATGCAGCATTTAAAGTAAGTTTGTTTGATTTAACAGACGCTAAAACAACGATTAGCGTCATGATCACAGCGGCTACAAATAATGTAGATGCACAAATTACGCCAAGAATGGCTTTGCCTAATTTTGGCGGTTGGGCTTTGGACTACAATAATGGTACTTTGAAAATTAATGCTGTTTCTTCTACAAACAAAGTGAATGGCAGTTCATTGTTGACAACATATTTAAGTACGAATGGTGTAAAATTGGCAAGAACAGGTACATTAAGAAAGATAACTTCCCGCCAACTGCAGGAACATCACTTCCCGGCTTGAACAAGGGTAGCCTGTCAACAACTGGCAGCCGGATGCGATTGAAGCACAATGCTTATCTTTATGATGAAAATGGCAATCGTTCAAACAGCCTGATTCTAAATTCGGGTTCAATTATTCAAACACATGGTTCAAAGCAGATTAATGGTCAGACTTACTATGCGGTTGATACCGGTGAATACATCAATACAAAGAATATTGAAGATAACTGGATAGGATAATTACGAGCAAAAAATATTTAAAACGATGTTCGGCAGTATACTGAATGCTGTTTTTGATTATACGGAAAGCAAATTATTTTAAAATTAAATAACTATTTGCCAAAAATTATCAGCATAAAAAATATTTTCTAATTTAAGCTACAATTTGTTGTGCTTTGATTTATAAAAATGTCTTACAAAATAAAGCCATAACTATAATCTTAATCTTAAGACTAGCTGGTAATTAAAGGAATTATTTAATATTATTTTAAAAAGTTGTTTAAATTTTATCAAATTAATGATAATATAAAGATATAATATTTTTAATGAATTTAAATAACATAAATGATAAATTGTTATTTTATAAAAGGATAAAGACAAATCCTTGGGAGGAGGGATAGCCCCAGAATTAAAGAACGGGCGCTAATACATTAAAATTATTTTTACCGTACATGAAAAGGGGCGCTTGCTTATAGTTGCCTCTTTTTTGCTTGTTAATTTTAATTATCATGTTTGAGGGCACGTTTAATATTTTCGTATTATTCCCCGGGAAATTTTAATCATTGCCTTTATATGAACTTAAGACTGCTAGAAAAGAGCAAAAACTGGTAAAATAGGTAAGAGATTAATTTGTTGTATTAAAGGAGAACAAATGGCTGCTAAAAAATTGCTTTTAATTGACGGAAATTCTGTTTCTTTTCGGGCCTTCTATGCCCTTTATCGTCAGCTCGAAGACTTTAAGAATCCTGAAGGCCTTCATACCAATGCCATTTATGCCTTCAAAAATATGCTGGATGTCCTGCTGAAAGACGTAAAGCCAACTCATGTCCTTGTTGCCTTCGATGCTGGCAAGATGACGTTTAGAAACAAGATGTATAGCGACTATAAGGGTGGCCGGCAGAAGACGCCGAGTGAATTGCTGGAACAGCTGCCCTACATTCAGGAAATGCTGCACGATTTGGGCATTGCTACCTACGAACTTAAAAATTATGAGGCCGATGATATTATCGGTACCTTTGTCAATCTGGGTGAGCAAAATGATTTTGAAACCACAGTAGTCACAGGGGACAAAGACTTAACCCAGCTTGCTTCACCAAGCACGACCATTATGGTGACTAAATCTGGGGTTTCTAAGCTTGAGGCCTATACGCCCGAGCACATGATGAAGGTTAATGGAGTTACCCCGACTCAGTTCATTGATATGAAAGCCCTGATGGGGGATAATTCGGATAATTATCCCGGCGTGACCAAGGTCGGTCCCAAGACCGCTTCCCGTCTGATTGCGCAGTATGGCTCAATTGAAAATTTGTATGACCACGTTGATGAGATGAAGAAATCCAAGCTCAAGGAGAATCTGATTAACGACAAGGACACGGCCTTTTTAGCGAAAAAATTAGCAACGATTGATCGGGAGAGCCCCGTTACAATTGGCATTGCTAACGTCAAGCGCCAAGAGATTGATTATCAGAAGCTGCGAGAATTTTATGAACAGATGAATTTCCGAAAATTTTTGAGCGAATTGCAGGTTGATACCGATCAGGATGACACCGCAGCAGAAAAGATTGCCTACACCGTTTTAGATAAAGAAACACTTGCTCAGGTCAAAGCTGCCCCCAGGAAGAGGATTGATTTTTATTTGGGAATGCTAGGTGATAATTATCACCTGGCTGATTTTATTGGTTTCGCCTTGAATATTGCTGGGCAAATTTATGTCAGCCGTGATGTGTCGCTGCTGCAGGAACAACCGCTGAAGCAGATCCTGGAAGATGAACAAGTTGCTAAAAATGTTTTTGACCTCAAGCGGACCATGGTCGGCCTGAACCGTCTGGATATCAAGGTCCACGGCATTGACTACGACATGCTGCTGGCTTCCTACTTGATTAACAATGAGAACAATTCAAATGACGTCGGCGAAATCTGCCACCTATACGATGATTATTCGGTCAAAACCGATCTTGAGGTTTACGGCAAGGGCAAGAGTATGCGTGTTCCTGACGATGATGCCGTGCTTTACAATCACCTGGCATCGATTGTCCAGGCACTGGCTAAATTAAAGGCCATCTTGCTGGCCAAGCTGAAAGACCACGAGCAGGATGACTTGTTTGACAGCATTGAGATTCCGACGGCTCGCGTATTAGCTGTGATGGAAATGAATGGCATGAAGGTGGAGGCTGGCACGCTGATCCAGCTGCAGAATGAATTTGCAGTCAAGCTCAACGAAATGGAAGACAAAATTTATCAGCAGGCGGGTGAGCGCTTCAACCTTAATTCACCTAAGCAGCTGGGTCATATTCTGTTTGAAAAGCTGGGGCTGCCGCCTCTGAAGAAAACCAAAACGGGTTATTCGACATCGGTTGAGGTCCTAAAGCAGCTCAGCACCCAAAGCCCGATTGTCAACGAAATTTTGGATTACCGGCAGATTGCCAAGATTCAGTCAACCTATGTTAAGGGTTTGCTGGATGTGATTCAAAAAGACGGCCGTGTTCATACCCGTTACCTGCAAACTTTGACAGCAACTGGCCGCTTGTCGTCGGTTGATCCCAACCTGCAGAATATTCCGACAAGGACGGAAGAGGGCAAACAGATTAGGAAGGCCTTTGTACCGACCACCAAAGACGGGTATATTTTTTCCTGTGACTATTCACAAATCGAGTTGCGAGTCCTGGCCCATGTTTCCGGTGATGAAAACATGCAGGAAGCCTTTAAGACCGGCTATGACATTCACTCGCACACGGCAATGAAGATTTTTCACCTTGCTTCTCCGGATTTGGTCACACCGCTGATGCGGCGCCGGGCCAAGGCGGTTAACTTTGGGATTGTCTACGGTATTTCTGATTACGGCTTGTCAAAGAATCTGGGAATCAGCCGCAAGCAGGCCAAGGAATTTATTGATAATTACTTTGAGCAGTATCCGCAGATCAAGGATTACATGGATAAGGCCGTACAGGTGGCCCGGGAAAACGGCTATGCCGAAACGATCATGCACCGGCGTCGTTACCTGCCTGACATTCATTCCAAGAATTTTAATGTGCGCTCATTTGCGGAACGGACAGCGATTAATTCGCCGATTCAGGGTTCTGCTGCCGATATTATCAAAATTGCTATGATTAATATGCAAAGAAAGCTGGACGAATTGCACCTCAAGACCAAGATGGTAGTCCAGGTGCACGATGAGTTGATTTTTGATGTGCCTAAGGAAGAGCTGGAAACAATTAAGAAGATTGTTCCAGAAGTAATGCAGTCAGCAGTCAAGCTGGACATTCCGCTGGTTGCGGATTCCGGCTGGGGCCACAATTGGTATGATGCAAAGTAGAGGTAAGAGTTAATGCCAGAGATGCCGGAAGTTGAAACGGTTAGAAGAACGTTGAATCCGCTGATTACGGGTAAAACAATCAAGAAGGTGACGCTGTGGTACCCCAAAATTATTGCCAGCGATCCGAATGAGTTTGCGGCGGTCCTTCCTGGTAAAAAGATTGTAACGATCGACCGTTATGCAAAGTACCTGCTGATTCGTTTGAGCGGCAACCTAACGATTGTTTCACACTTAAGAATGGAAGGAAAGTACCGCCTGACAACGGCATCTGAACCTAAGGACAAACACGACCATGTTCAGTTTGAATTTACTGATGACACAGCCCTGCGCTACAACGATGTACGCAAGTTTGGCCGCATGCAGCTTGTCGAAAGCGGCACAGAAAAAGTTGTCACTGGAATCAGCAAGTTGGGCTATGAACCTAATTCGCCGGAATTTACGGCGGCCTATTTGGCAGCGGGTCTGCGTCGTAAGAAGAAAAATATCAAAAGTACTCTGCTTGATCAGAGCATTGTCGCCGGTCTGGGCAACATTTATGTTGATGAGGTCTTGTGGCGGACAAAAATTCATCCGCTGAGTCTGGCCAATAAGATTCCAGCGAAAAAGGTCAATGAGCTGCAGCACAATATTAATTCTTTGATCGCCCAGGCAATTACCAAGCACGGAACTACTGTCCACACCTATCTTGATGCCAACGGGCAAATTGGCGGTTTTCAGGAAATGCTGCAGGTTTACGGCCATGCAGGGGAACCATGCAGGTTGTGCGGCACGGTTTTAGAGAAAATCAAGGTCGGCGGTCGTGGTACCACTTTTTGCCCTAGCTGTCAGGTGCTTTACAAATGACTTTGGTTTTGGGTCTAACTGGGGGAATTGCCAGCGGCAAGAGCACAGCGGATCGTTTTTTCAGCAGGCAGGGCATACCCGTGATTGACAGCGACCAGATTGCCCACGATCTTTTAAATGTTGGTCAGCCCAGTTGGCAGCAGGTCAAGAAACATTTTGGCAAAGAGTTTCTTAATGTGGACCAAACGGTTAACCGGAAAAAACTCGGTGAGCTGGTTTTTTCGGATCCTAAGCAGCTGCAAGTTTTAAATGAACTGACGCATCCGCTGATTGATCGTGAGCTGGCTGCTGAGATAAAAATGCAGCGTCAAAAAAGGGCGTCCCTTCTTATTGTCGATATCCCACTCTTGTTTGAAGCGGGAATGAGTGCTCAATTTGACGCCACCCTTTTGATTACGGTGCCGCAATCTGTTCAGCTGGCGCGGTTAATGGCACGCAATGGACTTACAAAAGAAGAGGCCCAGGCACGGATTGCCAGTCAGATGCCGCTTTCGGCGAAAGAAGAACTGGCAACATATGTAGTGGTCAACACCGGTACAATAAAAGAATTAGAAGCTAAACTAACACAGTTGTTAAAACAGATAAAAAAGGAGCCATAATTATGGAGTGTCCAAATTGTCATCAGAATGCTTCACGGGTAATTGATTCCCGTCCCAGCGACGAAAATCGCGCAATCAGGCGCAGGCGTGAATGTGAAAATTGCGGCTTCCGCTTCACGACGTTTGAGCGGATTGAAACCAGCCCCTTGCTTGTCATTAAGAATGATGGCACGCGGGAACCCTTTAGCCGCAAAAAAATCTTGCACGGTGTGATGGCGGCGGGGCAGAAGCGCCCAATTACCAGTGAAGAATTTGAACAGCTGGTCAACCATGTTGAAAACAAGGTTAGGAAACTTGGTGTCAATGAAATCTCATCAAAAAAAATCGGTCAATTTGTGATGGATGAACTGGCTGATTTGGATGATGTTGCCTATATCCGTTTTGCCTCGATTTACCGCGAATTTAAAGACATGTCCAGTTTTATGAAGACAATGGAAGACATGATGGTTAAACGGGAGAAGGAAAATTCATAATGTATTCCAATTCTGATCCCAAGCAGCCATTTTTTATTATCAACAAGGTTGCTTTATTTCCAGATGACATTAAAATTTTGATTAAGTTATACCAGCCGCTGGTTGGTCCCGTTGCTTTGTCCCTGTATTTGACTCTGAACGAGGATTTTTCTGCTAATGCCATTTTGTCGGATGCTACGGGTCTTTACCACTTACAGGAGCAGCTTGACTGCAGCCTACCAAACCTCTTTAAGGCACTGCACAAGTTGGAAGCGGTCGGCCTGATCAAAACGCTGCTGCTGAATAATGAAGTCATGGGACAAGTAATCACGTTTGAATTATTAAAGGTGCCATCCGCGGCAGAATTTTTTGCAACTGCGCTTTTATCCAGTCTGCTGAAAGAAAAAGTGGGGGTTAGTTCCTTTAAGAATTTGAGTCATGAATTTGCTAGTCGGTCTAAGGAACAAAAAAATTTGGTTAACGGCTTGAATTCCAGCAGGGATGTTTCGGCCTCATTTATCGATGTGTTCCGTTTGCCCGACCAGGAAGCCATTAATCCATCGGCAGAAGTTGAGCAGGCCGCTAAGGAAAATCAGGTTGAGCAGGTCAAGGAAGCCCAAGTTAACGATCATGCGGTGGTTGACTGGGACTTGATGAAGCAGCAATTTTTGCTTTACCAGATTCCGGAGAAGCAGGTTGAACTGAACAAAAAGCAGATTCAGGGTCTGATGCAGACCTACGGTTTATCGGAGCAGGAATTCGTTGACGAGACACTGCCGTGTCTTCACGGCAGCTACACATTAAATATGCGGGAGATCAGCCAAAGCCTCGCAGAGAATTACCGTTTGACTGGGCGCCGTCAGCAGGTTAAGCAGGAATTGGCAGCACCGTCAGCTAATAAGCAGGATACTTCCGCATTTAATGGAAAAGAGCAAAAGATTCTGCGGTTGGCCCAGACGTTATCGCCGGCCCAATTTTTATATAAAATGAAAAAGGAAAAGGGCGGTTTTGTTTACGCCAGTGAAAACCAGATTATCAATAATCTGCACAACCAATACGGTCTGCCCGCAGATTTAGTCAACATTCTTATCTATACCTGTCTTGGCTTTAACCCCGCTTTATCTGCTAATTTGGCCTACAGCATTGCCAATGACTGGCTGCAGAACGGCGTGAAGACGGCGGATCAGGCGCTAGCGTACGTGACTAAGCGCCGCGAAGGCAAGAACCAGAAACGGAAGGTTTATAATAACTATCATAAGCGGGTCGAAAAGGGCACAGATTGGTCGAAAACGAAGGCTAAAAATGAGGAAAATGTTTCGTCAGAAGAATTAAAACAATTTTTCAAAAACTTGGAAGATAAGAACGGCATGAAGTAGGTGAAATTATGCAGGCAATTGGCAAGATAATCGAAGAAATAAGCAAAAAATATGACTTAGGGGATCCGGCTGCAATCAAACAAAAGGTCTTGGCGGATTCGGATATTCAGGCTTTTATTAAAGAAAATCAAGCGCGGGTTAATGCTGCCATGATTGAGCGCAGCATGGCCAATTTATACAAGTTTTATTCGCAAAAATACGGGCAAAATAAGGCAATGGCCGGGTATCAGGCTGAGCTGTTTTTGAACAACAATGTAATTGATGTTACGTACAAGCCCACCGCTGCCAAAATTGCCAGCGATCATGAGAAAAGCACGAAGAAGCACCTGCAGCTGATTGATTTGCCGCAGAACCTGCATGATGTTCGCTTAAGCCAGGTTGATATTACTCAGGGACGAAGCGAGGCGATTGCCTTGATCAGTCATTTTTTGGATAAATATGGGGAAAAGCCGCACCAAAAAGGCTTGTACTTGTCCGGTAATTTTGGTGTCGGTAAAACCTATCTTTTGGCCGGTTTGGCTAACCAGGTTGCAGCAATGGGCAAGAACGTGATTTTCCTGCACGTTCCGACATTTATTGCCGGCTTATCCAGCCACTTTGAGGACAACAGCTTGCAGGATGAGATTAAACGGGTCGCCGATTGCGATCTGCTGATTTTGGATGACATTGGGGCGGAGACACTGAGCCAGTGGTCGCGTGATGATGTCCTTGGCGTCATTTTACAGGCACGCATGGACAAAGTGCTGCCGACCTTTTTCTCTTCAAATTTAGCGATGAAAGACTTGGAAGATCATTTTAAGGAAACCAAAAATGCCATTGATCCGGTCAAGGCTGCCCGACTGATGGAGCGCGTGCGCTTTTTGGCAAAGGAAGTTGTGGTTGCGGGTGAGAACAGAAGACGATAAAAAATTTATTTGTAGTGATAATTTGTTCGAATAGTTTTTGCTGCTAAATATTTTTTTAAAAAGTTCTTGCATTAAAAATAAATTTGTTTATAATTAGGTTCAATCAATGAACATGATGATTTCGTTTCAGAGAGAAGAACCTAGTTCTGGAAGTTCTTTACTTGAAGTCACCCCACTCATTTGAACTCAAAATTTGAAAAATGGTTGGATCCCATTACCGATCCGTAACGAGGAGGTTAATTTTAACCTTAATTTTGGGTGGAACCACGTTAATGCGTCCCAGTGCTTAGTGCACTGGGACTTTTTTGTTTTTAAAAATATTTGGAGGTAAACATAAATATGAGTTTTTCAGTTACTTTGCCGGACGGCGCAAAGAAAGATTACGAAGAGACTGTTTCTGTTCTAGAAATTGCCAAGGGAATTTCAACTTCTCTTGCCAAGAGCGCAGTTGCCGGGAAAGTTAACGGTCAACTGAAGCCGCTTGACTATCAAATCAGCGGGGATGCAGAAGTTGCCATTGTAACCGATAAGGATGAAGAAGGGTTAGATGTTTTACGGGCAACGGTTGCCTTTGTGTTTGAGGCTGTTGCCAAGAAGGCTTATCCTGAACTTCGTTTTGGCGAGCATGCAGCTGATAAAGATGGTTTCTTTGTCGACACCGACAAGGAAAATCAAATCAAGATTAACGAGTTGCCACAGCTGGAAAAAGCTTTGCAAAAAGCCGTTAAGAGCGGCGAAAAAATTGAATATGGTGAAATGCCTAAGAGTAAACTTGAAGATCTTTTCAAGGATGATCCATACAAACTCGCTTTATTAAAAGACGAAAAAGATCCGGTTGCGGTTTATAAGCTGGGCGACTTCGTTGATTTCGGCTTCGCAGCCCTTTTGCCAAATACCGGTAAAATTAAACAGTTCAAGCTTTTGTCGGTTGCCGGTGCTTACTGGCAGGGCCAATCATCTAACCCGATGCTGCAGCGAATTTCCGGAACGGCCTTCTTCAAGAAAGCTGATCTGGATGCCGACCTGAAGCGGCGTGAGGACATTAAGGAGCGCGATCACCGGACAATCGGCCGTGACCTTGACCTCTTCTTCGTTGATCCGAAAGTTGGTGCCGGCTTGCCATACTGGATGCCGAAAGGAGCAACAATTCGCCGCGTCATCGAGCGCTATATCATCGACAAGGAAGTTGCCTGGGGCTACCAGCACGTTTACACGCCAGTACTGATGAACCTCGATGCTTACAAGACTTCCGGCCACTGGGCACATTACCGTGACGATATGTTTCCGCCAATGGACATGGGTGACGGCGAAATGCTGGAAATACGGCCGATGAACTGCCCGTCCCATATTCAAATTTACAAGCACCACATTCGTTCTTACCGGGAACTGCCAATCCGAATTGCCGAACTGGGAATGATGCACAGATATGAAAAATCCGGTGCCTTGTCAGGCTTGCAGCGGGTGCGAGAAATGACCCTGAATGATGGTCACACCTTCGTTGCACTTGATCAAGTCAAATCTGAATTTTCTCGAACATTGAAATTAGTGCTGGATGTCTACAAGGACTTTGACATTAAGGACTATTACTTCCGTCTGTCATACCGTGACCCGAAAAACACCAAGAAGTACTTTTCTAACGACGAAATGTGGGAGAGAAGCCAGTCAATGCTGAAAGAGGCCATGGATGACCTGGGACTTGACTATGTTGAGGCCGAAGGTGAAGCTGCCTTCTACGGACCAAAATTAGACATTCAAACCAAGACGGCTTTGGGTACCGACGAGACGATGTCAACGATTCAATTAGACTTCCTGCTGCCAGAACAATTTGAGCTGACTTATGTTGGTCAAGACGGTGAAGACCACCGGCCGGTAATGATCCACCGCGGAATTGTCGGCACGATGGAAAGATTTATTGCTTACCTGATTGAAATATACAAGGGCGCCTTTCCAACATGGCTGGCACCGGTTCAGGTTGAGATCATTCCGGTTAACCCTGATGCCCACAGCGATTACGCTAAGAAGGTCCGCGACGAACTGAATAAGCGCGGTTTCCGGGCTGAGGCAGACCTGCGAAATGAAAAACTGGGCTACAAGATTCGCGAATCGCAAACCCAAAAGATTCCGTACACCTTGGTTCTGGGTGATAAGGAAATGGAAAGTAACGGAGTTAATGTCCGCCGTTACGGTACTGAAGAAGAAATTTCCAAGAGTATGGCCGAATTTATTAAGGAAATCGACCAGGATGTTAAGTCATATTCAAGAGAAAAATAAAATAATTTAGGTAAAATAATTAATTTGTGAAAATGTATTAGTCACTTACAACACTTTTAAATTTAAAAAATCTGTTAATATTTGCACGTCGAGTTACAACTGTAGTGTGGACGGTATGCTCTATTGGATTTTAGCTAGCTGAGTGTTTCAATCTGATACTTAAATTTAATGCTTTTATATAAGGAGAAATTTATGTCGATGATCGAATTCCGCAACGTGCAGAAATTTTACGGTAAATTCCACGCTTTGCATGATATTAATTTAACAATTGATCAGGGTGAAACCGTTGTTTTAATCGGGCCTTCTGGTTCCGGGAAAAGCACCTTGATTCGCACAATTAACGGCCTGGAGTCGATTGAGGGCGGGAAGTTAATCGTTAACAACCGTGATTTGGCCGATCCCAAAACCAATGCCAACCTTTTGCGTCGGGATGTGGGGATGGTGTTCCAGCATTTTAACCTTTACGCTAATAAAAGTGTTTTGGAAAATATTATGCTGGCACCGCGGATTGTCAGCCACATGCCTGAAACCGAAAATAAGAAGCAGGCACTTGAGCTGCTTGAAATGGTTGGACTGAAAGACAAGGCGCAGAATATGCCGTCCCAGATTTCGGGCGGGCAGAAGCAGCGGGTCGCCATTGCGCGCTCGCTGGCCATGCATCCCAAGCTATTGTTATTTGATGAGCCAACCTCGGCGCTTGATCCCGAGATGATTGATGAGGTGCTGCAGGTTATCAAGAAGGTAACAACGGCTAGCGAGATGACCTCGTTGATCGTGACCCACGAAATGGGTTTTGCCAAGGAAGTGGCAAACCGGGTGATCTTTATGGATGAGGGCCGGATTGTTGAAGACGATGACAGTTCAGCGTTCTTCAAGCAGCCGCAGACACAGCGGGCCCAGCAATTTTTGAGTAAAATCATTGCGCACTAGGGAGGCCCATTATGAAGAAAAATTTTTGCTTGCTTTCCTTACTGTTCAGTGTCTTGCTGCTTGTGGGCTGCGGCCGAAGCGTGACCGATGAGTCGGCGTTAAAAACGGTTCGCCAGTCTAACACGATTACCTGGGGCGTTGAGGGTGATAAAAAGCTCTTCAGCCTAATTGATGTCCGTGATGACCAGGTCAAGGGTTTTGACATTGACATGGCCAAAGCTGTGACCCGCGAGGTTTTAGGACCTAAGGGCAAGGTAAAGTTTATTTTAGCAACCTCCCAGTCGCGGATTCCTTTGCTTAAAAACGGCAACGTTGACGCGGTAATTGCCACAATGACAATTACGGCGGAACGGGAAAAAATAATTGATTTTTCTCATTCTTACTTTAATGCCGGAAAAACCTTGCTGGTTCCCAACGATTCCAAGATAAAGAACGTTCATGATCTGAACGGTAAAACGGTGATCGGAATTTTGGGCGACAATTCTGTTGACGTGGTCAAGCGCTTTGCGCCCAAGGCCAAGGTGATTGCCATGCAGGATTACGGTCAGGCGGTTTCAGCTCTAAAGTCGCATCAGGGTGATGCTCTGACCAGTGACAACGGCGTACTTTACGGCTTAGCTGCCGAAAATCCTTCTTTGAAGGTCTGCGGTGGTACATTCACCAAGGAGCCATACGGGATTGCGGTTAACAAACACCAGCGCGGCTTTGAAGCGGCGGTTAACCGTGCGGTCATTAAAATTCAGCGCAGCGGTGAATATAACCGCTTGATTAAAAAGTGGTTCGGCCAGGTACCGGGCTTTAACTATCGGAGGTTGTATTACAAATGATTAATATTTTTGAACATTTTAGCAATCAGTTGCTAGTTGGTTTTGGCTGGACGCTCTTGTCGAGTCTGATTGCCCTAGTCTTTAGCTTAGTGTTTGGTATTTTGCTGGCAGTGTTAGAGGTATTACCCAATAAAGTAGCTAATGTCTTGGGTCACGCCTATGTTGAGCTTTTTCGCAACATTCCTCTGTTGATTATTGTCATGTTTTTCTATTTGATTGTTCCGAAATATTTTACCCAATTGAATGGTTTTACTGCTGGCACAATCGGTTTGTCTCTTTATACGGCGGCATTTATCGCCGAGATAATTCGCTCAGGTATCCAGTCGGTAGCAGCGGGGCAGATGGAGGCGGCCCGGGCAAACGGAATGACTTACGTTCAGGCAATGCGTTATATTGTTTTT
Organism: Lactobacillus sp. ESL0791; assembly: GCF_029433255.1. Taxonomy (NCBI): domain Bacteria; kingdom Bacillati; phylum Bacillota; class Bacilli; order Lactobacillales; family Lactobacillaceae; genus Lactobacillus; species Lactobacillus sp. ESL0791. The sequence continues at coordinate 1,440,811 of NZ_JAQTHU010000001.1, read as the reverse complement.
CCGCAGGCTTTCAAAATTGTGGTGCCGCCTTTAGGCAACCAGTTTGTTAACCTGATCAAGGATTCTTCAATTCTGGCCTTTGTTGCCGGTTTTGACCTGATGTACCAAGCTAATGCGATTGCTTCAACCACCTTTGACACGATCAATACTTACCTGGTGATCGGTGTCTTGTATCTGGTGATTACCATGCCGCTTAGTTATTACATGAAACACTTGGAAAGAAACTTGGCTTAGGGGGACTGAACAATGCAAACTTGGCTTAACGCTTTATCATGGATTAATATCCGCTTTTTACTCAAGGGGCTGGGCATCACACTTTATATTTCTGTGATTGCCATCATTTTAAGTTTTGTCTTGGGTTCGATCTTGGGCATCATTCGCTATGCGAAAATCAAATATGTTTCAGCCGTTGTCGGCTTTATCATTGACTTGGTGCGCAATTTACCCTTGCTGCTGATTATTTTCTTTACCTACTTTGGTTTACCCAATTTTGGCTTTCGGCCGGATGCCATTTTAGCGGCAATCATTGCTATGACCGTGTTTGAATCAAGCATGATCGCTGAAATTGTCCGCTCGGGAATTCAGTCGGTGCCGTTGGGACAAATAGAAGGGGCGCGCTCAAATGGTCTAACCTACGTTCAGGCCCTGTGGCACATTGTTCTGCCGCAGGCTTACCGGCACATGATTCCGACCCTCATTGGCCAGTTCGTGTCATTGATTAAGGACACGTCACTTGCAACCATCATTGTGGTTCCGGAACTGCTGCAGCACGCGCAGGTAATTTATGGGCAGAATGCCAATTATATCTTGCCGATGTTTGCGGCACTCGCGCTGCTGTATTTCATCGTCTGTTTTACCATCTCAATGGCGGGCAGCTATCTTGGCAGGCACATGGCGTAGATTTAAGCTAACTGACATTTGACAATTTAGTAAAAAACGTGTAACATATCTTTTTAGTTGAGAACAAGAAGAAGCTTCCCGCTTCTCGCCTACGTTAAATAAACCTCTAGGCTGATCAATTTTCGTTGATAAAAGGCGGGCCGTGTTAGTCCGTCTTTTACTTGTCCTCAAATTAACATGGAGGTGAAGAGTCATACCAAAGAATTTGATTTTAAACGATCGGATTCGCGCACGCGAACTGCGTTTAATTAATGAAGATGGTGAGCAGGTCGGCGTTGTAACCAAAACCGAGGCTTTACGGCAGGCAGATGTTGCCGGATTAGACTTAGTTTTGATTTCGCCTAATGCCAAACCACCCGTTGCCCGGATTATGGACTACAGCAAATATCGCTTTGAGCAGCAAAAGAAGCTCAAGGAATCGCGCAAAAAGTCTAAGACTGTCAGTGTGAAAGAAATTCGTTTGAGTCCGACGATTGAGGGCAATGACTTTGATACCAAATTAAAGCATGTGCAAAAGTTCATCACTAAAGAAGGAGCTAAAGTACGTGTTTCGATTAGGTTCAGGGGTCGTGCAATCACTCATAAGGAATTGGGCCGTGATGTACTCGAAAAGATGGCCGAAGCCACATCGGATATTGCTACTGTTATTAGCAAGCCGAAGATGGAAGGACGTTCAATGTTTTTGATGCTTGCGCCAAAGAGTGATAAAAACAAAAAATAGTTAATTGGAGGAATAAATTATGCCAAAAATGAAAACTCACCGTGCTTCTGCAAAGCGGTTTAAGAAAACAGCTAGTGGTGAATTAAAGCGTCATCACGCATTTACTGGTCACCGTTTCCACGGTAAGACCAAGAAGCAACGTCGTCATTTGAGAAAGGCTGCATTAGTTTCACGCAGCGACTTGAAACGCATCAAACAGATGGTTTCTCAAATGCGTTAATTATCATTGTGAACGATATAGTAGCGATATTAGGAGGAATTTCAGATGCCAAGAGTTAAAGGTGGAACAGTCACACGTAAACGTCGTAAGAAGGTTATGAAGCTTGCCAAGGGTTACCGTGGCGCAAAGCATATGCAATTTAAGGCTGCAAGTACACAATTATTTGTATCTTACAAGTATGCCTTCCGTGACCGTAGAAGACGTAAGAGCGACTTCAGAAAATTATGGATTGCCAGAATTAATGCTGCAGCAAGACAGAACGATATTTCGTATTCGAAATTAATGCATGGCCTAAAATTGGCTGGTGTTGACATTAACCGTAAGATGCTGGCTGATATTGCATATAACGATTCAGAAACATTTACGCAATTAGTTACAACTGCTAAAAAGGCTTTAAACTAATTTAAAATGGCGCTTTTAGCGTCATTTTTTTATGCCAGTTTTTGCTCACAAATTTTACGGCTTTTATGTTAAACTTATTTAAAAGGAGGGTTGGCAATGGATTTTAATTTAGGTAAATATTTTCCAGATTTGGCTAAAAAATTTGGAAAAATCAATAATTGCTATGAAAAATTAGTTAAAGAGTTATATGGACCGGTTGAAATTAATTCGCCCGTAATTGGTGGATTTACCAACCAAGATTGGCAGAATATTGGTAATGACCTGAGGCGTAGTATTTTGTCTTATGAAAAAGAAAAATAAAGATTCCGAGGATAAGCAAATAGAAACTGCTGCTGATTTAGATGAAGCTGCTGAAATTAAAAAATTAGATAAAGAAATAGCGGATAAAATCAAAGTAGATCCTAAAATTTCGCCTAAAGAAAAAGCTAATCTTTTGCAGCGAACTATTAGAATTACAGCTGGGCCACTACCAGATCCTGAAATATTAGCTGCATACCAAAAGATATATCCTAAGGCTGCAGAAAAGATTATTGATAATGCGATGGAAGAATCTAATCATCGGAGAAAATTAGAAACTGATCGACAAAAAAGAAGAGGGAAATTAGCTTGGTTAATTTTATTGATCTTCTTTGCTTTAATAATAGCTTTTTTATGTTTTTCTTATAGCTTATTAGTCAGCGATCATGAAGTTTGGGGTTCTATTTTCGGTGTTGCCGGTATTGGAGGATGTATTGGTGCTTTTAAATTATTCTTTAAAAGTATTGATATTCTGTCCGGAAGTTACAATACTAATAAAAAAACTCAAAAATAATTTTATTAGCTGCTTTAGAGACTAATTTCTCTAAAGTTGCTTTTTTCTATGAAACAGATTTAAAGTTATCCAAATAAATTTGTCCAATATTGCTTTAATGATATACTTTTATAATGGATATTGTGAAATGAATTACGGGTGAATGACTAATGAAGGGAAATAAATGTTATTTCGACCAAAATATACGATTGACACTATTTATCATTTAAATGTGGCGCAATTGCAGGAACTGGGGATAAAAGCGGTGTTTTCGGATTTAGATAATACCCTGCTTGCCTGGAACGAATTCGAGACTGCTAAAAAGATGGATCAGTTTAACCAGGTCTTAGCACAAGCGGGAATTAAGCTGGTGGTAATTTCGAACAACAACGCCCAACGGGTTGGCAAAGTGCTTGACCCTTATCACATTAGTTTTGTAGCTAAATCAAAGAAACCTTTGCCGTTTGCCTTGACTAAAAAAAGGCAGGAACTGGAATTACAGCCAGAAGAGGTAATGATGGTAGGTGACCAGTTGATTACCGACATTCAGGCCGGAAATTTAGCCGGCGTTGAAACGGTTCTCGTCGAACCCTTGATCGAAACCGATAAGTGGAATACCCGGATTAACCGTTTCTTTGAAAAAATTATTTTTTTCTTTTTGGCTTTGTCACACCGGGTAACTTTTAAGGAGACTTTGAAAAATGGCTGAAGAAATTATGTGTATCGGCTGCGGAGCGGTTTTGCAGTCAAGCAACGCAGATGCAGCGGGTTTTTTGCCTGCAAGTGCGCTTAAAAAGGCGCAGGAAAACCCTGAAAATGATGTTTACTGTCAACGCTGTTTCCGTCTGCGTCATTATAATGAAATTATGCCTGTCAAGGTTGATAATGATGATTTTTTGGCATTGTTGAATTCAATTGCCAGTAAAAAGGCATTGGTGGTTAACGTGGTTGACCTGTTTGATTTTTCCAATTCCCTTATTTCGTCGCTTAAACGCTTCATCGGCAAGAACGATTTTATTCTGGTGGGCAACAAGTTTGACCTGTTTCCGCTAAATTCGCGGCAGAGTAAAATTAAGGACTGGATGCGTCAGGAAGCCAACCGTGTTGGTCTGCGGCCCAAGAAAATCTTTTTGGTCAGTGCTGCCAAAAAGAAGAATTTAGCTGAGCTAATTTCTTATCTGGGTAAGCAATCTCGAGATAAGGATGTTTATTTTGTGGGAATGACAAATGTTGGCAAGTCAACGCTCATTAATGCTATCATTGATGAACTGGGTGATGTTCAAGATCTAATCACTACCTCACGTTTTCCTGGGACGACGCTTGATAAAATTGAAATTCCGCTTGATAATGGGCACTTCTTAGTTGATACTCCGGGGATCATGACAGAGAACCAACTGGCAACGCACCTTGATGCCAAAGATTTGGCGCTTGTGTCGCCCAGAAAGCCACTCAAGCCCGTTACATATCAGTTAAAACCTGGTAATACCTTGTTTTTGGCAGGTCTTGGCCGGATAGATTATTTAAAGGGTGCACCTGCGAGTTTTACCGTTTATGCGGCACGTGATCTTTATTTGCACCGCACGAAAACAGAGAATGCGGATGAATTTTATGCTAAACATCTTGGCGAATTGCTTGTGCCGCCGAGTGATCCAGATAAAATCGGGCCATTAAAGGGTCAGGAATGGCATACAGAAGGTAAGAGTGATTTGCTTTTTGGCGGCATTGGCTTTGTGACGGTTCCGGCAGATTGTGTCGTTAAAACTTATACACCGGATGGCGTTGGCTTAGGAATTAGACGCGCATTAATTTAGGGGTCATGTTGATGAATAGTTATTCTAAGTGTGTTGAAAATAAACCGGTTGTTAAAGTACAGAAAGAGGAAGTTAGCCAGCAGCAAAAACGGCAGATTGGCCTGATAATCGGCAAATTTGATCCGGTTCATAATGCTCAGTTGCTGGCAGCCCAGCAGGTAATGTGCAAACTTAATTTAGATGAAATTTGGTTTGCGGCGGCCGGTAATGATTGTGCTGCATCTTTTCACGACCGAATTTGCATGCTGGAACTGGCAACGCATACCAACCGCGCGTTCAAAGTCAATGCTTTTGAACTGCTGCATAAGGGCCCAGCTTATGTTACGGATGTTTTGGAATATCTTCAGCAGAAGTGGTCTGCTAACCGCTATTATTTAATTATGGGCAGTGACCAAATTAGCCAGCTGCCGACTTGGCGCAAGCCGGATGTGCTTGCGCGTATAGCAACCTTGGTTGGGGTGCAGCGACCGAATTATCCGGTTAAGGCACAGTATCCGCTTATTTGGGTGGATGTGCCTGCCTTTGATATTTCGGGAACAGCTGTCCGCCAGGCTTATCGGACAGGTGGCTCTTTGCGTTACCTTGTACCCGATCCGGTAATCGAATATTTGCAGAAAAAGGGGCTTTATCATGACTGAGTTAGTTTTTAAGAAAACTTATTCACCGCTTTCCAGCAGTGAAATAATCGCAAAAGAAAAAAGCAACATGGATGAGCAGCGGTTTGCCCATTGTGTGCGCGTCAGCAGCACAGCCCAGAAATTGGCTGAACTTAATGGTTATGACCAAGACAAGGCCGCTTTAGCCGGTTTTGTGCATGATTATGCCAAGCAGGTACCTGTGAGTGAATACCGTGAGGTCATCAAGACGCAGGGCTTTGACCCGGATTTACTTAACTGGAACCGGGCAATCTGGCACGGCATAGTCGGGACTTATTTTATTAAACGGGATTTGCAAATTACCGATCCGGAAATTCTAACCGCGGTTGACCGGCACACAACCGGCGATGTACAGATGACAACGCTGGATAAAATTGTTTTTATGGCCGATTTTATTGAACCCGGTCGTGATTTTCCCGGTGTTGAAGAGGCAAGGAAAATAACTTTTGCCAATCTTGACCAGGGCGTGGCATTTCAGCTTGCTCATAGTCTGGAATTTTTGGTAGAAAAAAGAAGCAAAATTTACCCACGGACGTTTGCGGCTTATAATGTATGGAGTGTTGAGGAAAATTAAGGAGAACAATTTGAAAAATAAAGAAGTGTTAGCTTTCACACTAAAGGCAATTAGTGACCGTCATGGTGAAGACACGGAGGCCTATGATATGCAGGGCATCAGCATTTTGGCTGATTATTATGTGATTACTAGTGCTGGCTCGAACAGGCAGCTGCACGCGATTGTTAATGCGATCATTGATGAGGCACATAAAAATAACTTCACGAATTACCGGATCGAAGGCGGCCGCGATTCCAACTGGCTGCTGCTCGACTTAGGCGATGTTGTTGTCAATGTCTTTACGGAAGAGGCACGTGATTTTTATAATTTAGAAAAATTATGGGCTGACGGCAAGCGGCTGGAAATCAAGGAAGATTAACCAAAAATGAGTGTAGTTGGTGTCATTGCTGAATTTAATCCCTTTCACAGCGGCCACGAATTTTTACTGAATCAGGCGCGATTGCTCGCGGGCAGTAAGTCGCCAATTGTGGTGCTGATGTCGGGTAATTATGTCCAGCGCGGCGAAATGGCAATTATGGACAAGTGGAGCCGGGCACAGGCGGCCCTTTCATGTGGTGCCGACCTAGTATTTGAGTTGCCCTTTTCAACGGCGGTTCAACCCGCTGATTTTTTTGCCTTAGGCGGTATTGACCAACTGGCAAAATTGGGTGTAACCGATCTTGTATTTGGTGTAGAAGATGCCAGTCTTAATTTTAGTTATTTGGGCAAAAAGATTGCACAAATTCCGCCCAGCCACATGGATTTTAATGACTATAGCCAGACATATTCCACGCAATACAACGAAATGGTTGTTAATGAAATTGGCAGTGAAATCAATGAGCCTAACGCGATTTTGGGACTGGCTTATGCGGTGGCCAATCACAACTTGGGGGCGCCGCTTACTTTGCATCCGGTCAACCGAATTGGTGCTAGGCACGATGATCTATTGACGCGTACCGGGGTTATTCAGAGTGCGACCGCGATTCGGAACATCATTGTTCAGGAAACAGGCCTGGAACAGTTAAAGGCTTGGCTGCCCAAGGGGGAAGTTGCCGCTTTAAAAAAGCAGCCGCTGTATCCCAACTGGAATTTATTATTTCCTTATCTGAAGTACCGGCTTGAGTCCGCTTCAATTAGTGAACTGCGGGGAATTTACCAGATGAGTGAGGGCCTTGAATATAAAATGAAGCAAGAGATTCACCTGGCTCATGATTTTACCGAATTTCTGCGGCGCGTGAAATCCAAGCGCTATACCTATTCACGCCTGCGCCGGCTGAGTCTGTATACGCTGCTGAATGTTACTCAGGAAGATATGCTGCGCAGTTTTGACCAGGAGGCGCTGCTGCTTCTTGGCTACAGCAAGCTGGGGCAGCAATATCTCAAGGAAATCCGTAAAACAACGACAGCGGATATTATCTCGAAGGTTGATAAGAAAAATAGTAAAGCAGGAACAATGCGGCTGCAAATTCGTGTTGACCGCTTGTTTGAACAATTAATGAAGGCCGACCAGAATTTTGGCCGCCGGCCGGAGGGAGAATAGCATGTTGACGATTAATTTTTCGCAAATTAAAAAAAGTGCGGCGCCGCTGATCCATCTTGAACAAGAGCTGGAAATTCGTCCTGAATTTTTAGCCCGGAGCAAGAATTTACTTATTTCTGCTAAAAATGTGCGGGTGAGTGCTGATTTGTTTTATAACGAGCCATTTGTGACTGGTGATTTTCATGTGCTTGCTGATTTGGTTGTTCCGTCAAGCCGCAGTTTGACACCGGTAGAATACCATGAAGATTTTCATTTTTCGGAAAACTATAGTGAACGGGATGCGACCAAGGATGAGCTTGAGGAGGATAGCTTGCCAATTGTCAAAGTCGACAATGATCGAATTGATCTGCAGACCGCAATTGAGGACAACATTTTACTGAATATTCCGGTGACCATTCTCACTCCTAAAGAAGAAGCAGCCAACATTTTTCCGGAAGGTGATGGCTGGGAAGTCGTTTCCGAAGCAGATTTTATTAAGGGCAAGGAAAACCAGGTGAATCCGGCTTTTGCGCAGTTAAAAGTGCTTCTTAACCAGGATAAAAGTCAGGGTCAAAAGCGGAAAAAGTAAAGATAAATTTAAGATGGTCGTGAATAGACAAGGTGCTGGACTAAAATCTTGTTTTAAACTCATTTTTAAAGTATCCTTTAATTGTAAAAGAAGTATTTTTAATATGATTTTATTACAAGTAATTGACTTAATTTTTTTATGAGGAAATGATTTAAATGGCAAAAATTTTAATTATCGAAGACGAAAAGAATTTGGCACGCTTTGTCGAATTAGAACTGAAACATGAAAAATATGAAACGGTAGTTGAGGGGAATGGCCGCAAGGGCTTAGAAGAAGCGTTAAACAATGATTTTGATGCGATTTTGCTTGACTTGATGCTGCCCGACCTTAATGGCTTAGAGATTGCCCGTCGTGTCCGCCAGGAAAAGACGACACCCATCATCATGATGACGGCACGTGATTCTGTGATTGACCGAGTTTCTGGTCTTGATCACGGTGCGGATGACTATATTGTTAAGCCGTTTGCAATTGAAGAGTTGCTGGCACGCCTGCGTGCGGTATTGCGCCGTGTTAAGATCGAAAAGAAGACCACGGAAAGTACAATCGAAAAGAAGGTTATCAAGTTTAAAGATCTGACGATTGAAACGGCTAACCGGATTGTGCGCCGCGGTGATGGCAAGGCGGTTGACCTCACTAAGCGTGAATATAACCTATTGATGACCTTGATTGAACACAAAAATAACGTGGTCACAAGGGAAGAACTGCTTAACAAGATCTGGGGACCCGAGTCCAATATTGAAACCAACGTCGTTGAGGTTTATGTTCGCTACCTGCGCAACAAAATTGATGTTCCGGGCCGTATGTCCTACATTAAGACCGTTCGTGGTACAGGCTACATGGTAAGAGATGAGGACGATGAAAAAGAGTAAAGCTAGTAAAAAAGATGAAAAAGAGACCAAGCACTCTTCACTGATAATCCGTGGGGTCAGTATCGTTGCAATGACGATTATGGTCTCTTTTATTGTCTTTTCATTTATTATTTATACAGTTGTCAGTCAGCAGTCGCTGACCCAGCAAAAAGAAATGACGGCCAGTGATTTAACCGAACTGGATCAGCGGCTAAGTCAGATTAAGGGAGAACTTCAGATTGCCAATGTGGTGCCGTCGCTTACGCCGACGACCAGGCGGGCGCTGCAGGGAGAGCCTGAAATTAGTGATGACAATCATTACCGGGATGCCTTTAATGATAACTTGTTTTCGTTTCTTTCTAATCCCGACATTACGGTAGTCGTGTATAACAAGCATGATGAAATTGCCTTTAGCAACGGTAACGGACCGATACCTGCCTACCAAAAATTTAAGGGCGACTGTCAGGTCAAGAAAGTACGTCAGGGTAATCGTGATGTCCTTCTAACTTATAAAAAGGTTAGGTATAAGCGTGACGGCAAGCTGACCGGTTATATCATTATTGCCAATCGCATGTCCTATTATAATGGACTGATGAAAAAACTGCTTTACTGGATGAGTGTGGTTTCGGTAATTGCAATCGTTGTTTTCGTGGCCATTGCGTTTATCATTGTCAGCAACATTGTTAAACCGATTAAGGAAATGTCCAAAGTGGCGCGGGAAGTAAACGATGATCCAAACAGCAGCATCCGGATTCGTGATTTTCACCGCAGTGACGAGCTGGAAGAGCTGGCTACTTCCTTTAATCAAATGTTGGACCGCATGCAGGGGTATATTGATCAGCAAAAGGAATTTGTGGGGGATGTCTCGCACGAGCTGCGTACGCCCGTGGCGGTGATTGAGGGGCATCTAAACATGCTTGAACGCTGGGGCAAGAACGATCCGCAAATTTTGGATGAATCGATTAAGGCTTCTTTGCAGGAAACTAAAAGAATGCAGCATTTGATTCAGGAAATGCTCGACCTAACGCGGGCCGAGCAGATTAACGTGCAGTACCCCAACGCAGTTACAAACGTCACTGAGGTCTTAAAACGGGTAGTCGGTGATTTGCGGCTGGTTCACAAGGACTTTGAAATTGGTCTTGATGTAGATGACTTGCCGCCAAAGACCGAGATTCAAATTTATCAGGGGCACTTGGAGCAGTTATTGGTAATTTTAATTGATAACGGCATTAAATATTCAACTGACCGCAAGCAGATCAATATCTCGGCTGGCCTTTCGCAAAGGGATGTCAGCATTATTGTGCAAGACTTTGGTGAAGGCATTTCCCAGGATGAACAGGATAAGATCTTTAACCGTTTCTATAGGGTAGACAAGGCAAGAACGCGGGAAAAGGGCGGCAATGGCCTAGGTTTATCAATTGCCAAAAAACTGGTTACCAGCTATCATGGCAAAATCAGCGTTGATTCGGTTGAGGGTCAAGGCAGTCAGTTTAAGATGGTTTTCCCGGCTCTGTCTGAAAAAGAGGCGGCAAGGCTGAAAGAACGTTCAGGCAAAACCGAACAAGAATAATTAAAAAAAGCTATTCCAATAAAGGAATAGTTTTTTTAACGCTTAATAGTTAATGTCTTCGCTGCTGCTTGCCTTTATTGCGGTTGCGCAAGTTTTGGTGCAGCTCCTGATTTTGTTTTTTAACTTCAGGATTTACCTTATTTTCGCTGAACAACGCGTCAATTTTGGCCTGGGTAACAATTTCTTTAATTGGCTGCTCTTTCAATTCTTTTTCAACGTTCTTCTTGACTCTAGGCATGATGATATAAGTGACAATCACTTGCTGGATTAGAGAAAAGAAGTTGCCGGCGGCCCAATAGAGCGCAACCGAGCCCGATACCGTCAGTGAAATGAATAGGGTCATAATTGGGTTCATCAGCAGCATAGACTGCATCTGCTTTTTTTGTTCCTTAGGGATGCCCACCATTGATAGGTAGCTTTGCGCGAGAGCAAACACGGTTGCGATGATTGCCACTAATAGCGACCGTTCACTGAGCGAGATGCCCAAGAATTTTGAATTTGCCAAAACCCGTGAATACATCACAGCCTGGTAAATTCCGATCATGATTGGCATCTGGATCAGCAGGGGCAGACAGCCCATGCCGCCGGTCAGGGAAAGATTGTTTTTGGAATAAAGTTCACGCTGCCAAGTAGCCAGGGTCATCTGCTGGTCTTGGGTCATGTCTTTGCGCTTCATGGCGTTTTGAATCAGCAGCATTTGCGGCTGCACCCTGGCCATCTTTTCCTGCTGGGTGGTGCTCTTTTTTTGCTGGTTAAGCATCAGTGGCAACAGGATAGTCCGGACAACCAAGGTCATTAAGATGATGGCCCAGCCGGCACCGTTTGTGCCGCCGATGATGCGGTAGCACTGCAGCATGATGTTTTGCAGCGGCTTGCCGATCCAGGTAAAAATCCAGCCGTAAAAACCGCCACTCGGCGGAGTATAGGCAGAGGTTTTATGTGTTGCACAACCCGTTACAATTAACATGACTGCCACAACCAGGACAGCCGTTCCGATAAATTTGCGATATTTTTTCATTTACTTCACCACGTCTAATCTAAGTTAACCTCTAATATGATACATGAAAGTCATGCATCTTTTCCACATTAGTCAGCTTTTCTTTCTTAATTTTTGTAATTTTGGCAAAACGGGAGATATTTTGCGGCAAATCCCTGATAAATAGATCTACTTTATTTTTGTCAGCCTGTAAAACTACGGTCACGCTGCCATCAAAATTATTTTTAACCGATCCCGGTAAATGCAAATTTTGCGCAAAACTTTGCACGCTCCAGCGAAAACCGACGCCTTGCACGATCCCGGTAATCGTCAGCTGCCAGGTTTCCGGAAAGTCTTCGTTTTGTCCATTGTCTTTTTCTTGTTCGCGCCCTTTACCAAAAAATTTCATTTTGCTACCTCTCTATGTCACTATAATGATTTTAACATTTTAAAAATTGTAAATCTTACTTTAAAATATAATTTATCGAGGAGGTTGAAAAATGCAACAAATTAGTTCAGTTAATAATCAGTTAATTAAAGATTTGGCCAAGTTAAAGCAGAAAAAGTACCGTGAGGAAAGAGGCCAATATTTGGTTGAAGGCTTTCATCTGGTACAAGAGGCGTTAAAAGCCAATATCAAGTTCACTTACCTGCTTGGAACGCAAGAAGCGCTGAATAAACTGGAAGAAGAAACGGGTCTTGATCTTGAAGGACGCAAAATTATTTTGGTTAACAAGGCAATTGTTCATCATCTGCGTGCGGCAAAAGACTCCCAGGAAATTTTTATGGTTCTAAAGATTGCTCAACCAAAAGAATTTCCGTTTAATTATGGCAAATGGGTGTTGCTTGATGACTTAGCCGATCCCGGCAATGTCGGGACAATCATCAGGACTGCCGATGCGGCGGGTTTTGATGGCGTTATTTTGTCGCCGCAAAGCGTTGACTTATATAATCCTAAAACGCAAAGGGCAATGCAGGGCAGCCAGTTTCACCTTAAACTGCTTATCCATGATTTGATGGATGCTGTTGCAGCATTTAAAAATGCCGCGATTCCTGTTTATGCCAGTATGCTTGATGCAAATGCCAAAAAGCTGGCTGATTTTTCACAAGTGCCGCAGCTGGGGTTAGTTATTGGGAATGAAGCACACGGCGTCAGCCAGAAAATTGCTTCTCTAGCCGATGAGCAGCTGTATATTCCAATTAAAGGTCAGGCCGAGTCGCTCAATGCGGCAGTGGCAGCAGGGATAATGATTTACCATTTTGCATAAGAGTAAAAGCACTTGTTTTTAGTAAGCAAATTTCTTATAATAATTTTATTACAAAAATGTCTTAAATAGGGTAGCAGAAAGGAATTTATAGAATGGTTCAAGGTGTAATAGAAAAAAATAAGAAAACTTGTGGTTGTCCGCCTCAAGACTATGAATTGTGTGAGCACTTTATTAATGCTTTTCAGGTAATCGGCAAGAAGTGGAACGGGTTAATTATCAGTTCACTGTGTGATACGAAGTATATGCGTTTCAAAGACTTGGCACGGTGTATTAGCTCATGTTCAGATCGGGTTTTAGTTGAACGGCTGAAAGAGTTGGAGAAAGAAAAAATTGTTAAACGTTCGGTGAATGGTGAAACAAAAATTATTTCTTATGGGTTAACCAAAAAAGGTGCAGAATTAAAGCCTGTTTTTGACCAAATTCATCATTGGGCAGACAGGTGGGTATAATTACTTGTTATTTTTATATTAATATATATAAATTGTAATACCCTTTTATAAGCAAATTGCTTATAAAAGGGTATTTTGTTTGTTAAATATAAAGTTTTCTTTTTATAATATTAAACTTATTTGTTTATTATTTGCTTTATCTTATGATATAATTAATTTGTAAGAAATAAATGTATGTAAATATAGAATTAGCTTTAATGTATTAGACTGTTATGTGAAGAGAATTATGACAAAAAAAAGACATAAGAAACTTTTAAAGAAAAATCAAGTAACTGAAAAGGAAAAAGCAAATGCTCGTAACTGGCTGGCTGCTGGAATTGGCGGTTTACTTGGCGGGATGCTTGGTACACAAAATACCGTGCATGCTGCTGATGTTACTGTGCCCAAAGTTAAGGTTAACAATGCCAAAACTTTGGTAGGCGCACAATCTGCTACAATTCCTGCATCTCAGAGTGTCAGCAAAAATACTGATAGTTCACTTGATAATGAGGTGCAATCACAAAGCACTGCAATTTCTGTTTCTACTACTGCTACCTCCTCTTCTTCTGCAGCAATTAAACCATCAGAAAATACGCAATCTGCTGCTTTCACGTCACAAAGTACTAATAGTAAAGTAACTAATTCGGCTAATCAGCGTACGGCAACATCGCAGGAGTCTGCAGTTTCTGCTTCTGTTACAGTTTCTGCTTCTGCTATCTCTTCTTCTGCAGTCAAAGCTTCTTCACAATCTGCCACTGCTTCTGCATCTCAAAGCACGAGCAGCCTGTCTACCAGGGCGACAGAAGAAAATTCCAATAAAGTATTAACCAGTGCTGCTGCTTTAGGTTTAACCGATGATGACAGTATAAGTCAAAGCAAATCGCTCCTGGTCCAGGGCAATAGTTTTTCTAGTGAAAATTCAAGTTTAACTTCTAGAAATGCTTCAATGTATGAATCAATATCAAAAATTTATTCTTTAAATTTATCTAGTGAAACTGATCCTGCACTTATTACTTCTACCAACGATAGCATCTTAGCTTCACGAAGTGATAGTAATGTACTAGTGAATTCAATTCAAACTAGTCAAAATAGAAGTCAAGATAGTAGTAAAAGTGCTTCAACAAAGCAGAGCACAAGCTTGTCAAAATCAGCTAGTTTGCGACAGCAAATTTATTCTGTTTATTCATCGACATTTAAAACTTGGGTCCAGTCTACTATAAATTCAGATAGTAACTCCATTGCCCTTGCTCAATCAAAGCCGCAATCTAATCCCTCATTAAGTAACAGTCAAAGTCGTTTTTATAGCAGTTTGGCAAGTTATGATTCCAGTTCAATGAATTCTTTAATGAACTACTGGATCTCATCGTCCATGTCTCTTTATGACAGTAAACTTGCGAAGTCAAGCCGTTCAGCTGTATCTTCGATCATTGCCTCACAATCCGATGCTGCGGATAGTTCTCTTTCAGTTTTAGCTTCGCAGAACTCAAGTTTAAGAAAAGATTATGAATCGCTCAGTAATACTCCTACTCCAGCTGTCTCCAAGAACAAATCAACATACACTTCATTATCAATGCAGGATAGTTCTGGTCACCAAATTGCTTCACAATCTGATGCTGCTAGTTTATCGCAAGTAAACGATCCCGTTGCTTATAATTCGGCTAGTGCTAGCATGCAGGCATCATTAGATTCAAGTGAAGAATTTATCAATTCGGTCTCAGCAAGCATGAATACTAGTCAAAATGCTTCAAAGAGTAATGTTGAAGTAAGTAATAATAATTCTTCAATACTGGCTTCTTTAAGCACCCGTTATAGTGAAAATTCCAATGAATCTAATTCAAATCTCTACACTCAAGCTTCAGCTAATATGAGTGCTTCTTGGAGTAATGAGAGTTTATTTACACCAGCTTTGTCTGCCGGCATTTCCAATTCCCAGAATTCTAGTTTGACGAGCGACTTGTCAGCCATGAATTCTTCAGTATCTGCCAAGAACTCAAAATATACTAGTGATTCTCGGTCAAATTCGCAATCAGCAAGTTTAGTTGCGGCCTCTGCTTCTAGGTATTATAGTAATCTTTCTAGTAGCAACAGCAGTCTGCATTCGTATGTTTCCAGTGTAAATTCCAGCAATATAGCCGTAATACAGGATTCTACCGTTTTAGCCTCAGCGAGCGCAAGTTTGTCCGGTCTTGAGAGCACTAACGCTTCAATCAATGCTTCTCATGAAGTAAGTAATAGTAAGAGTAATTCAGTTGTTGATTCTTGGGCTGCGTCTTCAAATGTGAGTCAAAGTATTTCATCTAGTTCGGCTAGTAGAGCTCAAAGCTCAGATTCACAAATAATAGGCGAAATTCCTGCGAACAGTAGATTATCTATCTCGACTTCGTTTGCTAATTCACGGTCAATTTCAACTGTTTTAGCGAGTGGGTCAGCAAGTTTATCGGCTAATGCATCCCTCTCGGAGGCAGTTAGTGCTTCAATATCTGTGATTATCTCTCAAAATACGAGCTTATCTTTAGACAATATAAAGCTTAGCCAGTGGCTTTCAGCAAGCTTGAGTGACTCAGAGAGCAACAGCAAGTCAACAAGTACGTCAGTCAGTGAATCAGAGAGCGACAGCAGATCAATAAGCGACTCAGCCAGTTTGGACTCAGACAGTCTGTCCGAGCTCGACAGTGCATCGACAAGTGCGTCAGTCAGTGAATCAGAGAGCGACAGCAGATCAATAAGCGACTCAGACAGTTTGGACTCAGACAGTCTGTCCGAGCTCGACAGTGCATCGACAAGTGCGTCAGTCAGTGAATCAGAGAGCGACAGCAGATCAATAAGCGATTCAGCCAGTTTGGACTCAGACAGTCTGTCCGAGCTCGACAGTGCATCGACAAGTGCATCAGTCAGTGAATCAGAGAGCGACAGCAGATCAATAAGCGATTCAGCCAGTTTGGACTCAGACAGTCTGTCCGAGCTCGACAGTGCATCGACAAGTGCATCAGTCAGTGAATCAGAGAGCGACAGCAGATCAATAAGCGACTCAGCCAGTTTGGACTCAGACAGTCTGTCCGAGCTCGACAGTGCATCGACAAGTGCGTCAGCCAGTGAATCAGAGAGCGACAGCAGATCAATAAGCGATTCAGCCAGTTTGGACTCAGACAGTCTGTCCGAGCTCGACAGTGCATCGACAAGTGCATCAGTCAGTGAATCAGAGAGCGACAGCAGATCAATAAGCGACTCAGCCAGTTTGGACTCAGACAGTCTGTCCGAGCTCGACAGTGCATCGACAAGTGCGTCAGTCAGTGAATCAGAGAGCGGCAGCACATCGACAAGTAGATCAGAATCTGGCAGTACATCCGAGAGCGGCAGCACATCGACGAGTAGATCAGAATCTGGCAGCACATCGACGAGTAGATCAGAATCTGGTAGCACATCCGAGAGCGAAAGCACATCGACGAGTAGATCAGAATCCGGCAGTACGTCGGAGAGCGGTAGCACATCTGAGAGTGAAAGCACATCGACAAGTAGATCAGAATCTGGCAGTACATCCGAGAGCGGCAGCACATCGACAAGCAGATCAGAATCTGGTAGCACATCCGAGAGTGGCAGCACATCGACGAGTAGATCAGAATCTGGCAGTACGTCGGAGAGTGGCAGCACGTCAGAAAGCGAAAGCACATCAACAAGTAGATCGGAATCTGGCAGTACGTCGGAAAGTGGCAGCACATCGACAAGCAGATCAGAATCTGGCAGTACATCCGAGAGCGAAAGCACATCGACGAGTAGATCGAGAAGCTGATCAGAATCAGTACATCGGAGAGCGGCAGCACATCGACGAGTCAGAATCCGGTAGATCAGAAGGTAGCACATCAGAATCGACAAGCAGCACATCCGGGCAGCACATCCGAAAGTACATCAGACAATCAGATCAGAATCTGGCAGCATCTGGCAGTACATCGACAAGTGGCAGAATACACATCGACAAAGCAGAATCTGGCAGTACATCAGAATCTGGTAGTACGTCGGAGAGCGGCAGCACATCACGAGCAAGCAGAATCTGGAATCTGGCAGCACATCGACGAGCAGATCAGAAATCGAAAGCACATCGACAAGTAGATCAGAATCTGGCAGTACATCGGATACGCACATCGACGGAGATCAGAATCTGGCAGCACATCGACAGCACATCGACGAGCAGATCAGAATCTGGTAGCACATCAATCGACAAGTAGATCAGAATCTGGCAGTACATCGGAGAGTGGCAGCACATCCGAGAGCGAAATCGCAATCGACGGTAGATCAGAATCTGGCAGCACATCCGAGATCGACAGTACATCAGAATCCGGCAGCACATCAGAGAGCGGCAGCACATCGACAAGCAGATCAGAATCTGGCAGCACATCCGAGAGTGGCAGCACATCGACGAGTAGATCAGAATCTGGCAGTACATCGGAGAGTGGCAGCACATCGACGAGCAGATCAGCCGGCAGTACGTCAGAGAAAAGCACATCGACAAGTAGATCAGAATCTGGCAGTACATCGGAGAGTGGCAGCACATCGACAAGTAGATCAGAATCTGGTAGCACGTCAGAAAGCGACAGCACATCGACGAGTAGATCAGAATCTGGTAGCACGTCAGAAAGTGGCAGCACATCGACAAGCAGATCAGAATCTGGTAGCACATCCGAGAGTAGCAGCACATCGACGAGCAGATCAGAATCTGGCAGTACGTCGGAAAGTGGCAGCACATCGACGAGTAGATCAGAATCCGGCAGTACGTCGGAGAGTGGCAGCACGTCAGAAAGCGAAAGCACATCGACAAGTAGATCAGAATCTGGTAGCACGTCCGAGAGCGGCAGCACATCGACGAGTAGATCAGAATCTGGCAGTACATCCGAGAGTGGCAGCACGTCAGAAAGTGAAAGCACATCGACAAGCAGATCAGAATCTGGCAGTACGTCCGAGAGCGGCAGCACATCGACAAGCAGATCAGAATCTGGCAGTACATCCGAGAGTGGCAGCACATCGACGAGCAGATCAGAATCTGGCATCTCCGGTAGCACATCAGAAAGCGAAAGCACATCGACAAGGATCAGAATCTGGCATCCGAGAGCGGCAGATCACGAAGATCAGCAGCACATCCGAGAGTGGCAGCACATCGACAAGTAGATCAGAATCTGGCAGTACATCCGAGAGCGGCAGCACATCGACGAGTAGATCAGAATCTGGCAGTACATCCGAGAGTGGCAGCACGTCCGAGAGCGAAAGCACATCGACAAGTAGATCAGAATCTGGCAGTACGTCGGAAAGTGGCAGCACATCTACGAGTAGATCAGAATCTGGCAGCACATCCGAGAGTGAAAGTACATCGACAAGCAGATCAGAATCCGGCAGTACGTCAGAGAGCGAAAGCACATCGACAAGTAGATCAGAATCTGGCAGTACATCCGAGAGCGAAAGCACATCGACGAGCAGATCAGAATCTGGCAGTACATCCGAGAGCGGCAGCACATCGACAAGCAGATCAGAATCTGGTAGCACATCCGAGAGCGGCAGCACATCGACGAGCAGATCAGAATCTGGCAGTACGTCCGAGAGTGGCAGCACGTCAGAAAGCGAAAGCACATCAACAAGTAGATCGGAATCTGGCAGTACGTCGGAAAGTGGCAGCACATCGACAAGCAGATCAGAATCTGGCAGTACATCGGAGAGTGGCAGCACATCGGAGAGTGGCAGCACATCGACGAGCAGATCAGAATCTGGCAGTACATCGGAGAGTGGCAGCACATCGACGAGCAGATCAGAATCTGGTAGTACATCGGAGAGTGGCAGCACATCGACGAGCAGATCAGAATCCGGCAGTACGTCAGAGAGCGAAAGCACATCGACAAGCAGATCAGAATCTGGCAGTACATCGGAGAGTGGCAGCACATCGACGAGCAGATCAGAATCTGGTAGCACGTCAGAGAGCGAAAGCACATCGACAAGCAGATCAGAATCTGGTAGCACATCCGAGAGCGGCAGCACATCTACGAGCAGATCAGAATCTGGTAGTACATCGGAGAGTGGCAGCACATCTACGAGCAGATCAGAATCTGGTAGCACGTCAGAAAGTGGCAGCACATCGACAAGTAGATCAGAATCTGGTAGCACGTCAGAAAGCGAAAGCACATCGACGAGCAGATCAGAATCTGGCAGTACATCGGAGAGCGAAAGCACATCGACGAGCAGATCAGAATCTGGCAGTACATCGGAGAGTGGCAGCACATCGACGAGCAGATCAGAATCTGGCAGTACATCCGAGAGTAGCAGCACATCGACGAGTAGATCAGAATCCGGCAGTACATCCGAGAGTGGCAGCACATCGACGAGCAGATCAGAATCTGGTAGTACATCCGAGAGTGGCAGCACATCGACGAGCAGATCAGAATCCGGCAGTACGTCCGAGAGTGGCAGCACATCGACGAGCAGATCAGAATCCGGCAGTACGTCAGAGAGCGAAAGCACATCGACAAGCAGATCAGAATCTGGCAGTACATCCGAGAGTGGCAGCACGTCAGAAAGTGAAAGCACATCGACAAGCAGATCAGAATCTGGCAGTACATCCGAGAGCGAAAGCACATCTACGAGCAGATCAGAATCTGGCAGTACGTCAGAGAGCGAAAGCACATCGACAAGCAGATCAGAATCTGGCAGTACATCGGAGAGTGGCAGCACATCGACAAGTAGATCAGAATCTGGTAGCACGTCAGAAAGCGAAAGCACATCGACGAGCAGATCAGAATCCGGCAGTACGTCAGAGAGCGAAAGCACATCGACGAGTAGATCAGAATCTGGCAGTACATCGGAGAGTGGCAGCACATCGACGAGCAGATCAGAATCTGGTAGCACGTCAGAGAGCGAAAGCACATCGACAAGCAGATCAGAATCTGGTAGCACATCCGAGAGCGGCAGCACATCTACGAGCAGATCAGAATCTGGTAGTACATCGGAGAGTGGCAGCACATCGACGAGTAGATCAGAATCTGGTAGCACATCCGAGAGCGAAAGCACATCGACGAGTAGATCAGAATCCGGCAGTACGTCGGAGAGTGGCAGCACGTCAGAGAGCGAAAGCACATCGACAAGTAGATCAGAATCTGGCAGTACATCCGAGAGCGGCAGCACATCGACAAGCAGATCAGAATCTGGTAGCACATCCGAGAGTGGCAGCACATCGACGAGTAGATCAGAATCTGGCAGTACGTCGGAGAGTGGCAGCACGTCAGAAAGCGAAAGCACATCAACAAGTAGATCGGAATCTGGCAGTACGTCGGAAAGTGGCAGCACATCGACAAGCAGATCAGAATCTGGCAGCACATCGGAGAGCGGCAGCACATCGACGAGCAGATCAGAATCTGGCAGCACATCCGAGAGTGAAAGTACATCGACAAGCAGATCAGAATCTGGCAGTACATCGGAGAGTGGCAGCACATCGACAAGCAGATCAGAATCTGGTAGTACGTCGGAGAGCGGCAGCACATCAACAAGCAGATCGGAATCTGGCAGCACGTCAGAAATCGAAAGCACATCGACAAGTAGATCAGAATCTGGCAGTACGTCGGAAAGTGGCAGCACATCGACAAGTAGATCAGAATCTGGTAGTACATCCGAGAGCGAAAGCACATCGACGAGTAGATCAGAATCTGGCAGTACATCGGAGAGTGGCAGCACATCGACAAGCAGATCAGAATCTGGCAGTACATCCGAGAGCGGCAGCACATCGACGAGCAGATCAGAATCTGGCAGCACATCGACGAGTAGATCAGAATCTGGCAGCACATCCGAGAGTGGCAGCACATCGACGAGTAGATCAGAATCTGGCAGTACGTCGGAGAGTGGCAGCACGTCAGAAAGCGAAAGCACATCAACAAGTAGATCGGAATCTGGCAGTACGTCGGAAAGTGGCAGCACATCGACGAGTAGATCAGAATCTGGCAGCACATCCGAGAGTGAAAGTACATCGACAAGCAGATCAGAATCTGGCAGTACATCGGAGAGTGGCAGCACATCGACAAGCAGATCAGAATCTGGTAGCACATCCGAGAGCGGCAGCACATCGACAAGCAGATCAGAATCCGGCAGTACGTCGGAGAGCGGTAGCACGTCAGAAAGCGAAAGCACATCGACAAGCAGATCAGAATCTGGCAGCACGTCAGAAAGCGGCAGCACATCTACGAGTAGATCAGAATCTGGTAGCACGTCAGAAAGTGGCAGCACATCGACGAGTAGATCAGAATCTGGCAGTACATCCGAGAGCGGCAGCACATCGACAAGCAGATCAGAATCTGGTAGCACATCCGAGAGTGGCAGCACATCGACAAGCAGATCAGAATCTGGTAGCACATCAGAAAGTGAAAGCACATCGACGAGCAGATCAGAATCTGGTAGCACATCCGAGAGCGGCAGCACATCGACAAGCAGATCAGAATCTGGCAGCACATCCGAGAGCGGCAGCACATCGACGAGCAGATCAGAATCTGGCAGCACATCCGAGAGTGGCAGCACATCGACAAGCAGATCAGAATCTGGTAGCACATCAGAAAGTGAAAGCACATCGACGAGCAGATCAGAATCTGGTAGCACATCCGAGAGCGGCAGCACATCGACAAGCAGATCAGAATCTGGTAGCACATCAGAAAGTGAAAGCACATCCGAGAGCGGCAGCACATCGACAAGCAGATCAGAATCTGGCAGCACATCCGAGAGCGGCAGCACATCGACGAGCAGATCAGAATCTGGCAGTACGTCCGAGAGTGGCAGCACGTCAGAAAGCGAAAGCACATCAACAAGTAGATCGGAATCTGGCAGTACGTCGGAAAGTGGCAGCACATCGACAAGCAGATCAGAATCTGGCAGTACATCCGAGAGCGAAAGCACATCGACGAGTAGATCAGAATCTGGTAGCACATCCGAGAGCGGCAGCACATCGACGAGTAGATCAGAATCTGGCAGTACGTCGGAGAGCGGTAGCACATCTGAGAGTGAAAGCACATCGACAAGTAGATCAGAATCTGGCAGTACATCCGAGAGCGGCAGCACATCGACAAGCAGATCAGAATCTGGCAGTACATCGGAGAGTGGCAGCACATCGACGAGTAGATCAGAATCTGGCAGCACATCCGAGAGTGAAAGTACATCGACAAGCAGATCAGAATCTGGCAGTACATCGGAGAGTGGCAGCACATCGACAAGCAGATCAGAATCTGGCAGCACGTCAGAAAGCGGCAGCACATCTACGAGTAGATCAGAATCTGGTAGCACGTCAGAAAGTGGCAGCACATCGACGAGTAGATCAGAATCTGGTAGCACATCCGAGAGCGGCAGCACATCGACAAGCAGATCAGAATCTGGTAGCACATCAGAAAGCGGCAGCACATCTACGAGTAGATCAGAATCTGGTAGCACATCAGAAAGTGAAAGCACATCGACGAGCAGATCAGAATCTGGTAGCACATCCGAGAGCGGCAGCACATCGACAAGCAGATCAGAATCCGGCAGTACGTCCGAGAGTGGCAGCACATCGACGAGTAGATTAGAATCTGGCAGCACGTCAGAAAGCGAAAGCACATCGACAAGCAGATCAGAATCCGGCAGTACGTCCGAGAGCGAAAGCACATCGACGAGCAGATCAGAATCTGGCAGCACATCGACGAGTAGATCAGAATCTGGCAGCACATCCGAGAGTGAAAGTACATCGACAAGCAGATCAGAATCCGGCAGTACGTCCGAGAGTGGCAGCACGTCAGAAAGCGAAAGCACATCGACAAGCAGATCAGAATCTGGCAGTACATCGGAGAGTGGCAGTACATCGGAGAGCGAAAGCACATCGACGAGCAGATCAGAATCTGGCAGTACATCGGAGAGTGGCAGCACGTCCGAGAGCGAAAGCGCATCGACGAGTAGATCAGAATCTGGCAGCACATCCGAGAGTGAAAGTACATCGACAAGCAGATCAGAATCCGGCAGCACGTCAGAGAGCGAAAGCACATCGACAAGCAGATCAGAATCTGGTAGCACATCCGAGAGCGGCAGCACATCTACGAGCAGATCAGAATCTGGTAGTACATCGGAGAGTGGCAGCACATCGACGAGCAGATCAGAATCCGGCAGTACGTCAGAGAGCGAAAGCACATCGACAAGCAGATCAGAATCTGGCAGTACATCGGAGAGTGGCAGCACATCTACGAGCAGATCAGAATCTGGTAGCACGTCAGAAAGTGGCAGCACATCGACAAGCAGATCAGAATCTGGTAGCACATCCGAGAGTAGCAGCACATCGACGAGCAGATCAGAATCTGGCAGTACGTCGGAAAGTGGCAGCACATCGACGAGTAGATCAGAATCCGGCAGTACGTCGGAGAGTGGCAGCACGTCAGAAAGCGAAAGCACATCGACAAGTAGATCAGAATCTGGTAGCACATCCGAGAGCGGCAGCACATCGACGAGCAGATCAGAATCCGGCAGTACGTCCGAGAGCGGCAGCACATCGACGAGTAGATCAGAATCTGGCAGTACATCCGAGAGTGGCAGCACGTCAGAAAGCGGCAGCACATCGGAGAGTGGCAGCACGTCCGAGAGCGAAAGCGCATCGACGAGTAGATCAGAATCTGGCAGCACATCGACGAGCAGATCAGAATCTGGTAGCACGTCAGAAAGCGGCAGCACATCGACAAGTAGATCAGAATCTGGCAGTACATCGGAGAGTGGCAGCACGTCCGAGAGCGAAAGCGCATCGACGAGTAGATCAGAATCTGGCAGCACATCCGAGAGTGAAAGTACATCGACAAGCAGATCAGAATCCGGCAGCACGTCAGAGAGCGAAAGCACATCGACAAGCAGATCAGAATCTGGTAGCACATCCGAGAGCGGCAGCACATCTACGAGCAGATCAGAATCTGGTAGTACATCGGAGAGTGGCAGCACATCGACGAGCAGATCAGAATCCGGCAGTACGTCAGAGAGCGAAAGCACATCGACAAGCAGATCAGAATCTGGCAGTACATCGGAGAGTGGCAGCACATCGACAAGTAGATCAGAATCTGGTAGCACGTCAGAAAGCGACAGCACATCGACGAGTAGATCAGAATCTGGTAGCACGTCAGAAAGTGGCAGCACATCGACAAGCAGATCAGAATCTGGTAGCACATCCGAGAGTAGCAGCACATCGACGAGCAGATCAGAATCTGGCAGTACGTCGGAAAGTGGCAGCACATCGACGAGTAGATCAGAATCCGGCAGTACGTCGGAGAGTGGCAGCACGTCAGAAAGCGAAAGCACATCGACAAGTAGATCAGAATCTGGTAGCACGTCCGAGAGCGGCAGCACATCGACGAGTAGATCAGAATCTGGCAGTACATCCGAGAGTAGCAGCACATCGACGAGTAGATCAGAATCTGGCAGCACATCGGAGAGCGGCAGCACATCGACGAGTAGATCAGAATCTGGCAGCACATCCGAGAGTGAAAGTACATCGACAAGCAGATCAGAATCTGGCAGTACATCCGAGAGTAGCAGCACATCTACGAGCAGATCAGAATCTGGTAGCACATCGGAGAGCGGCAGCACATCTACGAGCAGATCAGAATCTGGCAGTACATCGGAGAGTGGCAGCACATCGACAAGCAGATCAGAATCTGGCAGTACATCGGAGACTGGCAGCACATCGACGAGCAGATCAGAATCTGGCAGTACATCGGAGAGCGAAAGCACATCGACAAGTAGATCAGAATCTGGCAGTACGTCGGAAAGTGGCAGCACATCGACGAGTAGATCAGAATCTGGCAGTACGTCAGAGAGCGAAAGCACATCGACAAGCAGATCAGAATCTGGTAGCACGTCAGAAAGCGGCAGCACATCGACAAGTAGATCAGAATCTGGCAGTACATCGGAGAGTGGCAGCACGTCAGAGAGCGAAAGCGCATCGACGAGTAGATCAGAATCTGGCAGCACATCCGAGAGTGAAAGTACATCGACAAGCAGATCAGAATCCGGCAGTACGTCAGAGAGCGGCAGCACATCCGAGAGTGGCAGCACATCCGAGAGTGGCAGCACATCGACAAGTAGATCAGAATCTGGCAGTACATCGGAGAGCGGCAGCACATCGACAAGCAGATCAGAATCTGGTAGCACATCCGAGAGTGGCAGCACGTCAGAAAGTGAAAGCACATCAACAAGCAGATCAGAATCTGGCAGTACATCCAAGAGCGAAAGCACATCGACGAGCAGATCAGAATCTGGTAGCACATCTGAGAGTGGCAGCACATCGACAAGCAGATCAGAATCTGGTAGCACATCTGAGAGTGGCAGCACATCGACAAGTAGATCAGAATCTGGTAGCACGTCGGAGAGCGAAAGCACATCGACGAGTAGATCAGAATCTGGCAGTACATCCGAGAGTGGCAGCACATCGACAAGCAGATCAGAATCTGGTAGCACGTTAGAAAGCGAAAGCACATCAACAAGTAGATCAGAATCTGGCAGTACGTCGGAAAGTGGCAGCACATCGACGAGTAGATCAGAATCTGGTAGTACATCCGAGAGCGAAAGCACATCGACAAGCAGATCAGAATCCGGCAGTACGTCGGAGAGCGGCAGCACATCAACAAGCAGATCGGAATCTGGCAGCACGTCAGAAAGCGAAAGCACATCGACAAGTAGATCAGAATCTGGCAGTACGTCGGAAAGTGGCAGCACATCGACAAGTAGATCAGAATCTGGCAGTACATCGGAGAGTGGCAGCACATCGACGAGCAGATCAGAATCTGGTAGCACATCTGAGAGCGAAAGCACATCGACAAGTAGATCAGAATCTGGCAGTATATCAGTAGTATTGAGCAGCAACCTGAGTTCTCAAGTTTCGGGCGGTTTAAGTGTGCCAGGAACGCCAACTGGTGATGGTTTGATTTCAAATATTTATTCCAATAGTTATAATAACGATAATGTACCGCCGTTTTCATCGGATTCAATTAATTTTGGCAATAATAATTCTGTGCTTCATGATGGTGTAATAAGGAAACTACACCATAATGCATATATTTATAATAGTGCTGGTAAACGTGTCGGTACTCTGATTCTTAAAAAGAAGATTATGATTAGAACTTTCGGAAGAAAAATTTTAATTAATGGCAGATATTTCTATCGTATTAGTGATCATTATTATTTAGCTGCTGGCAATTTTGTTGGGTTTGAAAAAGGAACCACGCATAATGCTTATATCTACAATAAAAAAGGGAAGCGTGTTGGTAAAACTGACATTAAAAAAACCAAAGGATTTAAGACTTACGAAACCATTATGGTAAAGGGCCGCAAATTCTATAATATTCGTCATGGTAAATATATTGCTGCTGGGAATTTTATTGGTAAAGATAAAAAGTTGCATAACAATGCTTATGTTTACAATGGACAGGGTAAACGAATTGGTAATAAAGTTCTTAAGAAAGGTACAAAAGTTAAAACTTACAGTATTAAAAAGATTGGCGGCAGATACTTCTGTTACATAAGAAATGGCGAATTTTTACTACTTAAAAATTTTAAAAAGGGTTAAATTTTAACCATTTTAGCAGTTGTGCTTGCTGGTCTTAGTGAATTCAGTAAGGAAAAATTGCCTACTATTTTTGTAAATATACTTGCAAGTTAATTCAAAATGCATTATTCTTATACTTAATTACGAATTACTAAGACTAGTAACAAGGCGTTGTTAGCAGAGAGGCTTTCTTAGCAGCTGAAAGGAAAGCTGAAGAACAAATTGTGAATTTCATCTTAGAAGTAGAATCTAATCCATTCCGGTATTTCACCGTTAACGAAAAGCGAAAGTGTGGGCCTTTGATGGTTCAAACTAGGGTGGTACCGCGTAGCTTCGTCCCTGAGAGGGGACGGAGCTTTTTTTTGTTGAAAGGAAAAATTAATGGACTTATTTGATAGGCTAAAAGAGCTTCGGGAACGAGGACTGGCTGAGATAGCCAAGGCAAATGATGAGAAAAATCTGAATGATGTGCGGGTTAAGTTAATCGGCCGCAAGGGTGAACTGACGGAAATTTTGCACTCAATGAGTGAGGTTGCGCCCGAAAGAAGACGCGAGGTCGGCCAAAAGGTAAACAATCTGCGTGACTTGTTTAATAACAAGCTTGATGACGCCAAGGATAATATTGTTCAGACTTTGGTAGAGCAGCGGCTCGAAGAAGAAAAGATTGACGTTACTCTGCCCGGCAGAAGAATGCACATGGGTTCGGAGCACCCGATTAACATTATCCTAGATGATTTAGAAGAGTATTTTATTGGCATGGGCTATGAGGTGGTTCAGGGACCGGAAATTGAAACCGACCATTACTGCTTTGAAATGATGAATCTGCCTAAGGATCATCCGGCACGTGACATGCAGGCAACTTTTTATATTGATTCGGAAAATCTGCTTAGATCGCAAACGTCCGGTGACCAAGCGCGGGTATTGGAAAAGCATGATTTTACTAAGGGCCCCTTGAAGATGGTTGGCCCGGGTAAGGTTTACCGCCGTGATGACGACGATGCCACCCATTCTCACCAGTTTATGCAAATGGAAGGCCTGGTTGTTGACCGCCATATTACGATGGGTGACTTAAAAGGGACGTTGGAAATGATTGCTCGTCACATCTTTGGTCAGGATCGCGAGACACGTCTTCGTCCAAGCTATTTTCCGTTCACCGAGCCGTCGGTTGAAATGGACGTTAGCTGTTTTAATTGTGATGGCAAGGGCTGCCCAATCTGCAAGTTTACCGGTTGGATTGAAGTTTTAGGGGCCGGCATGGTGCATCCGAATGTCTTGGAAAATGCCGGGGTTGATTCAAAGAATTATAGCGGCTTTGCATTTGGTGTCGGCTTAGACCGGTTTGCTATTTTGAAATATGGAATTGATGATATTCGTGATTTTTACACCAATGATATTCGGTTCCTAGGACAATTCCGTAAGGAGGAAAGATAATGCTCGTTTCATATAATTGGCTGCAGGATTTTGTAAAATTGGATGAGGATCCTAATAAGTTAGCAGAAAAGATTACCCGTCACGGAATTGAAGTTGCTGGGGTTGCGCATCCGGCTGCAGGGTTAAAAAAGATCGTTGTCGGCCATATCATTGACTGCCAAAAGGTTGAGGGTACCCATTTAAACGTTACCCATGTTGATGTTGGTCAGGATGAGCCGGTGCAGATTGTCTGTGGTGCACCAAATGTGGCAGCAGGCCAAGATGTCATCGTTGCCCTGAATGGCGCGCGTATTGCCGATAATGTCAAAATTAAAAAGAGTAAAATGCAGGGCTTAGAGTCCAACGGCATGATCTGCTCATTACAGGAAATTGGCTTTAACGAAAGTATTGTTCCGCAAAAATATGCTGACGGCATCTATGTCTTTTCAAGTGATGCCGAGGTAAAGCCTGGCGATGAAGCATTTAAGGCACTGGGCATGGACGACTATATTTTTGACTTTGACATTACGCCCAACCGTGCGGATACCCTGTCAATGGATGGTTCTGCTTACGAAGTCGGAGCAATTGTTGACAAACCAGTAAAGGTGGAAGACGTTACACTGAAGGAAGACGGTCCCGATTGGACTAGTGAACTTAGTGCCGATGTTGATCCTACGCTGGCACCGCGAGTTTATTTGCGCAAGGTTACTGGGGTTAAAATTGCCGACAGTCCTCTGTGGATGCAGCGGCGTTTGTGGAATGCCGGTATCCGCCCAATCAACAATGTAGTTGACGTAACTAACTACATCATGCTGCTGACGGGTCAGCCTATGCACACTTATGATGCTAAGACTTTTACCACCGGCAAATTTGTTGTTCGCAAAGCCGCTGTTGGTGAAAAGCTGACTTTGTTAAATGAAAAAGAAGTTGACCTTGATCCTAACGATATTGTCATCACTGACGGTGAAAAGCCGGTAATGATGGCCGGAGTTATGGGCGGTCTCAACTCAGAGATTACCGATGAGACAACCGATGTCATTTTGGAGTCCGCAATTTTTGATCCGACGTTGATTCGCAAGACTGCCTTGCGCCACGCTAACCGGACCGAGGCTTCAAGCCGCTACGAAAAAGGGGTCAACTGGGATAATACTGAAAAAGCTTTAAACATGGCCGCTTTGCTTTTGCGCAATGATGCCTCGGCCACGATTGATACTGGTATCATCAAGGCCAGCGACGAGCAGCTTAAGCCGGTAGTGGTAGAAACTACGATTTCTTACATTAATAATGCTTTGGGTACCGCAATTTCTGCTGAAGAAATGAAGCATATTTTTGACCGGCTTAATTTTAATTGTCAAATTAATGGTGACAAGCTGGTAGTTGATATTCCTAACAGAAGGTGGGACATTGCCATTCCGGCGGACTTGGTTGAAGAAGTTGGCCGTCTGTATGGCTATGATAATATCAAATCAACCCAGCCGGTGCTGGCGGAAACCCAGGGAGGATATTCGGCAGAAGAAAAAATGTTGCGCCGGATTAAAAAAGTGGTTCAGGGCCAAGGCATGACGGAAGCAATTTCGTATTCTCTAACCTCGCCTGAAAAAGCGGTGCTGTTTACCAAAGAGCCGAAATCAATTGCTCAAGTGGAAATGCCGCTTAATTCCAGCCGTTCAACGATGCGGCAGAACTTGATGACCGGTTTGGTTGATGCTGCCAGTTATAACATGGCCCGTAAGCAAAACAGCTTGGCCTTTTACGAACAAGGACGAGTTTATGATCATGAAGGCGGCAAGTTCAACGAACATGAACATTTGGCTACACTGTATTCCGGTAAGATGTTTGCCGAAAATTGGCAGCACCAAAACCAGGATATTGACTTTTACTTCGTTAAGGGCCAACTGGCTAACTTGTTTGCATCGATTGGAATTGATGATCATCAAGTTGTATACAAAGCCGAGATCATTCCGGGAATGCACCCGACAAGGACGGCTGGGATCTACCTTCAAGGTCAGTATCTCGGGATGATCGGGATGATTGCCCACGCAGTAACCTTGACAGACAAGGCTTTGAGTGGCGCAGAACTATATGGTTATGAACTCAATTTGGACGCAATTATTCCGTTAATCCCAACCAAGACGGTGGCGCAACCAGCACCGAAATTCCCTGCAATCGAGCGTGACTTGTCAATTTTGGTTGATGAAAAAGTAAATAACCAGAAAGTTGAAGATATTATTCGTGCAAATGGCGGCAAATATTTGGTCAGACTGCGTGTCATTGATGTTTACCAGGGCTCACATATTGAAAACAATAAAAAGAGCCTGGCTTATAACCTGACTTTCTTAAACAAAGAGGATACTTTGACGGATGAGGTCGTCAACAAGGCAATGACCAACATTACCGGCCATCTTGAAGAAGAGATTGCAGCAAAAATTCGTTAAGGGTTGACTTTATCCTCGGAAATAAATAAGATAAGACAGTGCAAAAAGAAAATTAAACTTTAAGGAGTAGAAATTTTATGCCTGAAAAATCATATCCAATGACTGCTGAGGGTAAAGAAAAACTTGAGGCAGAATTAAAAAATTTAAAATTAGTCAAACGACCGGAGGTTATTCAGCGAATTAAGGTCGCGCGTTCCTATGGCGACCTGTCTGAGAACTCCGAGTATGATGCCGCTAAGGATGAGCAGAGTCACCTTGAGGACCGTATCAACGTGGTTGAAGAAATGCTAAAGTATGCACACGTTGTTGATGCTAATGCCAGTGATCCCGATGAAGTTGCCGTTGGTAAAACGGTCACCTACACCGAGGTTGGTGAGGATGATCCGGAAACTTACACGATTGTCGGGAGCGATGAATCGGATCCGTTAAACGGAAAAATTTCCAATGATTCGCCGATTGCTCAAGCCCTGCTGGGCAAGAAAAAGGGGCAAACAGTGACAATCACTACACCCGGCGGCAAGTTTGATGCGGTCATCAATAAAGTTGAGGACTAATGGAAAGACAGCAAGAAGCTGTCTTTTTTATTATCTATCGTTAGATAATAAAAATCTTAATTATCAGTTGCTAATTACTCCTTTAAAATTTTATAATAATAATGATTGTCTTTTTAAAAGGCAGGATACGTGCAAAGTGCGAAAAAACGTTGAAATTGCGCAATTTTTTAGAAAATAGAGAATATTATGAAAAATGCTGTTATTGCCGAATATCTTATTAAAATAAATGAACCACAACATAATGTAACTAAAAGTTCAGTCGATCTTAATAAACTTTCATATCGGCTAACAAATTCGGTGAGTAAATTTGGGGTTGAAACTGATATCTTAGTTAATTTTAAAAATACGCAAAATTTAGCGCCACTGGTGAAGGCAATTTATCTTGAACCTTTCGGGCATTATCCCAAGAAAGGATTGAAACTGTATTTTGCCAGATGGGAATTGGCGTATGAATATTTACTGCAACATAATGAAATTGAGCAGGCTGCACTGGTGGATATTGGAGATGTGGAGATGATGAATTATCCCTTTACAAAGATTGATGATAATATTTTGTATATTGGGGATGAATATAACGATCTTAATACCTATATTGTGCAAGATGATGCTAAACCAAATTATGTGACAGATTTTATCAAGCGAAATAAGCATTTGCAGCTGCTTAATGCTGGCATTCTTCTTGGTACAAGGGCGGTTTTGCTTGAATTCTTAGGAATTTTTATGAAATTGTATACCGATGATACTGTTCAAGAATATTTGGGACAGGGTGATACTCATTTTGGTAATTTTGAAATGGCAATAGTCAATTATATTGCCTACAATTTCTTTTCCGGACGCTTATGTCATGGTCGTAAAGTTTCTTCAAAGTTTATGTATAACGATCGTTTGATAAAGTCTTGGTTTAAACATAAATAATTTATAAAGGTAAAATTAATGACAGAGGAAGAAATGTTGGCAATCTGCACAGGGCATGATTTTGTCTGTAAAAAAGGTCGACCGGAAATAACGATTTTTATGGGACATAGTAATGCTATTTTAATGATTAGATTTAATTCTGATCATACGCTGGAATTTCCGTCGCATATAGATTTCTATCCACGTGAGCGTCACTGGCATTGGGATCAAAAAAATCAATGTATTCTCTTTACTGACAAAGACGATAAAAAGGTAATTTCGCGCTATTCAGCACCAATTATTGAAAAAAATTACTATATTTCATTAAAGTGTTTAACTGAACCCAACGTAAGATATGTAGCTTACTTAGCGTTTGATATGACTTTTGAAGTAAGTCCGCAGTCTTCTGTTAGTTGGCAAACGGTATTGTTTACCGACAAACAAAAATCAGATGGAGAACAAGCTAAAATAAATTCGTATGTTATTTCTAAACAAGCTGAGACAGTTTGGCTTGACGATCGAGATGAGTGGCAGTTGTTAGATGCTGCCTGGGAAAAAATTGTTAACAATAGTAAGTTGAAAAACGTATGTATTTTGTTAAACGGAGCACCAACTGAAACTGACAACTTATTTAGTAATAAATTGCAATTAAATGTGGACGATACGGAATTACAATTTATAGCCGGTAATCGCCAAGACGTTTTATCGATTTTGTCACAAATGTTAGTTAGACATAACCAGCAGATTATGACAGCAAACGGGTGCTTATCTCCGGTAAAAATGATTAAGGATATTTTACTGTAACAACCAAGAGTAAAATTTTCAAATTTATTGAAAGATACAAAAAAATGATTTTGGTAATGAAATTTATTCCCAAAATCTTTTTTTAATGTATAGTATTTTATTAGTTATGATTTGTGAAGTAGCGGTAATCCTTACTCTTATCATAAATAACCCCGCGAGCATTTTCGCCGTTAGAAATTGAAAATTCTGCCTCAGGGTAGTTGGTATGAATGCGGTCAATCATGAAGTCCCGTAGCATTTGGTTGTTAGCAAGAACTGAACCGGTTAAAGCAATTTTCATCGGCTTCGGCTTCTCGTAGCGGTCAAGACCATTGATGATGTCGCGTGCTAAAAGCAGCGCCTGTTCATGAATTACCGCGGTAGCATCCTTGTCGCCGCTGTCAGCCAGCTTAGCAACATTAACGGCCATGGCGGCAACTTCTGCTGGCACTAATTTATAAAATTTAGCGGTAGCGTCGGAGATATTATCAACTTTGAATAAGTTGTTGAATAGGGGGATGAGTGCATTTTCTTCGCGTTTGTCCCAACTGAGCAGGGCCGACTTCATGGCACTGACAACGATTGCGTAGCCTGATCCCTCATCACCAAGCAGGCTGCCATAACCGCCCGTGGTAATAATGCTGCCCTTCTGAAGGCCGTTAAACACCGAACCGGTTCCCGCAATCACGAGCCCGCCATCTTCGCCCTTAAGCCCATTATATAGAGCCAAAAGCGAATCAGTAATTGCCCTTGTCGGCAAGTTGCCAATTTTGGAAGAAATTGTTGCTGCCACCAGCGGGGCATTACCGACAACAGACAGTCCTGCAATGCCGCATAAAACTCGCATGCAGTCACCGTCGATTTCGTTGATTAATTCGTTAATCGCATCTGCGATATTGCCAATGCCGTGCTCATAATCAGCATTTATTTGTCCTGGGCCGCTTTCTGCGCGATTAAGCTCCCTGCCAGCCGTATCGTAAGCAATCGCGGTGGTATGGGTACCACCAGCATCAACGCCAATTTGATATTTAAGTGTCATGATGATCTTCTTTCTCTTTATTATCTAACAAATTTTTTCACTTTTATTTTATTACAAATTGTCAGGTCAAAGACAATTATTAAAAAAATGTTTAATAACTTGTATCTTAAAATTTACCAAAACTCTCGGTCTAGTCATAGAATTGCCCGCAGCTTTTTGTTAAAATGACTACAGTTTGAGCGAGGATTGATTTACGTGAAATATTTAAAGAAAAATAGGGGGACTGGATCGCGAGAACAGTCCGCAACGCCGATCAGAATGAAAATAATTCTTGGGGTGATTTTTGTATTATTTGCCACTTTAATTGGACAATTGGCATACTTGCAAATCGGTTATGGCTCGCGTTTTAAATCAGAAGTGCAAAAGTCAAGTTCAACCATTGTGTCCAGTCAAGTTCCCCGCGGAATTATGTATGACAGTCGGGGCCGTATCCTGGTGGGCAATCGCGCCAGCAACGCAATTACCTATACTAAGGGTGCTTCAACGTCTACCGATCAGATCTACCAAATTTCGACAACTTTAAGCAACTACATTACGTTAAGCGATGAAAAGCCGACACAAGTGCAGGAAATAAATTATTATTTGGGCAATTCGGATAACGCGCTTAGGGAAGAGGCCAAGTTGCCCAAGTCTGTTCAGGCTAGTGAGGATGAAGATTATAAGACAGACCAAATAGTTGCTCAGGTAAAAAAAGAGGGACTTAAGTTTACGCCGCGGCAAAAAACTGCTGCCTTGATTTTTAATAAGATTTCGGGTGCATATACTCTATCAACAATTTACGTCAAAAATAAGGACTTAACCAACAAGGAAATTGCCAAAGTGGGGGAGCACCTGGCTGACCTGCCGGGTGTCGGCATCGGCACGGATTGGCAGCGGGAGTATCCCAACGGTTCTTCAATTCAAAGTATTATTGGCTCAGTTTCAACGGAAAAGGCGGGGCTGCCCAGTGATAACTTGCAATACTACTTAACCAATGGTTACTCGCGTAATGATCGGGTCGGCACCTCATACCTGGAACAGGAATATGAACCGCTTTTGCGGGGGACAAAGACGACCAGCGAAGTTATTACCAAGGACAATGGTGATATCCAGGATACTAAGACCATTTATCAGGGCCAGGCTGGTGCTAGTTTAATGTTGACACTGGATGCCGCTTATCAAAAAAAGGTGCAGGCAACTCTAAAGCAGGTTTATGCATCAGCTATCGGTTCTGGTGCTGCCAAATATTCGAATGGTGCTTACGCGATTGCAATGAATCCGCAGACGGGTGCTTTGCTGGCGGTGGCCGGAATTAATCGCGATCCCAACAAGAACAAAACAACCGATAATGCTCTGGGGGTTATCAACCAGGCTTTTGTCATGGGATCGGCAGTCAAGGGGGCCACGGTCAGCGGCGGATTAATCAATCACGTTATTACACCGACGGATAACACGTTTCCAGATACGGCTATTTACTTGCCGGGTTCGCCGATTAAAAAATCGGTCTATCCGTTAAATACTTTTGGTGCACTTGATGCGGAAACCGCACTTGAGGTTTCCAGTAACATTTACATGATGCACTTGGCAATGAAGTGGGTACATGCAAAATATGTTCCCAAGGAGTTTATCAGCATGCCCGACAACGCGTTTAATGTTTTGCGGCGCAATTTTAATATGTTTGGTCTAGGACAAAAGACCGGAGTTGACCTGCCTGGCGAGATTTCGGGGATTCAGGGTAAGTCCTTTAACGCTCAAGGACAGATTCTTTCTGGTTCGGTTCTTGACCTTTCTTATGGCAACTATGATGCTTATACACCGATTCAGATGGTGCAGTATGTGTCGACGATTGCTAATGGCGGTTACCGGATGCAGCCATACATTGTGCAGTCAATTGGCCGCACTTCAACCAATGGTCAGCACATCTATACCGGTTACAACAAGCAGCCGAATGTGCAGCTACGGATTCCGTGGACACCAGATGAACTGGATGTTGTCCGTCAAGGTTTTTACCGGGTTGTTCATGGGACTAACGGCTGGGGCACGGCCCACAAACTAAAAGATGTTAAGCCGCAAATTGCCGGGAAGACGGGAACGGCGGAAACTTTTTACTATGATCCTGATAACCCTAATCAGAAGAATCCGCCGGCAGTAGTCAATGCTACTTTTGTTGGTTATGCCCCGGTAAACAATCCCGATTTGGCAATTGCAGTTGTCTTTCCTGGTCTTGACCCGGAGGGCGAGGGTTCATATACCTTGCAGGTCGCAAAAGAAATGGTTCAGGACTATTATAAATTGCATAAACAGTAAAAAATACTCATTAGACTAGCCAAAACTCAAGAAAAATGCTATTCTAATACAGTCAGAATAAAAATTTGTAGGTGGTGAAAGAAATGGCAGATAACATCATTTTGGAATGCACCGAATGTGGTGACAGAAGTTACTTATCTAAGAAAAACAAGCGTAAGCATCCGGAACGTTTAAGTTTGAAGAAGTATTGTCCAGTTGAAAGACACACAACGCTTCATCGTGAAACTAAGTAATAAAACCAAAATAGCAGGGTTGTTTATGCCTGCTATTTTTTGCTGTTTGGAAGAAAAATGGATAAGAAAGATTTACGTAAAAAACAGATAAAACTTTTAGCAGAATATGCCAAAAGTGCCAAAAAGGACGAAGAAGATCAACTTTTGCTTGAGCAGCTTATGGGGAGCGACCTGATTAAAAACAGCCGCTCAATCGGTGTTACCGCGTCACTGCCAAGTGAGGTCGATACCTCCCGACTGATTGCCCGCCTGTGGGATCAAGGCAAGGATGTTTACTTGGCAAGGGCAAATAATGATCACGAGCACACCCAGGATTTTGTTTACTACACCTATATGACCAAATTGAAAAAGTCCCGCTTTGGTGTCAAGGAAGTTGACGATGCGACAGCGCCGATTAATAACGAATTGGACTTGATTGTGGTCCCGGGCCTAGCATTTGCGCTTGACAGCCACCAGCGGCTTAACTTTGGCGGCGGCTACTATGACCGCTTTTTGGCAAAGCACCCCGCTAGCCAAACGGTGGCACTGGTCAATTCAAAGATGAGTTTTCAAACTGCTGTATGGCCGGTTGAAAAAACAGATGTCCCGGTGCAGACAATCATTTTGCCCGACCAAATTTTACGAGGTTAATTAATGAATCAAAGAATGCGGTTAAAAGACAGCTGGGCAACAATCCTGATTTTAGTGGTGTTGCTCGTGGCTTTCTTAATTGAGACCTTTACCGGCGGCTCGGAAAATAATTATGTTTTACTCAAAATGGGCGCAATGAGCAACTATGCAATTGCGGCTGGCGGCCAGTGGTGGCGGCTTTTTACCGCCCAGTTTTTGCATATTGGGATACTGCACCTGGTTTCAAATGCGGTAATTTTTTATTACATGGGCCAATATCTGGAACCGATGATGGGGCACCTGCGTTTTCTTTTTGTTTATCTCTTAGCTGGCGTCGGCGGTAACTTGTTTAGCTTTGCTTTTGGTGATGACCGGGCAATTAGCGCGGGGGCATCGACCGCAATTTTCGGTCTGTTTGGCGCAATGGTGGCAATTGGGCTGCGTAACCGGGCCAACCCGATGATTTCCTATTTGGGCCGTCAGGCCTTTTGGCTGGCGCTGATCAATATTGCATTAGATATTTTTGATCCGGGAATTGACTTGCAGGGGCACCTTGGCGGGCTTATCAGCGGTTTTCTGCTGGCAATTGTCATGGGCGACAAAATGGTGCAAAAATATAGTGTTAAATGGCGTGTGCTGGCAGGAGCGGTCTTGCTTTTATACATTGTTCTGACTGTCAGAATGGGAATGGTAATTAATTTCTGATGAAAACCTTGTATGATGTGCAGCAACTGCTGGAAAAATACGGTGTGCTTGTTCATGTCGGCAAGCGAATTTGGGACATTGAATTAATGGCTCTGGAATTGGATAACATCAACCATGCGGGTCTGCTTGACCGACACGATTACCTGGTTGCCAAGCTGATTCTGCAGCGTGAGTATGAACGTGAGGAGCGGGCCAAAAAAGCATAGCCGACAGTTTGATTTGAGAGTATGATATAAAGTGAGTATTTTTAGAGGAGAGAATTTGCAGCAATGAGCCAATTTATCATTATTTTAGATGTTGTACTGGTAGCAATTATTTTAGGCTTTGTCGGCGTTTGGGCGTGGAATAAAATTCAGGCCAAGCGTTTGGGTAACAATGGCTTGGATAATGACGGCTTTAAGGCTGGCATGCGCAAGGCGCAGATTGTTGATTTACGTGAAAAAGAACCGTTTAAGCGTAAGCACATTGACGGCGCAAGAAGCCTGCCATATACAATGATTAAGTACCAATACAGTGAATTGCGCCCTGACTTGCCGGTTTACCTTTATTCGGATTCGTTGACGGTGACACTGCGTGCGGCCAGGTTTTTGAAAAAGAAGAAATTCACTTCAATTTATTGGTTAAAGGATGGGTTTGATGAATGGGATGGTCGCACCAAGGCATCTAAATATTAAATAAAGAAACATTTTGGGACTCCGCTGAAATGTTTTTTTAGTTTATGATTAACTAGTTGATTAAAAAGGATATGAGTATGCAAAAGGTATTAGCGCTTGTTGGTCCGACGGCAATCGGCAAAACTAGTCTGGCAATTAAACTAGCCCAAGAATTGAATGCGGAAATTGTTTCCGGTGATTCCATGCAGGTCTATCGCGAAGTCAGCATCGGGACGGCAAAGGCAACTTCTGAGGAACAGGCAGCGGTTAAGCACTATCTGGTTGATACCCAGTCGGTTTTTACGGAATTTTCGGTCAAGGACTTTGTTGACGAAGCTACAAATGCAATTGCAGTGATTGCCCAGAAGAAAAAACTGCCGCTCATAGTCGGCGGAACCGGTTTTTACGTTAATGCCCTGCTCAATGAAATGCAGCTGGGTGAAAAAAATCAGATTAATGCTAGGTCTTCACCGATTTATGAAAAGTATTTGGCGGCTAATGGTCCCAATAAATTATGGCAGCTGCTGGAAGAAAGGGATCCAGCAGCCGCCGCGAAGATTCCTGTAAATAATTCGCGGCGTGTTTTGCGGGCACTGACGGTGATTGAACGCACAGGGCAGAAATTTTCCGCGCAGCAGCAGGAGATTTTACCCCGTTATGATTACCTAATCATTGGGCTGAATTCTGACCGGCAGGAAATTTACCGCCGGATTAATTTGCGGGTTGACCAAATGCTGCAGGAAGGACTTCTTGCTGAAGCCAAATTTATCTATGACCACCGGCAGGATGAACACCAAATCTTGCAGGCAATTGGTTACAAGGAATTTTTTCCGTATTTTGCCGGGGAAAAGGACTTGGCTGCTTGTGTTACCGCATTAAAAACGGCTTCGCGGCGTTATGCCAAGCGGCAACTAACATATTTTCGGCACCAGTTGCCGGTCATATGGTTTGATCCCTTAAATGACACCATGTGTGAACAAAAGATTTTAATGAAAGTTGAGGAATGGCTAAATGAATAATTGGCCGGAAAAATTACAAGAAATCGTTAAAGAAGTGGACCAGCAGATTGCTCCTCAGCTGGCAAAAATTGATGATAATGTGCTTTATAACCAAAATAAAGTGCTTGAGGCGTTTAAAGACCAGCAGGTTTCGGAATCAGATTTATTAGGAACTTATGGTTACGGCTCCGATGACAGCGGGCGTGAAAAGTTAGAGCGAATTTATGCAGAGATTTTTCATACAGAAGACGCACTGGTACGGTCGCAGTTTGTTTCGGGGACGCACACACTGGCTGCAGCACTTGCCGGTAATCTGTTTCCGAGCGAAGAGTTAACCTATCTGACAGGGATGCCCTATGATACAATGCAGCAGGTAATCGGCATTGCTGGCGATAAACGCGGCAGTTTGCTGAGTTACGGCGTCAAGTTTTCTTACGTTCCCCTGAAAGACGGTGATATTGACTACGATGCTGCCCGGAATTTGCTGACAGAACACCAGCCAAAGGTAGTTGCGATTCAGCGTTCACGCGGTTATGATCCGCGCCAAAGTTTTACGATTGCCAAAATTAGGCCGATGATTGCCATGATCAAAGAGGTCAGCCCCAAGAGCATTATTTTTATTGATAATTGTTACGGCGAGTTTTCCGAAAAACATGAGGCGACCGAATATGGCGCCGATATTATGGCGGGTTCGCTGATTAAAAATGCCGGCGGCGGCATTGCTAAGGTCGGCGGCTATGTTGTCGGCAAGCATGAACTGATTGAAAATACCGCTGCCCGCCTGACCGCTGCCGGAATTGGCCGCACCGAGGGAGCTAGTTTGAATAATAATATGGATTATTACGAAGGCTTGTTTATTTCTCCGAACGTTACTGGCAGTGCGATCAAGGGCATGATTTATTCTTCTGCCTTGTTAGAAAAAATGGGTGTGGAAGTTTCACCGCATTGGAATGAAGAACGAACAGATCTGATTCAGACAGTTATTTTTCATGATAAGGATAAGATGATTAAGTTTGCCCGTCTGCTTCAAGCAAATTCTCCGGTTAACTCCTTTGTTGAGCCGGTTCCGAGTCACGACAGCGGCTATGAAGACAAGGTTGTGATGGCAGATGGAACTTTTGTCGAGGGGTCAACCGTGGAATTTTCTGGGGACGGTCCAATTAGGCCACCGTACGCAATTTATATGCAAGGTGGGCTGACTTTTGCCCATGTTAAGATTGCCATCACCAACGTGGTTAACGAAATGTTTTTTAAAGATAAAAATTAAGTAGACCAATTTGACTTTTTACATATGCTCTGCTATTGTAATAATCAAGTTCTAAGCAAATTTTAGGACTGTACCAATTTTGTGTTTAGTTAGGCTAGATAGGTGAAAAATTAATGAGTAAAACAATTACTGCAGAGGATATTAAACAAAGCGTGACGGATAACGATGTGCGCTTTTTACGCTTAGCGTTTACCGATATTAATGGGACTTTGAAGGCGGTTGAAGTGCCGACAAGTCAGCTTGATAAAGTTTTGAGTAATGATATCCGTTTTGATGGTTCTTCAATTGATGGCTTTGTGCGTCTGGAAGAGAGCGACATGGTTTTATATCCGGATTTTTCAACCTGGGCGGTGTTGCCGTGGACCGATAATCATGGCGGTAAAATTGGCCGCTTGATTTGTTCGGTACATATGACCAACGGTGAGCCGTTCACCGGTGATCCGCGCAATAATTTGAAACGGGTTACCCAAGAAATGAAGGAGATGGGCTTTTCCGCTTTTAACATTGGCTTTGAAGCCGAGTTCCATCTGCTTAAATTGGATCAGGATGGTAATTGGACGACTGAAGTGCCCGATCATGCGTCATATTTTGACATGACATCAAACGATGAAAGTGCCGCATGCCGGCGCGATATTGTGGAAACGCTGGAAAGTATCGGCTTTGAGGTTGAGGCGGCCCACCATGAAGTAGGTGACGGGCAGCAGGAAATTGACTTTAAGTTCGACAATGCCTTGGCTACGGCCGACCGGGTGCAGACCTTCAAGATGGTTGTCCGTGAAGTTGCTAAAAAGCATGGCTTATTTGCAACCTTCATGGCCAAACCGTTGCAGGGTCAAGCTGGCAACGGGATGCACACCAACATGTCGCTGTTTAAGGGTGACAAAAATACTTTCTATGACAAGGATGGCCAATTTCATTTGTCGAAAACGGCGCTGTATTTCTTGAATGGTATTTTGGAACATGCACGGGCAATTACTGCTGTTGGCAACCCAACGGTTAATTCCTATAAACGGCTTATTCCTGGCTTTGAAGCACCGGTTTACATTTCCTGGGCAGCTAAAAATAGGTCACCGATGGTGCGGATTCCGTCGGCCGAGGAACTAAATACTCGCTTAGAGATGCGCTCAGCTGACCCAACGGCTAACCCATATTTGCTTTTGGCAGCATGTCTTGCTGCTGGTCTTGCCGGCATCAAGGAGAAAAAGCTGCCGATGAAGCCGATTAGCTCAAATCTGTTTGAAATGACAGAAAAGGAACGGGAAAAGCTAGGCATCAAGCCATTACCATCAACTTTGCACAATGCTCTCAAAGCCTTTAAGGATGACCAGCTGATTCAAGATGCTTTAGGTAAGCATTTGACACAGAGTTTTGTATGCTCGAAAGAGTTAGAATGGGCGCAATACACGCAAACTGTCTCTGATTGGGAACGCAACCGCTATATGGGTTATTAAAAAATAAGAATATAATCTTTTAAAGAACATCTGAATATTCAGGTGTTTCTTTTTTGCCTAAAAAGCATGTCTTTCGTACCTTATACTTTTTGTTAATTATAATAGAAACTGAAAATTATTTTTGCGGTTTAACAGCCAATAGAGTAAGTGCTAAAATTAAAAAAGATTGTTTGGGAGGAATAAAAGTGACGAAAAGCAAGGGCAAAATTTATACCAAAGATGTAATTTTAGTGATGGCGGCATCGTTTTTCTTCATGTTTAGCACGATGTTTGTTAATCCGCTGATTAACGGCTACGCCAAAAGTTTGGGTGCAAGCGGCGCTTTTGCCGGCTTGATTGTTGGCATTATGAGCATTGCTGCCATGTTTTTACGGCCGGTAGCAGGAAATTTAACCGATAAATTTTCTAAGTATCGTTTGTCCCTAATTGGCGGGATTTTGATTTTTATCGGCATCCTTGGCTATATTTTTGCTCCTGCCAGTGGCTGGCTCCTTCTTTTTCGCTTGATTAACGGTGCCGGCTACGTTCTGTGCACGGTCTGCATGACTACTTGGCTGGCATTCTTGGTGCCGCGGCAGCATGTCGGGAAGGCGATGGGTTTTTACGGGCTGATGAACGCCTTGGCAATGGCGGTTGCACCGGCGCTGGCCATTAGTATTTATCAAAAAATCGGCTACCGGACCGCGATCATTGCTTCGGCTGTTTCGTCACTGCTAATGATTGTTGCCATTCAGTTTGTTGGCAATCATGCGCAGCCGATCAAAAAAGAGCAGGCGGCAAACAAGACAAAGCATTTTAAAATCATTGAATGGAACGTTTTACCGGTGGCCATGCTCACAACACTTTTTGCTTTGCCGTATTTCTCAACGCAGGCTGACCTTGTAACTTATGTTGAACAGCGGCATTTGCACATCGCCGTTGGTTCATTCTTTCTAATCTATGCCGTAATTTTACTAGTAATTCGGATTGGTTTGAAAGATTTGTTTGATACCGTGCGTTTTGGCGTCTGGTTCTGGCTCAGCACGGTTGCGACCGCATTCTATATTCTTTGTCTTGCCTTGATGAAAAATAATTGGCAGATGATGCTGGGGGCAGCTGGAATGGCTGTCGGCTACGGTGTCATCTATTCGGTTTTGCAGTCAACGGCGCTGCTGCTTGCGCCAATTAGTGAGCAGGGCTTAGCCAGCAGCACTTTTTATTTAGGCTTAGACATTGGGATGTCGCTGGGGCCAATTCTATCGGGCATCGTTGACAGTATCCTCCCGGTAAAATTCTTTTATCCAGTGGAGCTGGTGTTAATTCCATTGATGATTATTGTTTACCTGTGTTACCGCAAACGCTTGAATGCGGCAATCAAACAGCATTAAAGTATATTGCATAAAAAAGCTCATTAAGATGGTTATTCGTCTTAATGAGCTTTTTTAATTTTGAGCTGTATAATTTATTTAAATCTAAGTTGATTCTTTTCGATTATTGGATTTAATTTACTAGATTCTTTTTTCAATTTCACTAGAAGAACGGTAATTATCGAAAAAGATTCATAATATTCTTCTAAAGTTTATTGAATATTGTCAATTAAATTTCTTACCCCATGCCCACGGATCTTGGTGCCAAGTTTTTAAAGCTTCATATTGGTTAGAGCTGATATAATTCAGCTCTTTTTCTTTAGCTAATAATTCGGGATAGGAAAGTAGAGGCGCAAAGGGAACATTTGCTTTTGCAAAATTATTTTTGGCATCTGGCAGATAATAGGTAAAAATTGAGCTGACACCAATGACATTTCCGCCTTCATTTTTGGTTGCCTGAACAG
The DNA here is from genome assembly GCF_029433255.1 of Lactobacillus sp. ESL0791. Taxonomy (NCBI): domain Bacteria; kingdom Bacillati; phylum Bacillota; class Bacilli; order Lactobacillales; family Lactobacillaceae; genus Lactobacillus; species Lactobacillus sp. ESL0791. The sequence continues at coordinate 1,396,881 of NZ_JAQTHU010000001.1, read as the reverse complement.
CATTTAAAACCGAACCGCCAGTCGTAATTAAATCGTCGATTAACACAATCTGGTCTTGTTTATTGAAGCGACCCTCAATTTGTCTGCCCTTGCCATGATCCTTCGGCTTCGGCCGAACATAAATCATCGGTAGTTGCAATTTGGCAGCTACCCATGCGGCGTGGGGAATCCCGGCAGTTGCTACCCCACCGATAATTGAAACCTTGGGGAATTTTTCTTTGATCAGTTTAGCCAAGTCACTGGCAATCCAGTCGCGCAGGTCGGGATAAGAAACCGTTAAGCGCAAATCGGTGTAAACCGGTGACAGCATTCCACTGGCATAAGTAAAAGGTTTATCCGGTGAAATAGTGATAATTTTTTCTTCAATTAATTTAGCAATAATTTCTTCCTGATGCATTTTAATTAAACTCCTTTTTGATTGCTTGGTAGGCTGCTTGGGGGTCGCTGGCTAAGGTAATCGGGCGGCCAACAACGATGGCGCTTGCGCCTAATTCTTTGGCTTTTTTCGGTGTGGTTGTTCGTACTTGATCATCATTGGCGCTGCCTTCGGGCCGAATTCCAGGGGTCACATAGAGGAAATCATTGCCGACTTCCTGGCGCAGTTTTGTTACTTCCAGAGGTGAACAAATCACTCCGTCTGCGCGTGCTTTTTTGGCGGTTTTAGCTAGGCTGATTACTTGGTCAGTCATTTCAAGTGAGCAATTTTGTTCGTATTTTAAAATCGTGTCGGAAATTGAGGTCAGTTCGGTGACCGCAAGCAATTTAGGAACACTTTGGTTATTCGGGGTTCCGGCAATTAACCCGTCCTTAGCGGCACCGATCATTTGGCTGCCGCCAAGGGCATGAACAGTTATGCAATAAACACCCAATCCTGCCAGTTGTTTGGCACCGTTATATACGGTATTGGGAATGTCGTGCAGTTTGAGATCAAGAAAAATTTTGTAGCCTTGTGCAACCAATTTTTTAACAACCTGGCTGCCAGAATTATAAAAAAGTTCCATCCCAATCTTGAGATAGGTTTCTTGCGGCGCACCTAATTTAGGCAAAATGCGGTTTAATTTTTCTTCGTCATCTAGATCTAAGGCAACAAAAACTGGTTTTTCCATAAATCCTCCAAATAAAAAATCTACTTGAGCACAGAGAGGGCCGAAGTAGACTTCTAGTTTGATTCTAAGTTAAAGTTAACTTGCGGTCTCTCTGTACCGTTTAAAGTTTGCTGTTATTGAGAATACCATTAGTAAAACTAAAATTCAAATTTTTTTATTTTGCCCGTGTCTGGGAAAAAATTCAAATCAAAAAGGAATGTTAGAATAAAAAACTAACATTCCTTTTCTGATACAATCTTTTGTCTGGATTACACTACAAAAAGTTACAAACTTTAAAGATATTTACAATAATATTTTTGAAAAGCATAGTTTTTTCCCAGACACAATTTTGTTAAAAATAAGTACCTACTGTGGTACAATTACGAATAAGGAGCTGATATTATGGAAGCCGTAGCATTTACAGAATTTAGGAAGAACCTAAAAAGTTATATGACAGATGTTAATGATAATTCGTCAACTATTTTGATTACCAGTCACAACAGCACTAAGAACTCAGCTGTTTTATTATCTAAAACGGATTATGACAATATGATAGAAAATCTTAAAATTATGAGCGATTCAAATTTAATGGAGAAAATTAAACAAGGGAATGCGCAAATTGATGCTGGGAAAGCAAAGTACTATGAATTAATTGATAATTAAGGCATGGACAGATCAGGGCTGGAACGATTACATGTATTGGCACGATCTTAATGACAAGACAATTATTAAAAAATATTAAAAAAATTAATAAGCTAATAAGAGATATTGATCGTCACCCTTACAAAGGACTGGGGAAACCAGAACCGTTAAAATATATCACCAGTAAAAATGTTTGGTCGCGTAGAATTACACAAGAACATCGTCTCATTTATAGAATAGAAGGAGATACTATCTATGTTTTGTCTGCAGCTAAACATTATGAGCATTAGCTGTTAGTAAAAGCAGATAAGCATTTTTGGGATTAAATCGGAATATCTGACCAATGTTTTCTTAAATTTACAAAATTATATTGATTATGTAATGTAAAGGAAGCAGCCGATAATAAGCGAATAAAAAATTTAAAATTCAAATTTCTATTTTAAAATTCCGCAAAGACATGTACAATAATTGCAAAATAAACGAATGACAGTGAGCATTCATTTTGGAGGAAATTATGACAAAAATTAGCGTGAAATTACCAGGACTTGAATTAAAGAATCCTTTGATGCCAGCAAGCGGCACTTTTGGTTTTGGCGATGTTCCGGCTGCCAAAAAGTTTGACCTGAACGAGTTAGGAGCACTAGTAATAAAAACGACGACCCCAAAGGCGAGAAAGGGTAATCCGCAGCCGCAGATTGCCGTGTTAGATGACAGTGTTTTAAATTCGGTCGGCTTGACCAATCCTGGAGTAGACGCAGTTGTTGCAGAAAAATTGCCGGCGCTGCGTCAGCAATATCCCGATTTACCAATTATTGCCAGTGTTGGTGCCGGCAGTGAAGCTGGATATCTAGAAGTAGCACAGAAACTTGCGGCCTCTAACTTAATCAATGCTTTGGAAATCAACGTCTCTTGTCCTAATGTGGCTAAAGGCGGGATGGCTTTTGGCATTCATCCAGAACTGGTCGAAAAATTGACGAAAAAAATCAAGGCTATCGTTGCTGTTCCAATTTATGTCAAATTAACGCCTAATGTGACCGATATTACGGAAATTGCGCGGGCCGCGGAAGCGGGTGGTGCCGATGGCTTATCACTGATCAATACGGTTTTAGGGATGCGCATTGATATTAAAAGCAGAAAGCCGCTTCTTGGTAATAACATGGGTGGCCTATCGGGATCTAGTGTTAAAGCAATTGCACTTCGCATGGTCAATCAAGTTCATCAGGCGGTTTCTCTGCCGCTAATTGGGATGGGCGGAATCAGCAGTGCCGAAGATGTTGTTGAATTTATGTTGGCTGGTGCTAGTGCGGTAGCCGTCGGCAGCGCGCATTTTCACGATCCGCTTGCTTGCCCGCACATTGCAGCTGATTTAACCGAATTACTTGACCAATTGCATGTGAAGGATATTAACGAACTTGTCGGTCAAGTGGAATTTAATTGAGTTTTTGGTTGACAAGTAAAATAAGACCAAGTATATTTAAAACTAATCAATGTCCTTTGAAATTAGTCCTGTGAGGCTAGCAAGGAAAAGTAACTAAAGTTATTTTATGACTTATACTGCTCCTACTCACAAGCGGATTAGGAGTATTTTTATGGGCAGAATTGGAGGTAACAATGGCAAAAGAAATTTGGGATGCTTTGGCAATGAAGCGGGCACTCACGCGAATTACTTACGAGATTATTGAGCGTAATCGTGGAACGCAGGATCTGGTTCTAATCGGTATTAAGACGCGCGGCATTTATCTCGCACAGCGAATTCATGACCGGATTAAAAAACTGGAAGGCGTCGATGTTCCCGTAGGTCAGCTGGATATTACCCTTTATCGGGATGATCGGCATGATGCGAGCTTGAAGCAGGATCCTGTTGTCAATTCGACAGAAATTGACGTAGAAATCAATGATAAGCACGTGATTTTGGTTGATGACGTGATCTATACCGGACGCACGATTCGCGCGGCAATGGATGCGTTAATGGATGTTGGTCGCCCAAGTTCGATTGCGGTTGCAGTTCTAATCGACCGTGGTCACCGCGAGTTGCCAATTCGGGCCGATTTTGTCGGAAAAAATATTCCAACCTCTTCCCAAGAACAGGTTGCGGTCAACGTGCAGGAAGTTGATGGCAGGGATGCCGTTGAACTGAGAGCACTACCAGAATAAAAACATAAAATTAATTCAACCATTTAATTGACTCCAGAGAGGGCCAGAACGGTTGTGCTTTTTCTGATATTATTTTTTAGAAGAAGGAGCCGCTTGTACGCCTAGAGCAATTAAATGCCCTAGGCTTATTTTTTTAGAAAGAAGTAAAAATGAGAGATTATCAGCTAGTTTCATTACCGCATTTTGTCAGTGTCGAAGATTTGCAAGTTGCCGAGGTTCAAGCCTTGATTACCCGAGCCGAGTATTTTAAACGGGGCGGAGCAGTTCTGCAGCTAACCCATCCGGTTTATGCGGTTAACATGTTTTTTGAAAATTCCAGCCGTACCCACACCAGCTTTGAGGTGGCTGAACGCAAACTTGGTTTAACGGTTATCCCCTTTGATGCAGCGCATAGCTCCGTTAACAAGGGTGAAACTCTGTATGATACCTCGTTAACGATGGCATCGTTAGGAATTGATCTTGAGGTGATTAGGCATTCCGAAAATAATTATTACGAGCAGTTAATTCATCCAGAACAAAATCAACACTTGAATATCGGAATTGTCAATGCAGGTGATGGCAGCGGCCAGCACCCTTCGCAATGTTTGCTGGATATGATGACAATTTATGAGCATTTTGGTCATTTTGCAGGGCTGAAAGTGGCAATTGTTGGTGATATTACAAATTCCCGTGTCGCTCGCAGCAACATGGAACTGCTGCATAAATTAGGCGCACAGATTTACTTTTCCGGTCCAAGTTACTGGTATAACCAAAAGTTTGACGAATATGGCAAATATGTTGCGCTTGATGACATCCTTGAAAAAGTTGATGTGTTAATGCTGTTACGGGTGCAACACGAACGCCACAGCGGCGATTTAAACGAGCGCAAATTTGATCAAGCCGCCTATCACGCTGATTATGGCATTAATAAAAAACGTTATGACCGCTTGCAAGAAAATGCAATTATTATGCACCCGGGTCCAATTAATCGCGGCGTTGAATTAGCTAGCAGTTTGGTTGAAGCACCCAAGTCAATGTTTGCCAGGCAAATGCACAATGGCGTCTTTATGCGGATGGCGATGCTCGAAGCAGTTTTACGGGGACGAAAATTAGGAGGCTTATGCTGATGGCGACAGTGATCAAACATGGCTTAGTTTTTCAAAATGGGCGGTTATTACATACTGACGTTCTAATTGCTGACAAGCAAATTCAAACTTTGGGCAACAATCTAACTGCGGAACACATAATTGACGCTAGCAACTTGTTAGTTAGCCCTGGCTTAGTTGATTTGCATGTTCATTATCGCGATCCCGGGCAAACTTATAAAGAAGATGTGATTACGGGCTCGCTCGCTGCTGCCCGCGGCGGTTTTACGACGGTAGGTGCAATGCCCAATGTGCTGCCGGTTCCAGATACACCGGCTTTAATGAGTAAAATGGTGCAAAATAATCAAACCAATGGCCGCGTTCATATTTTGCAGTACGGGCCCATTACCAAAAATGAAGATACAGATGAGCTGCCAGACTACGCTGCTTTGAAACAAGCCGGTGCCTTTGCCTTAAGTAATGATGGCAAAGGCGTGCAGAATGCCCAAACGATGTATTCGGCAATGCAGCAAGCCAGGGAAAATCAACTGCTGGTTGCAGTGCACGCACAAGATGATTCACTGTTTAATCACGGCGTTGTTAATGAGGGCCCGGCTGCTGAGAAGCTAGCGTTACGACCGATCAGCGAATTAGCGGAAACCACGCAAATTGCTCGTGATTTATTACTAGCTCAGAAAACGGGTGTCCATTATCATGTTTGCCATGTTTCGACTAAAACCAGTGTTTGTCTGATTCGTATGGCAAAAAAGCAGGGAATTAATGTTACCTGTGAAGTCGCGCCGCATCATCTGCTTTTGACCGAAGATGACCTTGTAAGTGATGATGCTTATTACAAGATGAATCCGCCCCTGCGCACTAAAAATGACCAAGCAGCTTTAATTGCGGGCCTTCTTGACGGCACAATTGATATGATTGCGACCGACCATGCACCACACGCGTTACAGGAAAAAACTGGCGGCATCGCTAAGGCGGCCTTTGGCATAACCGGCAGTGAAACGGCCTTTAGCGAGTTGTATACCAAATTTGTTAAACCGGGCATTTTTACCTTAACAGAATTGCTTAACTGGCTGACGATTAAGCCGGCGCAGGTTTTTGGCCTGAAAAATGCTGGCATGCTTGAACCAGGCATGCCAGCGGATCTAGCTATCTTCGACCTTGCGCATGTTAAGCGAATTAAGGAGCAGGATTATTGCTCTAAGGCGATTAACTCGCCGTTTACTGGGGATGAAGTTTATGGGCAAACAGTGTTAACCATGGTTGCTGGCAAAATTGTTTACCAAAAGGAGCAAGCTTAATGCGTTACTTAATTTTAGAAGATGGCAGTATTTATCAAGGCGCAGGTTTTGGTGCAGAGCTTGAAACCAGCGGTGAGGTAGTTTTCACAACGGGGATGACCGGTTACCAAGAGGCGATTACTGACCAGTCTTATGCGGGACAAATCCTGGTTTTTACTAACCCCTTGATTGGCAATTATGGGGTTACCTTAGCTGATTATGAATCGCTGAAACCTGGGATCAAAGGCGTAATTTGTCATCAATTAGCCCGTCGTCCTGATAGTTGGCGCATGCAGGCCAGCCTGCCGCAGTTTTTGGAGACTCTGGGGATACCTGGAATTCAGGGTATTGATACCCGGGCTTTAGTGAAAAAATTGCGGGTTCACGGGACTTTGCGGGGCAAAATTGCCGCTTCTGCAGCTGATGCTACTGCAATCGTTAAAGAATTGCAGCATTTACCGGCAATGCATAACATTATCAAACAAGTATCTACCAAAACTGCTTATCCAGTGCCGGGTGCTAAACGCAATATTGTGGTAATTGATTTTGGCCTTAAACATAGTATTTTGCGGGAGCTCAGTAAGCGTGACTGCAACTGCATTGTGTTACCGGAAAGCGCAACAGCTGCGCAGGTTTTAGCCTATCATCCAGATGGCGTGCTGCTGTCAAATGGTCCGGGTAATCCTGAAGACATGCCCCAAGCGGTTAAAATGGTGCAGGAGGTTGAGCAACATGCGCCCTTAATGGGCATTTGCATGGGTCACCAAATTTTTGCTCTGGCTAATGGCGCAAGAACTTACAAGATGAAGTTTGGCCACCGCGGTTTTAATCATCCTGTGCGGGAGATTGCGACCGGCAATATTGGTTTTACTTCGCAAAATCATGGTTATGCTGTTAAGGCAGATTCAGTTGATCCAGCACAACTGCTTATTACACATGTCGAAGTTAATGACGGGACCGTTGAAGGCCTGCAGCATAAACATTATCCGGCGTTTTCGGTGCAGTTTCATCCGGACGCAACGCCGGGGCCGCATGATGAAACATCGTTATTTGATTACTTCATGCAAGTGATTGACCAGAGAAAGGAAGGCTAAAGATATGCCTAAACGAACAGATATTCATAAAATTATGGTTATTGGCTCGGGCCCGATTATCATTGGTCAGGCCGCGGAATTTGATTATTCCGGCACCCAAGCCTGTCTGGCACTCAAAGAAGAAGGTTACGAGGTGGTGCTGGTTAATTCAAATCCAGCAACGATCATGACCGACACAGAAATCGCAGACAAAGTATACCTTGAGCCACTGACTTTACCCTCGTTAACGCGGATTATTCGTCAGGAATATCCCGACGCAATTTTGCCAACATTAGGCGGTCAGGTTGGTTTAAATATGGCACTAGAGTTAGCCAAAAGCGGCATTCTTGATGAATTAAAAATTGAACTTTTGGGAACTAAATTGGCTTCGATTGAACAGGCTGAAGATCGCGAAAAGTTTAAGGAATTATGTCAAAAACTGGGTGAGCCGGTCCCACCATCAAAAAACATTAATAATGTGGCCGCTGCTTTAGCGTTTGGTGATGAAATTGGTTATCCGATTATTGTCCGGCCGGCTTTTACCATGGGCGGCACCGGCGGCGGTATTTGCAAGAACCGTGAGGAACTAGCGCATGTTGCAAAAAATGGCTTGGAATTGTCGCCAGTTACCGAGTGTTTGATTGAGCAATCAATTGCCGGCTATAAAGAAATTGAATTTGAGGTGATGCGCGATCATGATGATAACGCGATGATTGTCTGCTGCATGGAGAATTTTGATCCGGTGGGAATTCATACGGGAGATTCGATTGTCTTTTCACCCTCGCAGACCCTATCTGACAGAGAATACCAGATGCTGCGCGACTGTTCATTGCGCTTGATTCGTGCACTTAAAATTGAGGGCGGGTGCAACGTGCAGCTGGCACTTGATCCCAATAGTTTTAATTATGATGTGATTGAGGTTAATCCGCGGGTTTCACGATCTTCTGCTTTGGCTTCCAAGGCAACCGGCTATCCGATCGCCAAGATGGCCGCTAAGATTGCCGTTGGCCTAACTTTAGATGAAATTAAAAATCCGGTCACTGGCACAACCTTTGCGGAATTTGAACCAGCGCTTGATTATGTTGTCTGCAAAATTCCCCGCTGGCCCTTTGACAAGTTTCCCCGCGCTGACCGAACTTTGGGAACACAAATGAAGGCAACGGGGGAGGTAATGGCTATTGGTCGAACGGGCGAAGAGGCCTTGCAAAAAGCTGTTCGTTCACTAGAAATCAGTGAAAAAGATTTGTTTTCTGAAGAAGCTCATGCTGCAAGCGATGAGGATTTAGAAAATAAATTGGTTAAGGCCCAGGATGATCGACTTTTTTACCTAGCTGAGGCTTTTCGCCGAGGCTATAAGATTAGTGATTTGCATGAGTTGACGAAGATTAACTTTTACTTTTTGGATCTTGTGGCACATTTAATTGAACTAGAAAAAACAATCACAGAAAATGCGGGTAACCTGGAAATTTTAAAAGAAGCCAAAAAGTATGGTTTTAGTGATGAGACGATTGCACGCTTGTGGCGGAAAACACCCGCGGAAGTGCGTAAGCTGCGGCAACAAAACAAGATTATTCCAGTTTATAAAATGGTTGACACATGTGCTGGCGAATTTGCTTCACATACACCGTATTTTTATTCAACTTATGATGAAGAAAATGAAAGTCGAAAAACGGATAAAAAATCTGTCCTGGTGATTGGTTCTGGGCCTATCAGAATCGGTCAAGGTGTCGAATTTGATTACGCAACTGTTCACTGTGTTAAAGCTCTGCAGCAACTGGGTTATGAAGCGATTGTTATCAATTCCAATCCGGAAACAGTTTCGACCGATTTTTCGATTTCTGATAAACTTTATTTTGAGCCTTTGACATTAGAAGATGTGCTCAATGTTTGTGACCTTGAGCAGCCAGAAGGGGTGATTATTCAGTTTGGTGGACAAACCGCAATCAATCTGGCAGCAGGTCTTGAGAAGAATGGCATTAAGATTTTGGGTACCAGTGTTAAGGATTTGGATCGAGCTGAGGACCGTGAACTATTTGACGAAATTGTTAAAAAGTTAGGCTTGAAGCAGCCACAAGGAATCACGGCTACCAGTCATGCTGGTGTCTTGGCAGCGGCAGCTAAATTGGGCTATCCGGTTTTAGTGCGGCCAAGCTACGTTCTGGGCGGACGGGCAATGGAAATTGTCTATGATCAAAGTGAACTGGAAAAATATCTGCGTGAACATGCGGATATTGCGCAGAGTCACCCAATTTTGATTGATGATTACCTTGACGGTAATGAGTGTGACGTTGATGCAATTTGCGACGGAGAGCGCGTCCTCATTCCCGGGATCATGGAACACATTGAGCATGCCGGCGTCCATTCGGGTGACTCAATGGCGGTTTATCCGGCGCAGACTTTTACGCGCAAAATTGAAGATAAAATTGCTAAAATCACCAAGGAATTGGCTCTGGCTCTCAATTGCCGCGGCATCATGAATATTCAATTTATTGAACGCAATGGTGAAATCTATATTATCGAAGTTAACCCGCGGGCCAGCCGAACCGTGCCGTTTTTGAGTAAAATTACCGGCATTGAAATGGCGCAAGTGGCAACTAAGGTAATTATGGGCCAAAGCCTGCAAGAACAGGGCTATGAAGATGGCCTGGCGCCTGAACCAAAATTAATCAGCGTTAAGGCACCGGTCTTTTCTTTCAGCAAGCTGGCCGATGTTGACAGTTACTTAGGGCCGGAAATGAAATCGACGGGTGAGGTCATGGGTAGTGATTATTCTTATCCGAAAGCCTTATTTAAGGCATTTGCTGGCGCCAATATGAAAATTCCGGATAACGGCAGTGTGCTGCTGACAATTGAGGATCAAGATAAAGAAAAAATTTTACCGCTGGCAGAGCGTTTTGCCAAAGTAGGGTACCGAATTTTTGCGACCAAAGGTACAGCTGCCTTTTTACATCAAAATGGTCTGCATGTTACAGTATTAGCTAAGATTCATGAAAATGATGATCGTAATTTGCTAACTAGTTTAAAGAGCGGCAAGATTGATTTGGTAGTTAACACGATGGGACATGATGTGGCGCAAAATTCCGATGGCTTTGTGATCAGGCAAACTGCGATTCAACAGAATGTTCCACTTCTTACCAGTTTGGATACGGTGGCCGCATTATTAACAGCGTTAGAAAATCGGGGCTTAAGCGCGGTCAGTTTGAAGTAGAAAAGCAATTCTGTCTTTATTGCTTTTGTATAAATGAAAGAATTTACTTCTTATAAAATAGTTATTAGGAAGTAAAGCTTATGACTAAAATTAATAAAGTTGTTTCTTTAGGGCATAATAATTATGTTGTTTTAACCAAAGATATTTTACAAAAAACAGGATTGACTGCAGGCTCCAAAGTTAGTATTAGCACAGAAAAAAGGAATGGGCATGTTGCAGTTATAATTGAACCGCTGAGTTCGCCTACTTTGGCTGAAAAATATGCTAAATATCACGGTACACCAACAAGCTATGAATATTCTGACGGCCTGCATGATTGGCAAAATGCTAAACTAAAAGGGAAAGAGCTTTTATGATGAACCCGCTCAGAAATCTCATGATGAGGAATTAGAGAGATAATGGGTGTAATAATTATGCACATGATTTTAAAATAGCTCTAAAAGACTTATACGGCGTTTTAGAGCTATTTGCTTTTGCTGTGAGATAGGGCTTAAATTAAAAATATCGTGTTGCGCTATATTAAGAAAAAGACAAAAATTATCATGAAAAAATCAATTATCAATAAATAGCAACAGTTTCTGTTGCTATTATTACTCTTAGTTCAATGTACTAACTATCGTTACCAATTCAACAATTACTGTCTTAGCTAAAGCACATAAAGCTAAAAAAACATCGCATAAGTAAATCCCAAATTCAATGGATGTTTAATCAGCCTACTAAATCTAAATGGCAAAGAGCTAATAGTCACTACAATGTACCTAAAATCAAGAACTTTACTAAAGCCATCCAAAACAAATATTATTTAATGGGTGGTCGCTGGAACAAAACTAACTTAACATTCAATGATAGTGCTTTACCTTCTAACCAACAATTGTTAGCCGAAGATGCTATTAATAAAATTAATGCTTTAGGTATTTTACACTTAACCAAAACTGCTAAAAAAGCAAATATAACTATTATTAATAAAGTTTTAACGGATGAAACTGAATTAGGTCGAGCTGAAACACCTAAATCTGATCAGCCCGAATATAAAAACTTAGATCATATTTATACAGCTACTATCAAAATAAATAATAATTATATCAAACAAAATGCTGAAACTAACTACAATAACTATTATGAACAAAACATTGCTCACGAATTAGGTCATGTCTTTGGATTAGATCACGATGCTGATCAAAGTGATAACACAATGTCAGCTTTTGGATCACCATTTACAGGCACTTATAAAATTGATAAAGATTACATTACTAGATTAGCCTTACTATATCAAAATTAATCATATTAAAGTGTCTGGGAAAAAACTCAAATCAAAAAGGAATGTCAGAATAAAAAACTAACATTCCTTTTCTGATACAATTTTAATAATTGCTCTTAAACAATATTTTAAAAAAATAGTTTTTTCCCAGACACTTTTTTTGTTGTATAATTCGACTTACAAAGTAACAAATATTAACTTGAAGGGGGTTTTTACGTGAAAGTTAATAATCTAATTAAGCACATAGTTATAAGTACCATGTTAATTTTGCCTATTGCTGGAGTAGCTACAATGAATAATAATGTTCAGCAAGTACAGGCGAGTAAAAAGTATCCATTGTTTACCTTTCCTAAAAAAATAAGAGGTAAGTGGTATTATGTAAGTAAAAAGGGCAAAGTAGGTATTGATAGATTTACAAAGCATACTTATAACGGTGTTAAAGTTTATAAAGATTCACCTAAATTAACCCCGTTGCTAAACAAGTATGGTTGGACTGAGAAAAAATTTATGCTAGGTTCTAAACGTGGTAGTGCCATTTATTTTGGATACCCACAAGTAGACGAATGGTATATGAAAAAAAGTGGGGATCATATTCAGATAGGAATGAATGGTCCAACTTGGAACGAATACCGTAGTTTAGCCAAAGCCAAAAAGCATCCAGTAAAATATTTTTAAAAGCTAATAATCTGTAGGTTTGTTTAGATTATCATTACTATTTAATAATTATTTATTTGATGGTTAACATGATATAATGAATTCGTAAAATACATAATAATTAAGATTTGAGAGCCATGCCTTGTTAATAGCTGATTGCTATTTTTGTATTTTATTTACATTCTCGATTGGATTGCAGCATTTAAGAGTAGTGTCTGGGAAAAAACTAGATACGAAAAGGAACGTTAGTTTTTAATATTAACGTTCCTTTTTGGATATAAATAATTAATCGGATTATGCTACAAAAAACTTATCTAAGTTAAAAATAATTCCAGCAGCATTCGATTTTTATAGATGTGTTTAAAGCATATCTATAAAAATTAGAGTTTTTTCTCAAACACTTTTTGATACAATCTTTTGTCTAGATTACACTACAAAAAGTTACAAAATTTAAAGATATTTACAATAATATTCGACTTTAGTAATTACTCTTAAACAATTTCCGAAGAAGTCTATAGTTTTTCTAACAACGTTACTTTAAACTCCTCTGTCTCCAACTAGAGAAATATTTTAAAATTATTTCTAACCCTAAAGTTGCGATTATGACAATAATTGGGGTAAATTCAATTCGGTATCTGCCCTGAATCTCAATTAGTAAATGAGCAGCAGCGTAGGCAAACATTACTAATAAAAGAAGACAAAATTCTGGTTTAATCTGCTTACCTAGACAGCTTATGGCACCGAAAAATGCCAAAAGTATTTGAAAAGAATTGATTGCAAAGGCGAGTAGTAATAAAAAATTAAAACTTCGTTTACTGTGATTTTTATAAAATAGTGAGAAACCTAAACTGTTAGATGGATAGGACCACATTGACCAAAATTTTTTAATGAACAAAGATAGCCATAAATGATGTTTGTTTAAGTGGTTAATATTTTGTTTAATAACTTTCTTTTCCCGTTTTTGACGGGTGGGCCAATTGGTGATTCGATCAAACTTGATAAAATGTTTTGTGTTTCTACCGGTTGAATGATAATTTAAACCAACAACGAATTTCCAGTTATTATCAGGATTACTTATTCCATATTGATTTAAACCTGTTTGTTTAATTGAACTATTAAATGCAAACATACATAAACCATAAACAATAAGAAACCCACATAGCTTACTAATACTTTTTAGCTTAATTTTGGGTAATGCGATGAAGCGATAGATTAGCCAAAAGACTATTATTCCTAAGATAAACACTATCCCTAACGGTCGGAGATAATTAGCTATAGCTAAAGTGATACCACTAATTATCCAATTGAAAGGATGATCATCAATAATAAGAATAAGTGTCAACAAGAAAAAAATTAATCCTAAATATTGATTAGTTACTCGGTTATTCAATGCAAACCATTCGATATTGCTACCAAGCAAAAAAAGACTCCAACGACTAAGTACTACTTTATGGAATAGTTTTTGGGTTAAAGAGTAAGTCAAAAATAAAATAATTAATTGAAAACCGACATTTAATAATTGAATGATGCGGATATGACGGCCAAATAATTTAACTACCACTGTTACATAGGTTAAAAAACCTGTTTGATAGGCCCATTTGGCAAAATAATCAGTTCTGTGATGATAGATAGCTTTTCCTTTTACCATCTTTTTTGCAAAATGCCAAAAAGCCCAATAATCACTTTTCTGTTTAATTGGTGTGATGTATATCCAAGCAATAAAAATCACAGCAAAAAATGTAAGCAAGCTAATGATGATAATCCGATTCATGTGTTGGTTATCTGGAAGTTTCGCGAGAAGCCAAAAAATTCCAAAACTGATCACGATTCCTAATATAGCGCAAATAAAAATCAAACTAAGCATAACTAAACTAATATGGCTACTTTGTTTTCGATATATTTTAAGTCCAGATACTAGTATTCCACCAAGTATTAGTGTGGTAAATAGTAATAAGATAACTTGTAATATTTTGTTTGACCATTCGGGAATTTTGATATTCATGACTTTCTTTTCTTTAATCTGTCAGTTTTTAAAACCGGCACCTACTTAATAAAAACAAAAACTTTGCTAAAAACATAATTAGCGATAATTACAATTTAGCGATAATTACAATAAGGTTATCAATTAGCTTTACCCAAAAAGGATTAGCATGCAATATCCCAATACTAATTTATAAAGATACTAAGTCGATTACTAAACTAATAAGCCTGAAAAAACAAGAAAGATAAGGCTTCATGACCGGTATCTTTTCTTGTTTTGGTGTGGGGCTTGAAGATATATTATTTACTGGCTATATAAGCAAATGTTACTGATAAAATCAAAACAATAAAGTTTGCAAATTGATAATTAGTAAAGTTAGACCAGGTATAGAGTAAATTAAACATAATTAGATGTTGAGCATCCGAATATCAGGTATGAATCTACGGACCAGTATTTTTAATTAAATCATGTATTCTAATATTCAATCAATCCATGTGATTTAGATAACACTATGTAACATAATTATATTACTCCTTGATTAAAGAATAAAAAAGAATAAAATTAAAAATAGTACAGATAATTTTACAGGACTAACAATACTTATACTTCTATAAAAATGCTAATATTAGATACTTAGAGGCCTTAAGTACACGGAGGAAAATATGAATTTTAAATATTTTAAAAAAACACTATGCTTGATAGCAGCAATTGGCTTATCCGGTTTTTTGACCGTAAAGTATCCGGCAGCGGCTAGCGCCAGCAAAATAACTTTAAAGAGTACTGTTAAAACTAAAAATCTTGGTAAGAGTGGTCAGTGTAATTTGACTTTTGATAAAGCTAGCAAAACGTTACATGTTAAAGCCAGCACAACAGGAAATCATTTAGGTAAAAAAGCTTTTGCAAAGGCTAAGAAAAGAATTGGCAGCCATAGTTATATTAAGATAATCAGTATTGATTCGCCGATTGTTCTTCCTGAAAATTCAAAAAAACTTTTTAGTTATGAGAGAATGGAAAGCGATTTAAAGGAAATCAGGGGTTTAGATAAATTAGATACAAGTCACGTTACTAATATGTATGGAATGTTTGCAGATGATGAACGGTTAGGCAATAATAGTTTAGATCTGAGCACATGGGATACAAGTCACGTTACTAACATGGCAAAGATGTTTATGAATATTCCAGTAGAAAAAATTAACGTTAGTAGTTTTGATACCAGCCATGTGACAAATATGTATGCAATGTTTAGCGGTTGTTTAAATGTTCAAAATTTTGATCTTCATAATTTTAATACCAGCCAAGTCAAGAATATGAGCTTTATGTTTGAAGATAACGAAGCGCTAAACAGCTTGGACTTGAAAAGTTTTGATACCGGTCAAGTAACTAACATGAGCTTTATGTTTTGTGGTGATGAATTATTAGAAAACTTGGATCTGAGCAGTTTTAATACCAGCCAAGTAAAAAACATGTCGAATATGTTTGATGATGATATAAAATTGACTAATTTTAAATTGGGTCATAATTTTACTACGGATTGTGCTAAAAGGCACCAATCAAAGAAACAATTTTCTGGAATAAAAGACATGTTTAATGGGGTTCCTGGATATAAACATAAAAAATATTAAATTGTAATAGGTTGTTGCTAGTAGGGTAACTTTCTTTAGTAAAAATGTTAAAGTATGAAACTGGCTGTTAAGGAATTTTCTTGAAATAAAAAGATAGCTGCTGGCTAAGCAACTATCTTTTTTGTGAGATTTTATTAAAACAATTCGCTATGGGTACTGGTCACAGTTTCACTTATTTAATATTTTTCCCAAATTAAACACCAACTGGTGCTTTATTTTTCACTGAATTTAATTTCTGTTCCTGCTAAATCAATTGTGTAGTCTTCCTCTTCAAGCGGCCGCTTAGTCATACCTTGATCGGTTGAGTAAATGATTAAAGCCAATTTGCTGCCAACAGGCAATTTATAATAGGTAGGTTGCAATTTGAAGGTTAAATCATAAAATTTTCCGGCTTCAATGCTTGTTGGCTTACGCATGTCAGCGTAATTTTGCAGGTTCATGTGTGCCTTAGTAATCAACTTGGCCTTTGTTGGCTTGTCCGGGACGAATTCCTGCAAGGTGTCGGTGCCAAAACGGTAACCTAGTTCTTGACCATTTGGCATTAAAAACTTCGGTGTTGGGGTCAGGCGTTTGCGCTCGCCCAGTTCAACTAACGCAACCGAAATTTGTCCTTTTGCTAGGCTGCCGCTAACTCTGACTTTGATTTCCGGCCGGCCGATGATTGTGACGGGATGAATAAATTCGTCAGTAACAAAGCGCAGACTTCGTTTTGCCCATTTTTCTTCACCACTAATAAATTGATACTGCCAGTCATTTTCGGAGATTTTTTCTTTCTTGAAATCCTTACCGCCGACATCCGTGAATGTCAGTTTATTTTTACCGTTGCCGTCTTTTCTTAATTCGTGTTCATCAGTCGGGTAATAAGTTACCTTTTGTCCTAGCTCATCGCTCCAGTCTGACTCCTCATGCCAGATATCGGCTTCAAGATTATCCTGGACCATCACGGTTGGCCATTGCTGGTATGCATTGTTTTCAACCCCAAGGAGTTCATGGACGAACCAGAGATTCATCAGGTCGGTAAAATCAATTGAAACAAAATTGTTCATATTGTAGTGTGGGCCTTGGTGAAGGAAAAGATGGGGCTTAGTTGGCAGCGGCAAATTTTTCACAATCTGCCAAATTTTATAAACATTTTTGGGCTTAACATTCCAGTCGTTTAAACCGTGGACACTAATCCAAGAGCATTTGATCTTGTCGGTATGGTGGCGGTAATTGCGTGCTTCCCAAAAACCGGAGTATTGACCAGTCTTGCGATCTTCTTTTGCAGCCAAAACTTTTTGCATTGCATCGTATTTCGGCTTAATTTTAAGATAGTCACCAGAATTCCAAAGATTCGACTCACAGGTTTCCGCTAATTTATCCATGTCTTCACCTTGACACTCTCCGGGCGCAATCACCAACCCGTGTTCACGGTAATAGTCATACCAGGAAGAAATTGCCGCTTCCGAAACCACGGTTTTCAAACCGGCAACACCGGTTGTAGCAACGGCAATCTGCAGGGTACCAAGATAGGAGCGGCCGGTCATACCGATATTCCCGTTACACCATGATGCTTTTACTTCATGTGTTCTTGAGCGGTCGGTGTAGGCAATCCGGTCGCCGTGCAGCCATTCAATAATTTCTTTAGCGGATTCTGTTTCTTCCGGTGATCCGGTAATCCGCAGACCGTCAGAGCCGCGGGTGCCGATACCACCAGCAAAAACACTGGCAAAACCACGTGCAAGCAAATACTCATTAAGTGAATAGGATGACTTGTGCACCGCTTCTTCTGGCAAAAATTCTGCCCAATCTTCGTTTCCTGGCTTTTTGGCCTTGATCCGTTTGGCTGGCTCATATTGCGGATTAGTCCATTCGGTAGCATCCGTCAGGTTTTCGTCGACATTATAATTCTGTTTAACATTATCAATAATGCCGCCAAGGTAAGGGCTGGCGGTATATAATGCTGGTACTTTTAATTCTGGCTGTAAACTTTCAACTGGGCGAAAAATTGTCGCTTGTAGCAAATCGGCTTGGCCGTCACCATCGGTATCGAGATCACTTTCGACGTAGACCACTTCGCGTAAGACATTTTTGGTATCGAAGGTTGGTAAACTTTTACCATTAAGGAAGTGAAAATGGCCATAAGTTTTTTCACTTTGTCGTTGATAAAAGTAGCCTTCGCCAGCCATGACGTCAATTAAGAGCTGACCATTTTTAGCGCGAGTATTGAGCAGCCGGTAAAAAGCATGAATTAGCTGGTCTTTATCAGCAATTTCGTTTACCGTAGGCAAAGCTTGTTTCTTCATAAAGCTAAGTGGATCAGTCAAATCATAGTCGTAGTTAACATGGTAACCAAGCAGCTGCAATGCAACATTGTAAAATTGCGCAGGACTAATTTTTTCGGGTCTGTTTGCCAAAAAGTCTGCTAAAGTTTCTGTTTCCGAAACGGCAAACTCTTGTAATTTGACCTTACGGGCAAAGTCGGCTGTTGGGTTAACTTCGGCAATACAGTTGGCGGTTAATTCAGCAAATAATTCACTGAATGACTGCTCTTGATAATTTTCGGGTAAAAAGTCAATATTTAATAATTCTTTGATCTGTGTTGGCAAATCAGTTTCGACATAAGCATATTGGTTGTATTTCATGGGAACTCCTTTGTTTTTAATGTATTAATTATATTTTACTAGAGTAAGGTAGAAAACAAAATAATCAATATGTATTATTTTTGTGATTATGGGCGTTTTAGCTGATATTTATTAAATGCTTTACTCATCTTAATTTTTATCTGCAATAATTTTTTTGTATAAGCAGTTGCAGGTTGTACTATGATTTCGGAACAGTTATAATAAATGAATTATAAAAGATGAAGCAGTAAACTGTAAAAAATGGGGCTATCAATAATGGAAAAAGAGCATGAAACGACAATAAGAGAGTCTTTGTTAACGCCTAAGCTTTATAAAATAGTTGGTGTAATCTCCTTAGTCGAACTGGTTATAGCCTTCATTTTGCCATTTTTCAAACATATTTATTGGTGTTTCGGTTTACTAGCTTTTCAATTGCTTACCTTGGCAGATTTATTTACGACATTTTTTCAAAAACACCGCATTAACTTTTTAATTAGTTTGTTTTTAGGAAATGTATTAGCAATTATCGTCTGCATAGCATTATTTGTTTATATTCTTTTTGCTTCGGGAAATGTTGTTTTTGCAAAATAATATTCTTAAAATTGCCATGTTTCTTAAAGAACTTTATATCAAATAAAAAGTGACCGATAAAGTTTAATTTCTTTACCAGTCATTTTTAGTTAGTATTTTTAATCTTTAAAACTGAAGCTATCAATATTAGATTTTATAGTAAAGCCGCTGTTAAAAAACAGAATTTACAAAAATATCGCTAAAAAAATTTTTTCAACAACATCATAATTAGAGTAAGCATTTTTCTAAATTATTTTCGTTTAAAAATCTATAGCCAAGTTTTCTTGTAGATATCTTCGTTAAAGCCGCAAGTAAGTTTATCGCCGTCAACCATCAACGGTCGCTTAATCAGTTTGCCGTTTTTGGACATCATGTCGGCGGCTTCATCAATGGTCATGCTGTCAACCTTATCTTTAAGGTGTTCCTGCCGGTAAGGGATGCCGTGAGTATTAAAGAAATACTTTAGGCCGCGGTCTTTATGTGCCGTCATCCATTTAACTAAATCCTCTTTTTTGGGCGGGTCTTCGACCAAGTCCTGAAATTCATATTGAACATTGTGCTCATGCAGCCATTTTTCGGCACTTCTTGAAGTCGAGCAACGTTTATAACCGTAAAATTTGATCATCTTAATTACCTTTCTTTGGTTATTTTTACTTCATTATAAAGAAGTTCCTGCACCATGACTAATAATTGGTTCAGAATAACTGTTAAAGGCAAATAAAGTTATAGTATTTATTTCATTTTTGGGTAAGAAAGTTTAAACTTTATTTGAGGTGAATAATATATGGAACCAATTTTTTTAACGCCAGCTTTTAGACCCAAAATTTGGGGCGGCCGCAAACTGAAAACCATTTTTAACTACGATATTCCTGATGGCAAGGTCGGTGAAGCGTGGATTATTTCTGCTTATAAAAATGATGCTGCAACTGTCAGCCACGGTGAACTTAAAGGAAAAACGCTGCGCGAAGTTTACCAGGAGCACCCAGAACTTTTTGGCATGCCGAAAGAAAAAGAATTTCCGTTGCTGGTTAAATTCTTGGATGCCAACGACAGCCTGTCGGTTCAGGTGCACCCCGATGATGACTACGCACGAAAATATGAAAATGACAACGGAAAAACCGAAAGCTGGTATGTCCTGCAGGCCGATCCTGGTGCCTATCTAATTTATGGGCACACCGCTAAGACCAGGGAAGAACTGGCTGATATGATCCATCAGGGAAAGTGGGATGAGCTGCTGCGCAAAGTTCCTGTGAAAACCGGCGACTTTTTCTACGTTCCCGCGGGAACAATTCATGCTCTGACCAAGGGAATTTTGGTAATTGAAACGCAGCAGTCAAGTGATGTAACATATCGTCTGTATGATTATGACCGCGTTGACAGCAAAACCGGCAAAAAGCGTGAGCTGCACACAGAGAAGTCAATTGCTGTGACGACAGTTCCGCACGTTGATCCGCAGTTAAACATTACTACTGAGGCTGAGCAGGATGCGCAGATTAAAACTCTAGTTGCGCCGCCGGTTTCACCGCATTTTTACCTGTGGCAGATTGATCTTGACGGTAAATGGCAGACAGGACTTAAAGAGCATCCATACCTGTTAGTTTCAGTTATTGCGGGTTCGGGTCAACTGGTCACTGAAGCAGGCAGTTATGATCTAGAATTAGGAACTAATTTTATTATTCCAAATGAGATGAAGAATTTTACATTCACTGGTAAAATGAAAATTATTATGTCGGCTCCAGGTAATTAGTTTTACCCGGCAACAGATAAGAGGGAGAAGGCCCGAAGATGATTTTTTTGTTTTGCGGCAGTGTTATTGCATTTGTAGGTATCATGTGGCTAATCTTACCTGCGAAAAATCCTAACCGTCTTTACGGCTACTTGTCGTATTTGGCGCAAGTAAATCAGGCTAGTTTTGAATTTGCCCAAAAGCGGGCCAGTTTATATTTTATTCTGTCCGGCGGTGTGCAAATGATCTTGGGGGCCATGATTCATTTGCTAGAGTGGGATCGGTATTTCTTGCTGTGGCTGCTGACCTTTTACTTTTTTATTTTGTTTCCCATTATTTGGACGGAAAAAAGTTTAAAGAAATTTTTGCTGGCACGCCACCAGCTACCCAGCGATTATGTTGACCCTGATAAGGTGAAGCATGAGAAAACAAAGGGTTTCAAGGATTTATAATGAAATTGAAAATATTAATTGTTGAAGATGATAATTCAGTTGCCGAAATGATGCAAATGTTTTTTCAAAAAGAGGGCTGGGTATCGGAAATTGCAACCGATGGCATTCAGGCGGTTGATATGTTTAAGGCCAAGCCTTCCGCATATGATCTGATTACGCTGGATTTAAATCTTCCTAAGAAAGACGGCATTCAGGTTGCCAAGGAAATTAGAAAGATATCACCGGCCGTGCCCATCATCATGCTAACGGCCCGGGATAGTGAAGCCGATCAGGTTTTGGGTCTGGGTGTCGGTGCCGATGACTATGTCTCTAAGCCGTTTAGTCCGCTGGCTTTAATTGCGCGGATCAAGGCCTTACACCGCCGGATCATGATCGAAGAGGGACAGCATGAAACAGAAGATGCGCCTATTAATAAAGATTTTGATATCAAAACCGCGCATTTAAAAATTTCGAAGGCCCGGCGCGAGGTGCTGTTTGACGGCAAGACGGTCGCCGATTTAACGCCGAAGGAATTTGATTTGCTCTTTACGATGGCGCAAAAGCCCAAGCAGGTTTTTTCCCGTGATAAGTTGCTCGAGTTGGTCTGGGGTTACGAATTTTATGGCGAAGAACGAACCGTTGATGCTCATATAAAAAAATTGCGGCAGAAGCTTGAGCGGGTCGGGGCAAATGTGATCCAAACCGTTTGGGGCGTCGGCTATAAATTTGACGATACACAGGCTGAGAAATGAAATTGCTATACCAGCATTTGCTGAGTTTTTTGTTTTTAATAATTATTTCTGTTTCGATTATCGGCTATTCCGAAATTAATTACATTACGGAACAGGTATACGCACAAAATTATAAAAAAATGGAAGACTATGCCTCATCGGTGGGAAAAATTGCCCTTACTGAAGACAGAACTGGCGCGCTTGTGTTTAATTCGGCCTTTTTAGATCAGCTGCAGTTTGTTTTACATAGTGATGATTTGCATATTCGGATGTTTGACAGTCAAAATGAGCAAATTTATCCTAAAGCAGGTCCGGACCTCCGCCTATCCAAGCGGGTTTTTGACCTTGTGACCGGCGGCCGTGAAATCAGGATCAAAAATAATAATCAGGACGGCTCGTCCTTTGGACGCACGAAGGATGCTTATACAGGGGTACTAATTCCATGGACAAATGGTAAAAAAGTTCTCGGTGTCATTTGGGTCGGTTCTCGTGTAAAAAACGTTGAACAGTCGATTAACATGGCTAAGCGCAATTTGGTGAACGCACTGGTTATTACTTTAATTATCGGACTGTTATTGAGTTTTTTACTTTCTTATTATTCAACTAATAAAATCAAACGTTTGTCCCGTGCCACAAAAAAAGTCGCGGCAGGAGATTTTGATGTTAAAATTCAGTCCAATCAGGGCAAAGATGAAATTGACCAGTTGGCGGATAATTTTAACCAGATGGTCGTTGCCCTGAAAAAATCTGATACGGAAATTAAAACGCAGGAAAAAAGGCGCGACCAATTTATGGCCGATGCAGCCCATGAGATGCGGACGCCGCTAACGACAATTAACGGGATTTTGGAGGGACTGCAGTATGATGCTATTCCAGAGGAAGCTAAGCCCAAATCAATTGCGCTGATGCGGCGCGAAACCAAGCGTCTGATTCGGCTGGTCAATGAAAATCTTGATTATGAAAAGATCCGCAATAACCAGATCATGCTGGTGAAAACCGTCTTCAATGCTAATAACCTGCTAAAAGATATTAAACTGCAGCTGGAGCCTAATGCCAAAAAGGCCAATGATGAGTTGTGCTTTGACTTACCGGATGACTTGCCTATTTATGCAGATCGCGACCGTTTTACTCAAATTCTGGTTAACTTAATCCAAAACGCAATTCAGTTTACCCAAAATGGGGAAATCATTATCAAAGGCAAACGGGGCAAGCACTGCACAATCGTTTCCGTTACGGATAATGGGATCGGGATGAGTCAGGATCAGGTTAAGTATATTTTTGAACGCTTTTTCAAGGCGGATCCTTCTCGGGCACGGGGGACCGGTGAATCAGGTCTCGGATTAGCGATCGTTTCGTCGCTAGTTAAGCAGCATGGAGGCACAATCACGGTTGCTTCCACTCCAGGGAAAGGTTCAACTTTCACGGTAACGATTTTTGACCAAGGCCATGAGCAGTTTGTTGGCGGACAAGGCTAGCCTGTGAATAATTAAAAATGAAGTACTTCTTATATAAGGGTGCTTCATTTTTAATTATTTAGTGTAAAACATGCCCATTTACAGTTAACCATTTGGCAAAATTTTGGGCATTGGGTGAGAGAGCGGATTTTAATGATACAGCTCCGTAAGATAAGGAAACATCGTAATTTAGCGGTATAACTTTAAAGAAGGGATAATCTTCAAATTCAGTGAAGTCGGGCATCACAGCTATTCCTAACCCGGATTCAATCATGGTGTTGACCACGCCGAAATTTGATGCCGTAATTATTTCTGAATGCTTACACTCTGTTCTTAATAAGTTTTGCAGTTTTAATTGTTCAGGCGGGCACCAGCTGTTGGTAAACAAGATTATTCGCTGATGGTCTAAGTCTGCAAGATTTATCACCGTTTTTTGTACCAAACTATTAACAGAAGGCACGGCGACACTGAAGTGTCCCGTTAGCAGCGGAAAATAGCTGAACTCCGCGTAATTAACCACATCGTCTTGAGTGGTGAAAATAATATCGCAGGCTTGTTCCAGCAAGTTTTTCTTTAAACCATTGTGATCGTAATATTCTAAATAGATATTAGTATCTTTGTGCAGTGCGTGATAATTTCTTACTAGAGTCGGCAGCAGGTTGGATTCAAATGAGGTGCCTGTCATTCCAATGGTTAATGAACTTTTTTCTTTTTCATAATTTAGCCGACTTTCATAGATTGCCTTGTCCAGCAGCTTAATCCCTTGAACTGCTTGCTTGTAAAAGATTGTCCCGCTGGCGGTTAAGCTGACAGATTGTTTTGTCCGTTTGAATAGTTTGAGCCCTAATTCATTTTCTAGGGATCTGATTGCTTGTGAGACAGCCGGCTGTGAAATGCTCATCGAGCGTGCGGTTTTGGAAAAATTTAGTGTTTCTGCCAGGTTGATAAAAATTTTAATATGATCGAGATTCATTGCGTTCCTTTATAACGAGACCTTATTGTTGATTACATTTTGCTATTTAACCTCTATTATATCATGTGATATATTTATCAATGTAAGCGGTGAGAAATAAATAGCGCTATTTGAAGGCTGCTTCAATAATAAATATAAAATTAAAATTTATGAGAAGGTATTAGCATGGATAATGGAAAAATTAGCGAAGCGATTAATACAGAGGTTGTAGTTGTTGGTGCAGGTAATGCTGGGATGATGGCTGCTGCGGCCGCAGCAGAGTCTGGCGCCAAAGTCATGATAATTGAAAAAGAAGATTCAATTAACTTGATGCGGGTTGGTTTGGCCAGTGTTGGCAGCAATGCACAAAAAAGAGCCGGGGTGACTGTTAATAAATTTGATTTGGTTGAATACTTAGCCGCATTTGCCCAACACAATGTTGATGAAGGGCTAATCTATCATTGGGCTAATCATAGTGCTGAAGCCGTTAATTGGGTTGAAGATAACATTCTTAAGCCGCACGGTGCCCACCTTAAGGCAGAGCCTGATTCAATGGTAACCAGCAGTGCTTACGAGGGCTTTTCAACTGAAAATGACCCAACTTTTGACGACAAAACCTTCACATCATACGGCAATTGGTTTGTACAAAAAGTTGAGAAAATGGGCGTTAAGTTAGTCTTTAATACTGAACTGGTCGATCTGGTTAGCTCAAATAATAGAGTGACAGGTGTGATTGCTCAGGATAATAAAAAGGGTCAAAGAATTCAAATTAACGCCTCTAAAGGGGTAATTATTTGTTCCGGAGGGTATGCCGCTAATACCGATTTACTGCAAAAATGGAACCCGATGTCATTAAAGAAAAATGTCTATAATGATAGTCCCCGTAACACTGGTAGAGGAATAGCAGCCGCCTTAGAAATTGGTGCAATCAAAGATGAAGAACCGGCAGAATGTATCTTTGACCGAGGCCTTGTACCAGTTGGCAAGAAAACTGAGGAAATGTATGTGCAAACAGCAACCTATCAAGATTGGTTGTGGCTTGGCAGTCATCCGCTGTTAAAAGTCAACCTGCGCGGCAAGCGCTTTTCAAATGAATCAGTTCCTTACCAATACATTGTTAATGCCGCAAGTAAAGAGCCAGGCTATCTGTATGCAATGATTTGGGACGATAATTATGGTGAATATGCTAAGCAGTTCCATACTTTGGGCTGCGCCAGAGTTGGTTTTCCAGGATACATGGCTAGTGCCGAAAAATTGATGGAAGATACACAGCAATATGTTGACAAGGGCTTGGTTGTTAAGGCCGATACCATTGAAGAATTGGCTAAAAAGTTGCACTTGCCGGTAGAAAATCTGGTTAAGACGGTCAATAGGTACAATGACTTAGTTGTTGCCCATATTGACAAGGACTTTGGTAAGGAGCAATACCGCTTGACTGCTGTCGACAAGAAACCATTTTATGGCTGTATTTTAGGCGGCCGGGTTCTTGATACGCTTGATGGCTTAAGAATCAACAAGAAGATGGAAGTTCTAAATGAAGATTATGAACCAATTGAACATTTATACGCTGCTGGTAATGCTAGTGGTGGCTTCTTCTTTAACAGTTATCCAGATAGAGTTCCTGGTCTTGCTGCAAGTCATGCGCAAACCTTTGGCCGCTTAGCTGGTCAACAGGCTGCTGAAAATTAACCATTTGACAAAATAAATATAAAAGAATAAGTGCAGTGCACAAAAAGTACAATTTCTTAGTTATGCTTTCAATCCCATAATTAGGTCAGATTATTAAGCTTTAACTTAGGACTAGCTTCTGATATTTAATCGGAGGCTAGTCCTTTTAATTTTGAATACTTTTGTAGGTAAACGCGCTATAATTATTATATAGTGATTGGAGGAAAAATAGATTATGACTGTTACAACTATTAGATTTTCAGATGATGTGTATCAAAAAGTTAAAGAAATGGCCGATTTTGAAGGAGAGAGTGTTTCTACATATATGAGAAAGGCAATTACTGAAAAGGTAGAAGATCAACAAGATTATCAAGAAGCTATTAAAATGTTGAAAAAATCGACAGGAACGGTGTCAGCTGAAGAAGTTAGAAAAATGGTTTTTGGCAAAGCAAATGACTAAATTCAAGTGGGAATTTGATAAAGCAGGATTAAAAAAGTTTCGCAAGCTTGATCAGCAAGTTCAAAAAAGAATTGTTACTTGGCTTGATAGACATATTACTGATTCTGATAATCCTCGGTTATGGGGGAAAGCACTAGAAGGTAATTTACAAACACTTTGGCGCTATCGAGTGGGTAAATATCGAATTATTGCAGATATTCATGATGATAAGTTTGTAGTTTTGGTTATTAATGCTGATAAACGTAATGATGTCTATAAAAAGTAATATGTTTGGGGAATAAGAGATGAAAAAGAGAGTATTAATTAGTTTAGCTAGTGCAGCTTTATTAAGTATTAGAGTAGCTGAAGTTACCAGTAATGGGTAAGCATCACGAACCTGTACAAGTTATTAAAAAGGCTAAAATCTTTAAGATTAAGCTTAAAAAGAACTCCAAAGTTTTTACTAAGTATGGTAAAAGCAAAGGTAAAAAGCTCTTAAAGAAAGGTCATACGTATACTGTTTATGGTAAAAAGTATTATCGTCTTAGCAAGAGTCGCTATATCAAGGCTGTAAATGCTAAAAAGATAAATCTAGTTGATCCAACACCAGTTAATACTAATACTTCTTCAAATATTTCGAATGTAACAGCACCGCAATTTGTGACTTTAACTAAAAATACACCAGTTTATGATGCACTTTGACAAAAAATTCAAGACTATCGTGTTAGTAAAGGGCATGCGTCTTATAAATCTAATTCTGAATTAAATAATTTTGTGAATGGAGTTACGTTGACCATGGATGGACTATATCCTTATCAATGGGCGGTTAATTTTCAAAATTCTGCTAATTTAGAAAATTATTTATCAGAATTAACTGATAAAGGTATGAACGGAATGCGTGGAGTTGATAATCCAAGATTTTATGGTATAGATTATGATGAACCTAGCTTCAATTTGAAAGATAGAAATCCTCAACATGTAGCAAGTTCGATGTTTAATGCCTTAATTAAAGATCCTGATGTTGCTAAAAGGTTCGAAGGTCATAAAGATGATAAAGCATTCGGTGCCTTATCACTCAATTATGAGTTCGATGGAAGTTATTCTTGTGTTGGAATTATGTTCATTGAAGTATCAAGTACTAGTGATAATTGGGCAAACTTTTATAACGCAAATTAATTTAAAAAACATAATCTAAAGCCTCTAAGTTAGGAAAATTAATTTCGGGGTTTTATTGTATTCAAATTAATTAACCAAGATAAAATTGATATTTATAATTGATGTGGACCCAGTTGAAGGTTGTGCTTTTTTCTTGTGTAGGTAGCTGGCCAATTTATCGTTTGCGTGGGTATTGAGCACAAACTGTGTGGGAAACTGGTATACTTCTTTCTATGTAATTTATTTTAAATTAGAAAAACTGTTATAATCATTTAAGTATAAGGGGGAAGGTAAATGGTCAGCAGCAAATTTATTAAACAGCTTGACAGCAGGTACGGAATAAAATTTAACAATGAAAAGCTTTTGGAGGAGGCGTTTACACATTCGTCATATGCCAATGAACATCCGCGTGCCGGTATTCGTGATTATGAAAAATTAGAATTCTTGGGTGATGCTGTCCTCGAATTGGCAATCTCTGATTACCTTTACCGTCATTTTACACAATTAAACGAGGGTGAGTTGACCCGGATGCGATCAAATATTGTTGACACCGACGGCTTTTCCAAGTTTGCGGTTGAATGCGGTTTTCAGGCAGAAATCAATTTGGGCAATGGTGAGGAGAAATCTGGTGCAAGAGAGCGGAAAACCTTGCTTGAAGATGTCTTTGAAGCTTTTAACGGCGCGCTTTTTTTGGATCAAGGAATGGATAAGGTTGAACATTTTCTCGGGATAACTGTTTATCCGCTGATTGATCAAGGAAAATTCGATTCGTCGCGTGATTATAAAACTGATTTGCAGGAATTATTACAACAAAATGGCCCCGTTGATATTAAATATGCCGTTATCAGCGAATCACAGCTTCCCTCCAATTTTGTAGTTGAACTGCGGATTAATAATCAGCTTGTGTCTCAGGGCACAGGGCATAATAAAAAGGCGGCGGAACAGGATGCCGCCAAGGCCGCACTTGCTAATTTTGAATAGGAGGGATTCATGTGCCGCTAACTAAGTTAGAACTTGATGGCTTTAAATCATTTGCCGAAAAGACAACTATTCATTTTAATTCCGGGATTACAGGAATTGTGGGTCCCAATGGCAGCGGTAAAAGCAACATTACTGAAGCGATTCGCTGGGTGATGGGTGAATCCAGTGCCAAGTCTCTGCGTGGGTCCAATATGAAGGATGTTATCTTTGCGGGAAGTGAATTTAGAAAACCGGCAACGCATGCTGAAGTGACGCTGACATTTGCCAATAAAAACCATGAGTTAAATTTTGCTAGTGATGAAGTAACCGTTGGCAGAAGAATTTTGCAGTCAGGTGATAGTGAATATTTTATTAATAAGCAGAATGTCCGACTCAAAGATGTTCAGGCGCTTTTTTTGGATTCTGGAATTTCGCAGAATAGCTTAGCAATTATTTCTCAGGGCCGAGTTGACCAAATTTTAAACTCTAAACCAGAAGCACGTCGGGTTATTTTTGAAGAAGCGGCCGGGGTACTGCATTTCAAGAAGCAAAAAGAAGCGGCACAGGTTCAATTGGCTAAGACCAACGATAATTTAATTCGAATTAACGATTTGGTCAAAGAGTTGGAAAAAAGAATTGAACCGCTGCATGAACAGAGTTCGCTGGCGCAGGAATACCAATTTCAGAAGGCAGGACTTGACAAAAAGTTAAAGACTCTATTAGCGTTTGAAATTCAGGACTTAAATAAGCAGAAAAGTACCGTTCAAAAAAAAGCCGATCAGAATCAAATTTTGCTGTCTAAACTCGATCGTGAGGTGACTGAATCGCAAAGTGCGGTGAGCGCTAAGAAAAGCGAGTATCAGAACCTGACTGCTAAGCGTGAACAGCTTCAGCGCGATCTGCTTGAATTAACCGATAAGCAGGCGAAGTTAAATACCAAATTGCAGGTCACCGAGCAGTCGAAGCAGTATGACGAGGCAACCAAGAAGGAATATCAGGATGAGCTGCAGGTGTTGCAGGATCAGATCAAGGATGCGGAAAAAGCGATTGCGGTGATTAATACGGAAACGCAGGAATTACAGCAAAAGCAAAAAGCATTGAAAAAGACGCGGACAGAGCTAACCGCCCAACTTAAAGATGATCCGGAAACTTTGAATAAAAAATTGGAAGATCTGCGTAACGATTACATTGAAATCTTGCAGAAACAGACCTCCAATAATAACCAGCTTGTTTATTTAAATTCGGAATTAAAGCGGACAAATGATGACAGCAGTTACCGTGATAATGATGTCGTCAAGCAGTTAGAAACTGCATCCGCGGCTCTTGAAGACCTTCGCAAGAAGGGTCAAAGTCTCACTGCCAAGCGGACACAGCAAACTGAAGAAATGACAGCCTTGCAGCAAAAACAAAGCAATTTTCAGGCGGAAATAAATGAATTACGGCAGAAGGAGGGGATAACCCAAAATGCCCTGCAGCAAACATTAGCCCGGTATGAGGCTTTGGAAAATATTCAAAAAAGACATGAAGGGTATTATTATGGAGTTCGTAATGTCTTAAATAATTTGTCTCAGTATCCAGGAATTGTTGGGGCAATTGGTGAATTGATCTCCTTTCCGGCCGAATTAGAGGCGGCGATGACAACCGCGCTTGGCGGCGGGGTACAAGATTTGGTTGCTAAAACACGTACAAGTGCCCGGGATGCAATTAACCAGTTGAAGCGGAGCCATGCTGGTCGTGCCACATTTTTACCATTAGATGGACTGCGCAGTTACAATATCCCCAGTTCGACAGTGACGACTTTAAAAACTTTTACCGGTTTTATCGGGGTTGCCAGCAAGCTGGTAACTAGTACCGCAAAAATTGATATTACACCTGCAATTGAGTATTTACTGGGCAGCAGTATTATAGTTGATAACATCGATAATGCCTTGCAGATTTCGCGTAAGCTTGGCCGCTATCGGGTAATTACTCTAGACGGGGATGTAATCTCTCCCGGAGGTTCAATGACAGGTGGCGTGCGCAACCAAAAGAATAATTCGCCGCTGCAGACGGTTGCGGAAATAAATGAGCTCAAGCAAAAAGGAGCTGAATTAAAGAAGCAAGTTGCGGCTGAAAAGGAGAAATTGGATAAGCTGCTTAAGCAAAATGAAGTTAATGAGGCAGATCTAAGCAGCCTGAATAAGGAACTACAGGAAACCCAGCAGCAGCTGGGAGAGGCGGTTCTTTCTTTTCAGAATCAAGAAAAAGAAGTTAAGCGTTTGGAATCTGCCAGCAAGCTGTTTGAGTCACAAAAGCAAGAACGTGATAAACAGTTAGTTCAGCTGAAAAAAGAGATCACGAAAGCGACAGAAGAAAAAACAGCTTTTGTGCAGAAAATTGCAGAGCAAAAGGAAAAGATTGCGCAGGTTCAGGAACGAATCAATAATTTTACGTCGTTGAACGAAAAAGTGCAGAAGCAGGCAGCAGAGCTTGATCCGCAAATTGCTGTTTTTGCCAATAAACTAGAAAACAGTTCCCGGCAGAAGCAGGAGCAAGAGCAAAAACTCCAGGCTGGTCAAAAACAGGTGACGGAGCTTGAAAATAAATTAACCGCAATTGATGAAAATAGTGCGCTGTCGGAAAACCAAAAAACCGCAATGCAAGATGAAATTAAGCAGATGGCGGATAAAAAGAATTCTTTGCAGGAGCAGCTGACACAGCTTAGCAGCAAATTAGGTCGGTTCAACGCCCAAATCAACCAGCTGGATCAGGTTGCCAGCCGCAATTATGACCTGCGCAAGGATGCGGCAGACGAGCAAGAAAATTTATCGGTTGAGCTGGCAAAATTTACCGGTTCGATTGATCACCGCTTAAAGCGTCTGGGTTCCGATTACTCTCTTACTTATGAAGCTGCTCTGGCTCAGGCCGAAGGAGAAAATAATGCGGAAAAACGGGCTGAACTGCAAAAAAGTGTCAAACTGCACCGGATGTCGCTTGAAGATATTGGTCCGGTGAATTTGGATGCAATTAATGAATATGAAAATGTTAAAAAACGCTACGACTTTTTAAATGGCCAGCAGGATGATCTGCTTAAGGCGCGGGATAACCTTGAAAAATCAATGTCGGCCCTAGATAATGAAGTCAGTAACCGGTTTTCTAAAACCTTTAATTCGGTTGCGGCAAGTTTCACTGCGCTTTTTCCACTTGTTTTTGGCGGCGGGAATGCTAGGCTGGTGTTGACAGAGCCCGACCACATGCTGACAACGGGCGTTGAAATCGTTGCCCAACCGCCTGGCAAGAAGCTGCAGCGTTTGAGTCTATTATCTGGTGGTGAACGGGCGCTGACAGCAATTACCCTCTTGTTTGCCATGCTTAAGGTAAAACCGGTTCCGTTCTGCGTGCTGGATGAGGTTGAGGCGGCACTGGATGATGCCAATGTCAGCCGCTTTGCACAATTTTTAGAAAAGTACGATTTAAAGACGCAATTTATTGTGATTACCCATAGGCGAGGGACCATGGAGGAAGCAGATCAGCTCTACGGGGTTGTGATGCAGGAATCCGGCGTATCGCAGGTTCTATCGGTATCATTAAAAGAAATAAAAGATGAGGTGAAGTAAAGATGGGATTATTTGATAAAATAAAAAAATCACTCTTTGGTGACCAGGAAACAGAAAATAAGCCGGACGAAAAAAAGCAAGAAGAGACGGCTAAGGAAGAGAAAGCTCAAGAAACTGTAAAAGAAGACGAAACACAGGCGGCAGATACTGAAAAGCAGGAGGAACAGCCGTTATCTTTGAATGATGAAACTAATACCGATGCCATCGAGCCCAAAGAGGAAAAAACTACCGCTGATATTTATGAAAAAGGGCTTGAAAAAACAAATCAGGGTTTTGGGGCCAGGCTGAATCAATTTTTTGCCAAATTTAGAACAGTTGATGAAGATTTTTTTGATGATTTGGAAGAATTGCTGATTGAGTCCGATGTTGGGTTTGAAACTGCTGAAGAATTGACTGATGAATTGCGTGATGAAGCCAAGCTGAAGAATGCCAAGTCACGGGACGACCTGAAAAAAATCATCGTTGAAAAGATGGTCGAATTGTATGACAAGAATGGCAACGAAGAAGACGAGCACCTTATCTATCATGAAGAGAAGAAACCTAATGTTTATCTTTTTGTCGGTGTCAATGGTGCTGGTAAAACCACAACGATTGGCAAGTTGGCTCAGCGTTTTAAGAAGCAGGGCAAGTCGGTATTGTTAGCCGCCGCAGATACTTTCAGGGCCGGCGCGGTTGAACAGCTTGAAGAGTGGGGTAAACGCGTTGGGGTGCCTGTTGTTACGGGAAAGGACCGGGCCGATCCTGCCTCTGTTGTTTACGATGCCACCCAAAAGGCACTGGATGAACAAGTAGACTATCTCTTGGTTGATACTGCTGGCCGGCTGCAAAATAAGAAGAACTTGATGAACGAACTAGAAAAGATTGACCGCACAATTCAAAAATTAGCCCCGGATGAACCCACCGAGACCTTGCTCGTGCTGGATGGATCAACCGGTCAAAATGCCCTCATGCAGGCAAAGGATTTTGATAAAACGACCAAGTTAACCGGCTTGGTTTTAACAAAATTAGACGGTTCTTCTAAAGGCGGGGTTGTTTTGGCAATTCGCAATGAAATGAAGTTACCTGTTAAACTGGTGGGCTTGGGTGAAAAAGCCGAAGACCTAGCAGATTTTGATGCCGCTGATTATGCAGTTGGCCTTTTCCATGATTTGGCCTAATACTAATAAAAGAATGCAAAGGAGAAACTATGCAAAAAGATCGTGCCTGTACTACTGTTTTGGTAGGGAAAAAGGCGTCAATTGATGGCTCAACAATGATTGCCAGAGATGATGATCGAAGCAATTAACATGTCCAAGATGACCTTTAACATGGATACTAATCTTTAATAGAAAACAGCTAACCCTTTTAATAAAGAAAAGTTGGCTGTTTTTACTTTGCTTCGGGAGCGAATGCAATCGCCAGTAGTAAATTTTTTTGCTATACTTGTTCTGGGTGACAAGCTAATGGATGAACTCATTAAGAATGAACAACTTGGCGACCTGTATGCCTATTATGGGTCGCTGCTAACCAAGGGCCAGAGGTCTTATTTTGAAGATTATTATTATAATGACCTTTCATTAGGGGAAATTGCTCTTAATCATGGCGTTTCACGGCAGGCAGTTTATGATAACTTGCGGCGTTCCAGCAAGCTCTTGAAAAAATATGAAGCTAGACTCCACATGCAGAGGGATTATAACGAACTGGAAATGAGCCTAGAGCATGTTGCCGGTAAGCTTAAGCAGGGGGCTACAGAGCCTGCTTTGGTAAAGATAAATGAATTATTAGAGAAGTTGAAGGGAGAATAAGCCCAATGGCTTTTGAAAATTTAAGCGAACGAATTCAAAAGGCACTTAGAAATTTAACCGGTAAGGGGAAGATTTCTGAAGAAGATATTAATAATGCGAGCCGGGAAATCCGCTTGGCGCTGCTTGAAGCCGATGTTAACTTTAAGGTCGTCAAGGATTTTATCAAAACGATTAAGCAGGAAGCACTTGGAAAAGAAGTTCAGGAAAGCCTGAATCCTGGTCAGCAGGTTATTAAAATCGTCAATGATGAATTAACCAAGATGA